>MGBV01000261.1:0-15888 GCA_001788415.1 Candidatus Rokubacteria bacterium GWC2_70_16 | reverse complement strand
GCTCCCCCTTGGCGAAGCCGAGCGCCACCAGGGCCATCCCCACCCGACGCGCCCGCTCGCCGAACTGCCGCCAGGTGACGGCCCGCCAGACGCCGAAGCGCTTCTCCCTCAGCGCGACGCGATCGCCCCCCTCGACCACCCGCCGCCAGAACATGGTCGGCAGGGTATCGGCCCGGGCCCCGCCCGGGTCCCCGCGGCCGCCGGGCGCGGCCACTTCGACCTCCGTCAGCGCCACAGCTTCTTCCTCTTCCATCGGCGAGTGCCGCGCACCCCCGAGTCCTTGATCCCGAGATAGAACTCCTTCACGTCGTCCTTCTCGAGGAGCCGGCTGCCCGTATCCTCCATCACCACGCGACCGACTTCAAGCACGTACCCGTAGTCGGCGACGCCGAGGGCCATGCGGGCGTTCTGCTCGACCAGGAGGATCGTGGTCCCCTCCTCCCGGTTGACTCGCTGGATGATCCGGAAGATCTCGCCCACCAGCAGGGGCGACAGCCCCAGGGAGGGCTCGTCGAGCAGCAGCAGCCGGGGGCGGAGCATCAGCGCCCGCGCGATGGCCAGCATCTGCTGCTCGCCCCCGGAGAGCGATCCGGCCTGTTGCTCGTGACGCTCCTCCAGGACGGGGAAGTACCGGCAGACGCGCGCCAGGTCCTCGGCAACGCGGTCGCGGTCGCGGCGCAGGTAGGCCCCCATCCGGAGGTTCTCGTCCACCGTGAGGTACGGGAACACCTCCCGCCCCTCCGGGACGTGCGCGATCCCCAGCCGCGCCACCCGATCCGGGGCCGTGCGCTGGATCTCGCCCCCGGCGAAGACGATCGTCCCCTTGCTCGGGTCCAGCACCCCGGAGATCGTCTTCAGCACCGTGGTCTTGCCGGCGCCGTTGGCTCCGAGCACCGCGACGGTCTTCCCCTCCGGGACCTCCAGGCTCACGCCGCGGATGGCCACGATGGGCCCGTAGGAGGCCTCGATGTTGGTCAGCCGCAGCAGCGGCTCGGGCACGGCCCTCCCCCTCACCCGCCCAGGTAGGCCTTCACCACCTCGGGGTGCCGCTGCACGTCCTGCGGCGTCCCCTCGGCGATGATCTGGCCGTCGTTGAGGGCGATCACGCGGTCCGACACCTGGCCGACCAGGCGCATGTCGTGCTCCACCATCAGGACCGTGATGCCGCGCAGGCTCCGGATGTCGTGGATCCAGAACGCCATGTCATCCGTCTCCTCGACGTTCAGGCCCGAGGAGGGCTCGTCGAGCAGCAGCAGCGTGGGCTCCGCCGCCAGCGCCCGGCCCAGCTCGACCACCTTCCGCACGCCGAAGGGGAGGCTCCGGACCATGGCGTCACGATGGCGCTGCAGGTCGAGAAAGTCGATGATCTCCTCCGCTCGCTCGCGGTGGGCGCGCTCGGCCCTCCGGACGCCGGGCAGGAACAGCATCTCCCCCAGCAGGCCCGTGGTGCGATGGGCATGCCGCCCGAGCAGGAGGTTGGCCAGCACCGTCGCGTGCTCGAAGAGCTCGTTGTTCTGGAAGGTGCGGGCGATCCCCAGGCCCGCGATCCGATGCGGCGGCACCCGCGTGATGTCCTGGTCGCGGAAGACGAGACGCCCCTCCGAGGGCGCGTAGATGCGGCTGATGAGGTTGAAGATCGTCGTCTTGCCCGCGCCGTTCGGGCCGATGATGGTGAGCACCTCCCGCTCCCGGGTCTCGAAGCTCACGCGCTCCACCGCCCGGATCCCGCCGAAGCGGATGCTCAGGTCCTCCGCGCGGAAGAACGTCATCGCAGGCGCTCCGTGCGGAGGTACGACCGCTGCCGGCGGAACGTCGCCCGCCGGTAGAGGGGGAAGAGCTGGAAGTAGAGCTGGATCTTCCGCCAGCGCCCGTAGATCCCCAGCGGCTCGAAGAGCATGAACCCGATGACGACGAGCCCGAAGACGAGGCTCTTGAGCCCTGGCTGCCCGGCGATGCTGGCCGGCAGGTGATCCTTGGCGACGCCGATGGCCTCCGGCAGGACGATGATGAAGGCGGCGCCGTAGATGGCCCCGTGGAGCGATCCCAGGCCCCCCACGACCACCATCACGAGCAGCTCGATGGACAGCACGAGGGTGAAGGCCTCGGGGCTGATGAACTGGAGCTTGTGGGCGTAGAAGGCGCCGGCCACCCCGGTGAAGGCTGCGCTCACGCCGAAGGCGACGGTCTTGTACCAGGCGAGGTTCACGCCCATGCTCTGGGCCGCGATCTCGCTGTCCCGCACGGCGACGAACGCGCGGCCGGTCGGCGAGCGCAGGAGGTTGATCGCCCCCAGCATGAGCAGCACGACGGCCGCCAGGGCCAGGTAGTAGAACAGCCGGCCGCTGGGATCGAAGGCGATGGGGCCGATCCGCGCCACCGGCACGCTGAGGCCGTTGTTCCCGTTGGTCACCGACTCCCAGCGGGCCAGGATCTCCTCGACGATGAAGGCGAAGGCCAGCGTCGCGATGGCCAGGTAGATCCCCGAGAGCCTGAGCGCGGGGAGGCCGATGGCCACCCCCACCGCCCCGGCCAGCAGTCCCGCCGCCAGGAGCGTGAGCGGGAAGGGCCAGCCGTGGGTCAGCAGAAGGGTCTCCGTGTAGGCCCCCGCCGCGAAGAACGCCGCGTGGCCCAGGGAGATCTGGCCGGCGTAGCCCGAGAGCAGCATGAGCCCGATTCCCGCCATCCCGTAGACGCAGACGAAGGCGAGCTGGGAGAGCCAGTACTCGCCGACCGCCCAGGGGGCGAGGAGGAGCGCGGCGCCCAGCACGGCATACCACAAGACCGCCCCCCCGTGCCTGAACAGGCGGAGGTCCTGATCGTAGTCGGTCTTGAAGATCACCCGCACGCCGCCCTCACACCTTCTTGCGCGCGACGCCGCCGAACAGCCCCTGGGGCCGGAGCAGCAGCACGAGCAGCAGCACGATGTACGCGGCCACGTCCTTGAAGCCCTCGGGGAGGTAGAAGCCCGCCAGCGCCTCCACCGCCCCGATGATCACCCCGCCGACCACCGCCCCGGGGATGCTGCCGAAGCCGCCGAGCACGGCGGCCGGGAACGCCTTGATGCCGATGAACCCCATGTTGGCATGGACGAAGGCGATGGGCGCCAGAAGGAGCCCGGCGAAGGCCGCCACGGCGGCGCTGATGGCCCAGATCAGCGAGAAGACCGTCTTGACCGGGATGCCCACGTAGTAGGCCGCCAGCTGGTTCTGGGAGGTTGCCTGCATCGCGACGCCCAGCCGGGTGTACCGGAAGAAGCCGAACAGGCTCAGGCACAGCGCCACGGTGAGCACGATGATGGCGACATGATCCTGGCTGAGCACCACGCCGGCGAGGGTCAGGGTCCGGTTGGCGAAGGGGGTCCGGATGACGTGGGTGTCGACCCCCCAGCCGGGGATCATCGTCACCACGCTCCGGGCCACGAAGCCGATCCCGATCGTGACCATGACGATGGCGAAGACGGGCTGACCCACGATGGGCCGGACCACCGTGCGCTCCAGCGCGAACCCGATCGCGGCCGTGAGCGCCACGGCGAGCAGGCCGCCGAGCCAGAAGTCGAAGCCGACCATCACGATCAGGGTGTAGCCGAGGAACGCGCCCAGCATCAGGAGCTCGCCCTGGGCGAAGTTCACCACCTCGGTCGCCTTGTAGATGAGGACGAACCCCAGCGCCACGAGGGCGTAGACGCAGCCGATGGCGATGCCGCTGACCACCTGCTGGGTGAACTGGGCAACCTCCACTGGGACGCTCCTCCCCCTCGCGCCGCCGCTACACCCGCTCCTTGAACTCCTTGCCGAGCAGCCCCTCGGGGCGGACCAGCAGCACCACGATGATGATCAGGAAGGCCAGCGTGTTCTTGAACTGGATGGTGAAGTAGGCGCCCGTGAGGCTCTCGGCCACCCCCAGGATCAGCGCCCCGACGACGGCCCCCGGCAGGCTGTTGAGCCCCCCAAGCACCGCCGCCGCGAACCCCTTGAGGAAGGGATCCAGCATGAAGAAGGGGTCCAGCAGGAGGGCTGGCGCCAGGAAGATGCCGGCCACCACGCCCAGCGCCGAGGCCGCGCCCCAGGACACAGACAGCACCATGCGCGTCGGGATGCCGAGGGTCTGCGCCGCCATCACGTTCTCCGAGGTCGCGCGCATGGCCAGCCCCAGCCGGGTCTTCTGGACGAGCAGATAGAGGAGCACGCTGCCCACGACGCCGGCGGCCATCGTGGCCAGCGCCAGCTGGCTCACCACCACGGCGCCCAGCCGGTAGGTCTTCGTGTCCGAGATCGGGAAGGGCAGCGCCACGGGCTCCGCCCCCCAGAGGTACACGACCACCCCCTGGATGATGAGCGCCAGGCCCAGCGTGAGGATCACCATGCCGAGGAGGTTGGCCCCCTCGCGCTGCGCCCGCACGAGCACGGTGAAGTAGAAGGCGATCCCCACCGCCGCTCCCACGACGAGACTCCCCAGGAACGCGACGGGGAAGGAGTAGCCGTTGGAGAGCAGGGAGAAGGAGACGAACGTGGCCAGCGTCGCCACGTCGCCGTGGGCGAAGTTCAGCACCCGCGTCGAGCGGTAGATCAAGACGATCCCCAGGGCCACTAGCGCGTAGAGACTCCCCGCCGACAACCCGGTGAGCGCATACTGGAGCAGCTTGTCCATGATTCACCACCTGGGGGGGAGCGAGCGCCCACCCGCTCCGCGGGTCCCCGCCCCCAGCCCCCCCCACCCCGTCGGCGGCAATGCCACCAGCCTCACGCTTCTCACATGGACCCCAGCCGGGTCAGATGCCGAGCCAGACGAGGTCCCGCAGTGCGAACCCCAGCCAAGGGCGAGGCGAGCGAAGAAGGTGGCTGCGGCGACCGAGAACGAAGTATGGCGACGGCAGCTGGCACGGCGCTCACCGGAAGGGCCAGAGCTGGAAGTAGAGCCGCGTCTTGAGCCACAGCCCGAAGAGCCCCAGGGGCTGGAACATCAGGACCAGGAGGATGGTCAGCCCGTACACCACCGGCACCATCTCCCGGAAATCGGCGAAGACCTTGGGCACCAGGATGACGAAGGCCGCCCCCAGGATCGAGCCCTCGATGGAGGCCACCCCGCCGATGATCACCGCGACGAAGAGCGTGATGGACTCGAGGATGTTGAAGATCTGGGGCTCGATGTGCCCCAGCACCTGCGCGTAGAGGGCCCCGTGGACTCCCGTGTAGAACGACGACAGCGCGAAGGCCAGCAGCTTGTAGCGCGTCAGGTTGACGCCGTTGACCTCGGCGGCGATGTCCGAGTCCCGGATCGCGACGAAGGCCCGGCCCACGTAGGAGGAGATGATGTTGTACGTGACCAGGGTGAACCCCGCGAGCAGGAGCAGATACACCCAGTACTCGTAGCGGACGCGGGACAGCCCGAACATCGGCGTGAGCTTGGCGATGGCCAGCCCGGAGCGCCCGCCGGACAGAACCTCCCAGTTCACGAACATCTGGTAGACGGCTACCCCGAACCCGAGGGTCGCGATGGAGAGGTACGGCCCCTTGAGTCGGAGCGACGGGAAGCCCACGACGATTCCCGCCAGCGCCGCCAGGAGCCCCGCGCCCAGCAGGGCCACCAGGAACGGCGCCCCCCAGATGCGGAAGTGGCCGAAGCTGAAGGCGCCGATGGCGAGAAAACCCGCCTGGCCGAAGGAGATCTGCCCCGTGTAGCCGATGAGCAGGTTCTGCCCCATCACGCCGATGGCGTACAGCGCCACCAGCGTGGCGATGAAGACGACGTAGTCTGGCGCTACCCACGGGAGCACCACCACGGCCGCGAGCAGCAGCGCCAGGAGCGCGCGCGTGACGCGCTTGCGCGCAAAGCTCACGTCCTGCTTGTAGGACTCGACGAGATCCATCTAGTCTTTGTAGAGGCTCTTGATGAGGTCGGCGTAGCGCGCCTCCAGCGCGCGCCGCTTCACCTTCTTGGTCGGCGTCACGTCCCCTTCCTCCTCGTAGAACCGGCGCGGCAGCAGCGCCACCTTCTTCACGCCCTCCACCTGCGAGAGCGTCTTGTTGACCCTGTCCGCCTCGCCCTCGATCAGCCGCACGACCTCGGGATTCTGCGTGAGATCCTGGAACGTCGTGAACGGGAGCCGGTGGTCCTGGGCGTACTTGGTGACGTTGTCCTCGTCGATCAGGATCAGGGCGACCAGGTACTTCCGCCGGTCCCCGACGACGACGGCGTCCTGGATATAGGGGCTGAACTTGAGCTTGTTCTCGATGTACGCGGGCGTGATGTTCTTGCCCCCGGCCGTGATGATGATGTCCTTCTTGCGGTCTATGATCTTGAGGTAGCCGTCCTCCCACGCGCCCACATCGCCCGTGTGCAGCCACCCGTCCCGATCCACGGTCTGCGCCGTGAGCTCAGGATCCTTGAAGTACCCCTTGAAGACGTGGGGGCCGCGCGTCAGGATCTCACCGTCGTCGGCCAGCGCGACCTCGATCCCGGGCACGGGCTGCCCCACCGTTCCCACCCGCGGGTGCTCCACCCGATTCACGGAGATCACGCCTGTCGATTCCGTCTGGCCGTAGCCCTCGATCAGCGGAACCCCGAGGGCGTGATAGTACTCGAACAGCTCCGGTGAGGCGGGGGCCGCTCCGCACACCGCGATGCGCGTCCGGTCGAAGCCCAGGCGGCGCTTGAGCGGGGCCAGCGCGGCCCAGTAGGCCAGCCGGTACAGGAGCCGGAGCCCCAGGGACGGGCCCCCGGAGGAGAACTTCGCGCGCGCGTATCGACGCCCCACACTGACCGCCGCCCCGTACAGGGCCCGCTTGAGCCGGGTGGAATCGGCCATGCGCAGGTCCACAGTCGAGGCGAGCTTTTCCCAGATGCGCGGGACGCTGGCGAAGTAGGTCGGCGAGACCTCGCGCAGGTTCTGGAAGAGGGTGTCCAGGCTCTCGACGAAGTTCACCACGTAGCCGATGCGGATCGCCTGGAACACCGAGATCAGGTTCTCGTAGATGTGGGCGAACGGCAGGTAGGAGACCACCTCGTCGTCCGACATGCCGGGGTTCACCGCCATCAGGGCCTGGGTCGTCCAGAGGATGGAGGCGTGGGAGAGCATGGCCCCCTTGGGCGGCCCCGTGGTCCCGGAGGTGTAGATGATCATCGCCGTGTCCTGGGGCTCCACGCTCTTCCGCCGCTCCTCCACGGCCCCCGGGTGCGACTCGGCGAAGGTCTTCCCCTGCTTGAGGAAGTCGTCGAAAAAGATCACCCGCTCGTCGCTGAACCCCCAGAGCCCCTTCGCGTCCCACACCACGACGCGCTCGACGGGCGTGTCCCCCACGATCGTCAGGACCTTGTCGAGCTGTTCCTCGTTGTCGATGAAGAGGAGCCGGGCCTCGGAGTGGTTGAGCAGGTACTCGATCTGCTCCGGGGCCGAGGTGGGGTAGATCCCGCAGGTCACGCCCCGGGCGGTCTGGATCCCGAGATGGCAGTAGAGCCACTCGGGGCGGTTCTCGCCGAGCACGGCCACGTTCTCCTGGGGCCGGAGCCCGAACGCCAGCAGGGCCGCCGCGACCTTCTCGACTTCCTCGGCGTACTGGCGCCACGTCACGCGGTGCCAGATGCCGTAGTCCTTGTAGCGGATCGCCAGCCCGTCGCCCCGCTGCGCCACCTGCTCCGCGAACAGCGCCGGGAGCGTCGTCGCGTGCGTGTCCCTCATCACCATCGCCTCCTCTTGCGGTAGAGTCGCCACCCCTTGGCAGGGGCCTCGGCCGCCCCGACCCCGAGATAGACCTCGCGGACGTCCTCGTTCTGCTGGATCTCCTGCGATGTCCCCTCGAGCACCACGCGGCCCGCCTCCAGGATGGCGCCGCGCTGGGCCGCCTGGAGCGCCAGCCGCGCGTTCTGCTCCACCAGCAGGATCGTGGTCCCGGTGCGGCTGATGGTGGCGAGCGCCTCGTACACGGTCTTGGCGACCCTGGGGGCCAGCCCCAGCGACGGCTCGTCGAGCATGAGCAGCCGCGGCCTCCGCAGCATGGCGCGGCCCAGCGCCAGCATCTGCTGCTCGCCCCCCGACAGCGTCTCCGCATCCTGCCGGGCGCGCTCCTTGAGGATCGGAAACATCCCGTGGACGAAGTCCATGTCCGTCGCGATGCCGGTGTCGTGCCGTCCCCAGAGCCCCAGCTCCAGGTTCTCCTCGACGGTCAGCTCCTTGAAGAGCCCCCGGTCCTCCGGCACGTAGACCACCCCCAGGCGGGCGATCGCCTCCGGCTGCCAGCCGTCGATACGCCGGCCGGCGAAGTGGATCTCTCCCTTCTTCGGCTGGTCCTTGAGCAGGCCGGCCACGGTCTTGAGCAGCGTGGTCTTGCCCGCCCCGTTGGGGCCGAGCACCGTGAAGATCTCTCCCTCCTGCACCTCCAGCGACACGCCGAACAGGGCGTAGATCCGGTCGAAGTAGAGCGTCTCGATACTCGAGATCTTTAGTAACGCGTTCATTCGCCGAGGTAGGCCTTGATGACGTCGGGGTGGCGCTGCACCTCCGCGGGCGTGCCCTCGGCGATCTTGACGCCGTGGTCCAGCGCCACCATCCGCCCGGCGAGTCGCGAGGCCACACGCAGGTCGTGCTCCACCAGGAGGATCGTGATCCCGAAGCGCCCCCGGATCTCGTGGATCCAGTAGCTGAACTCCTCCTTCTCCTCCTGGGTCAGCCCGGACACCGGCTCATCCAGCAGCAGGAGCCGCGGCTCCGTGGCCAGCGCCCGGCCCAGCTCCACCCGCTTCTGGACCCCGAAGGGACAGTCGGCCACCCGGCCCTTCCGCACCGCCTCGAGGTTCAGGAACTCGATGATCTCCTCGCAGCGGCGCCGGTGGCGGATCTCCTCCCCCCGCAGCCGGAGCAGGGCGTGGAGGAAGTTCTTCCGGAAGTGCAGGTGCCGGCCCACCATGAGGTTGTCCAGCACCGACATGTTGTGGAAGAGCCGCAGGTTCTGGAAGGTCCGGGCGATGCCGAGACGGGTGATGGCGTCCGGCGAGCGGCCCAGGAGACTCTCCCCCCGGAACGCGATGGCTCCGGCCGTCGGCGTGTAGATGCCGGTGACGCAGTTGAAGAGCGAGGTCTTGCCCGAGCCATTGGGCCCGATGACGGCCAGGGTCTCTCCCTCCGCGATGGCCACTCCCACGTCCTGGAGGGCCGTGATGCCCCCGAAGTGGAGCGAGAGATCCTTGACCTCGAGCAGGGCCCCCATGCTCAGAAGAGCGGCCTGAGCACGATCTCGCCAGGCCGCGTGGGCGGATCACTCCCCCAGGGGAGAGCCCGGACGGGCTCTCCCCTGGAACCGCCGGCGGCCGACGTCACCGTGAGGCCTAGAAGAGCGGCGGGAAGGTCTGCCAGCCCGTGACCTGGCTGATCTTGTTCTGGGCGGCGTTCTCGGCCTTCATGAGCTTCACCGAGTTGAGGCCGTGGCGACGGCCGGGGCCGAAGGTGATGGGCCCGGTGAGCCCCTCGGAGGTGAAGTCCTTGATGCTCTCCATGCCCTCGACGAAGGAGTCGCGGGTGAGGTTCCGCCCGGCCCGCTTGAGCCCCTCGACGGCGAGCATCATGGGCGCCGCGCCGGCAAGGCCGCTTCCGGGGTTCCCCTTGAGCTTGGGCTCGATCTTCGTGACGATGTCGACGACTCGATCCGCGGCGGGCTCGCCCAGGGGCGTCACCAGCGCGTTGAAGTACGCGCCCTCCCAGGCGGCGCCGGCCAGCCGGAACATGGTGATGTGATCTCCCACCGGGAAGGAGCCGAGCAGCTTTGGACGGAAGTCGACCTTCGCCATCTCCTTCACGATGTTGGCGCCATGAACCGTGGTGGAGAAGATCACCACCGCGTCGGCGCCCGACTCCTTGAGCTTGAGGGCATGCGAGCCCAGCTCGCGGTCGGCCACCTCGTAGGGCACCGGCCCGACCAGGCTCGCCTTGCCGCCGAGCTTGGCCATGGCCCGCTTGGCCCCTTCCAGGCTCGGCAGGCCGAAGGCGTCGTTCTGGTAGAAGATGGAGAACTTCTTCGCGCCCAGGTTGTTGGCGGCGTAGCTGATCAGGAACTCCGTCTCATCACGGTAGTCTGGGTAGTTTACGAACACGTAGCGGAGCTTGTCCTTGGGCTGCGCCGCCCAGATCATCGGGTTCCCGTAGGGGTTCACCACGATGAACTTGTTGTCGTGGGGGAAGTCCTTGGCGGCATTGAGGATGGCCGAGCCGAGGAGGCCCACGTTCATGAACACGGTGTCCTTCATCTCGTTGAGGTTGGCCAGGGCCCGACCGGGGTTATAGGCATCGTCCCTCAGGATGACGCGGAGCTTTCGTCCGTGCACGCCTCCCTGCTCGTTGATGTGCTTGGCCCAGGCCTCGATGGCGAGACCCGTGGCCCCCCAGGTGGCCGCCGGCCCAGACAGCGGCGTCGAGACCCCGATGACGACCTCGGTGTCGGTCACGCCGGGGGCCTTGGACTGGGCCAGGGCCGGCGTCGCTGCCAGCGCGGCCACGAGCAACACCGCTGCGAAAACTCTGAGTTTCATGGATGAGCCTCCTCCTGCGGAGTGTCCTCCGGAAAAAAGTGAGCCGAGTATAGGAAGGGGTACCTGCAAAGTCAACGACTTTGCCCTCCTCGAGGTTCCATTCCGCCCCGCCGAACCCCCTTCCTGGGAGCACCGGGCGGGGCCACGAGGCTCGCCGGCAGCACCGCCTCCTCCCCGAAGCGCGCCTGCAGCCGGTCGAGGGCACTGGCGAGCCTCTCCCGTCGCACCGCGTCAGGGCCGAGCAGCGACAGCTGCCCCCGCGCCGCCGGCCCCAGCCCTGCGGCCGAGATCCCGATGAGCCTGACCGGCTGCGACAGCCGGAGGCGCTCCAGCAGGGCGCTCGCCTCCCTGTAGATGGTGAGCCCGTCCTGGGTCGGCTCCCCGCTGTGGGCGCGCGTGAGTGTCGAGAAATCGGCGAAGCGCAGCTTGAGCGTCACCACGCGGGCGGCGTAGCCCTCGGCCCTGAGCTCGCGGGCGATGCGCTCGGCCTGCGCGCGAAGGGTGGCATGCAGCAGCGCCAGGTCGCGGTGGTCGGCGTCGAAGGTCTCCTCGGCGCCCATGGATTTCGCCGGGGCGAAGGGCTCCACGGGCCGGTCATCCTCCCCGCGCGCCAGAGCTCTGAGGGCTGCGCCGGAGGCGCCGAAGCGCGTCGCGAGCCGGTCCCCGGGCACCTGGGCAAGCTGGCCGATGGTGCGGATCCCCATGGCCCCGAGCGCCCGCTCCGTGACGGCTCCGACTCCCCAGAGGCGCGCGATGGGCAGGGGCGCCAGGAACTCGGCCTCGCGCCCGGGCGGGACCACCACGAGGCCGTCCGGCTTGCGCAGGTCCGAGGCCACCTTGGCCACGAACTTGTTCGCCGCCGCGCCCACCGACGCCGTCAGGCAAATCTCTCCCCCGATCCGCCGCTTGATCTCGGCGGCGATGGCCTCGCCGGGCCCGAACAGCGCGCGGCTGTCCGTGACGTCCAGGAAGGCCTCGTCGATGGAGAGCGGCTCGAGGAGCGGCGTGAAGTCGGCCAGGATGGCCATGATCTCGCGCGAGACGCGGGCGTACTTGTCACGGTCCACGGGCAGGAAGGCGGCGCCGGGGCAGAGGCGAGCGGCGCGCCCGATGGGCATGGCCGAGTGCACCCCGAAGCGGCGCGCCTCGTACGAGGCGGCCGAGACCACCCCGCGTCCTCCGGGCGAGGCGCCCACGATAACGGGCCGGCCGCGGAGCTCGGGGCGGTCGCGCTGCTCGACGGACGCGTAGAAGGCGTCCATGTCCACATGGAGGATCGTCCGGATCACGGGTGGAGATCCGGCCACGGGCGGCCTACGGCGGGGCGCCCCCGAGGCCCAGGCGCGGGGCGGCGGCGGTGAGGGCCTGGATCAGGAAGGCGAGATGGGCGTCCAGCGGGATCCCCAGCTCCTCCGCGCCGCGATACACGTCGGCACGGTGCACCGTCCGGGCGAAGCCCTTGTCCTTGAGCTTCTTCAGCACCGACCCGACCTCGAGCCCGTGGATGCTCCTGCCGGGCCGCACGAGAGCGCACGCGGTGAGGAAGCCGGCGGGCTCGTCGCAGGCGTAGAGCGCCCGGTCCAGGAGAGAGCGGCGGGGACAGCCGGAGTAGTCGGCATGCCCCAGGATCGCGTAGACGATGGGCTCCGGCACCCCGCGGGCCCGGAGGATCTCCGCGCCCTTCATCGGGTGCTGCGGCGCCGTCGGATGCAGCTCGTAGTCGAAGTCGTGGAGCATCCCCGCGATGCCCCACGTGTCGGGGTCCCCGTCGTAGCGAGCCGCGTAGGCGCGCATGGCGGCCTCCACGGCCAGGGCGTGCTTGCGCAGGTTGTCGGACCGGGTGAACTCGGTGAGGAGCCCCCAGGCTCCGTCCCGATCCATCACGGAGCGCGGCGAGCCGCCTGCCGGAGACGCCACTTGTCGATTGACTTCTTGGAGAAGAGCCACTGGCCGTCGTGGTGGAGCGAGGGGATCTGGCGCTCGGCCGCCAGGCGGGCCACGGTTTGCTCGTCCATCGCCAGGTACCGGGATGCCTCCTTCACGGTCATCGCGTCCTTGGGAACCACTCCTGTCTCTCCTCCCGTCCGGGGCGGCCGGCGTCGAGCCGGACCGCGCGTCGGTCTCGCGCGTCAGTCTCCCGCGGTCGTGGGCGTCTTCACCCCCTGCTTGAGCGCCTCCACCTCCACCTCGAGGGCGTGGATGCGGTCGAGCAGGCTCTCCACGGTCCGCGCCAGCGGGTCGGGGAGGTCCACCTGGTCGAGGTCGATCTCGCCCTTCACGCGCTGGCCGTTGCGGTATGTTACCCGTCCCGGCACGCCCACCACAACCGAGTTCTCGGGCACCTCGCGCACCACCACCGATCCGGCCCCGATCCGGCTCCCCGCCCCGATGCTGAAGGCCCCGAGGATCGTGGCGCCCGCGCCGACGACGACGTTGTCTCCCAGCGTGGGATGGCGCTTCTCCCGCCTGAGGCTCGTGCCGCCGAGTGTCACGCCCTGGAGGAGCGTGACGTTCTCGCCGACCTCCGAGGTCTCGCCGATGACCACGCCCATGCCGTGGTCGATGAAGAGCCCGTCGCCGAGCCGCGCGGCCGGATGGATCTCGATGCCGGTGAGGAAACGGCTGAGATGGGACACGAAGCGCGCGGCGGTGCGCCAGCCCCGCTGCCACAGCCAGTGGGTGAGGCGATGATGCCAGATGGCGTGCACGCCGGGGTAGCAGAGCATCACCTCCAGCGCGGAGCGCGCCGCCGGGTCCCGCTCGAGCACCGTTCGAACATCCCGCCTCATCCGGTCAAGCATGTCGCGCTCCCGTTGAATCATGTTCTCCCCATCCGCCCGAGGGCATCCCGCGCCGCCGCCCGGATGGCCGCCGACACCACCTCGGCCGCGTGCGCCCGGTCCTCCGGCAGCCCCCCCACGGCCCGCTCGACCCGCGCGCTGCTCAGCTCCACCAGCTCCTCCAGCGGCGCTCCCGTGATCAGCTCGGTCCCGGCGCTGGAGGTGGCGATGGTGGGCCCGCACCCGTAGGACTGGAAGCGGGCCTCCACCACCCGGCCGCGCCGCACCCGCAGGTACACGCGCGCCAGGTCCATGCACTCCGGGTACTCCCCCTCGCCCACCCCGTCGGGCTCCCGCATCATGCCCGCATTCCGCGGATTCCGGAAGTGGTCGAGGAGCGTCTCGCTGTAGCGCACTAGACCCTCGCGGGGGACAGGCTCCGAAGCTTGGCCACCAGCGGCACCACCGACTCGATCACGTAGTCGATGTCCTCGGCCGTCGTGCTCCGGCCGAGCGAGCAGCGCACCGAGCCCATGGCCCAGTCCACCGGCACGCCCATGGCCACGAGCACGTACGACGGCTCCACGTTGCCCGAGGTGCACGCCGAGCCCGCCGACACGCCGATCCCCTTGAGGTCCAGGCCGAGCACGACGGACTCGGACTCCACGTGGCGGAAGCACATGTTGCACGTCCCCGGGAGCCGCCGGGTCGCATGCCCGTTGAGGCGCACCTCCGGCGCAGCCGCGCTGATGCCCTGCCAGAGCCGGTCGCGGAGCGCGGCGAGGCGTGGAGCCTCGGCCTCCATGTCGCGGCCCCGGATCTCCACCGCGCGGCCGAGGCCCACGATGCCCGGCACGTTCTCCGTGCCCGCGCGCCGGCGGCGCTCGTGCTCCCCGCCGTGCTGGACCGAGACCAGCTTCGTCCCCTTCCGGATGTACAGCCCGGCCACGCCCTTGGGGCCGTAGATCTTGTGGCCCGAGAAGGACAGGAGATCGATGCCGAAGGCCTCCACGTCGATGGGGACCTTCCCGCAGGTCTGCACCGCGTCCACGTGAAACGGGATCCCGCGCTCGCGCGTCAACTGGCCGACGGCGGCCACCGGCTGGATGGTCCCCACCTCGGAATTGGCGTGCATGAGGGACACCAGGATCGTGTCCGGCCGGAGCGCTCGCTTCACGTCGTCGGGATCCACCATCCCGACCCCGTCCACCGGCAGATAGGTCGCCTCGAAGCCCTGCGCCTCGAGCGCCTGGCAGGTCCGCAGCACGGCGTGGTGCTCGATGGCGGAGGTGATGAGGTGCCCGTGCCCGCGCGCGGCTGCCACGCCCTTGATGGCGAAGTTGTCGGACTCGGTGCCGCCCGAGGTGAAGACGATCTCGTCCTTGCCGGCGCGCAGGAACTCGGCCACGCGCTCCCGGGCCGTCTCCACGCCGTCGCGGGCCTCGCGCCCGAAGGCGTGGACGCTGGACGGGTTGCCGAAGCGCTCGCCGAAGTAGGGCAGCATGGCCTCCAGCACCTCCGGGTGTACCGGAGTGGAGGCGTTGTGATCGAGATAGACGCGGCGGTTCATTGACGCTCCCCTCTCACGATGTTAGGCTGACCTCACCATGGATCTTGCCGGCCGCAAGCTCGGCCTCATGCTCTCGACGGATCCCACCCACCCCAACCTCCAGACGGCCCTGGGCCTGTCGGCCACGGCGCTCGCGCGCGGGGCTGACGTGTACCTCTACCTGATCGACGACGGCGTCGCCGCCGTCGAGGACGCACGTGTCCAGGCGCTGGCGGAGCGCGGGGCCAAGCTCTTCGTGTGCGCCTACGGCTGCCAGAAGCGCCGGCTGCCGCTCTCCGAGCGGGCCACCAACTGCGGGCTCGTGGTGCTCACCGACATCATCGCGGGCACGGACCGCTTCCTGGCCCTCAACTAGACGCGTGGCCGGCAACGAGTCCGTCCTCGCCATGATCTCGGAGGATCCCCGGGTGTCCCACCGGGCCAACGAGGCCATGCGCATCGCGCTGGGCATCGTGGCCGGCGAGAACGACGTCGCCATCGTGCTCACGGACGGGGCGGTCCATCTGCTCGACGACGAGACGGACGACCTCGTGGACGGCGACGACATCGCCCGGTACCGGGCCTCGCTAAGGAAGCTCGCCATCCCCTTCCACGTCGAGGAGAGCGCGATCCCGACGGGGCCCGACTGGAACGGGGAGGGACACAGGATCATCCCCGTGACGCCCGAGGCCATCGCGCGGCTCGCAACCTCCGCCCGGCGCTTCGTCATCTTCTGATGCCCCGCTACCTTCATCTCCTGAAGTCCGACTCGGGACCGCTGGCGGCGCCCGTGATCGAGAGCACCGGACGCGAACCGGAGTCCTCGGTGACGGTCGTCCTGCTGGACGACGCTCCGCCCCCGCGGCTGCCCGCCACCGCCCGCCTCCTGCGGCTGGGCGACGGCCCCCTCGACTACTCCGGTCTCCTCGACCTCATCTTCGAAGCCGACCGCGTGGTGTGCTGGTAGGGCGAGGTGAGGCGCGCCGCGCGCCGAGCCGAGCGGATATGGCAGGGCGAGGTGAGGCGCGCCGCGCGCCGAGCCGA
>MGBV01000260.1:11013-11889 GCA_001788415.1 Candidatus Rokubacteria bacterium GWC2_70_16 | reverse complement strand
GGACTACGCGGGCAGGAACGGTCAGATCACTGCAAGGCAGCGCGCGCGGCTACAATCGGCTGACCGCACATGGGGAGGACTCGCATGCGACGTGTCGCGATCTGGTACCGCTGGCCACGGCGCCCTGGGGGTTTTTCTCGATGTCCCCGGAGCCGGCCCGACCAACAAACAATGCCGCCGACAGTCTGGGATGCCGTGCGCATGCGCGGTGCGCGCGTAGAAGCCGAGGAGCGCGCGGGCATACACGCCCAGCGCCGCGCGGCACAAGGCGTGGTCCCAGGCCAGGTGGTAGCGCAGGCGATAGGGCAGCGTCAGGGCCCATTGCCGCACCGGTACCTGTGGCAGCACCTCGTCGACCAGAGAGGCGGCGCGCTCGGCCATCCGTCGCCCCCCACAGCTCGGACAGCAGCCGCGTCGATTGCAGGAGCAGGGCACGAGGCGCTGGAAGAGGCAGTCGGCGCACCGAAGCCGCGTGAAGCCATGGGCCTGGACTCCGCACCTGAGGAACTCGCGGAACTCCTGCTCGACGAAGCGGGGCAGGCCGTGTCCGTCGCCCCGGTGTGAGGGGTCCTTTAGGAAGGGCTGTGGCATCGGCTCCTGGGCCGGCCGGCCGGCGTCCGAGTCGGGGTGTTACGTCAAGTCGCCAAGTTGCCCCGATGGGGCCCGATGAGGCCCGGCCCCCGAACGTCCCTAATGTTGGCTACGCTCTACGTCAAGTTGCCCCGATGGGGCCCGATGAGGCCCGGCCCCCGAACGTCCCTGATGTTGGCTATGCTCAACGGCGTCCATGATCTCGGCGGCGTGCACGGCTTCGGTCCCATCGAGCGCGAGCCGAACGAGCCCCCCTTCCACGCGGACTGGGAGAAGGCCGTTCTC
>MGBV01000260.1:8604-10795 GCA_001788415.1 Candidatus Rokubacteria bacterium GWC2_70_16 | reverse complement strand
GAATCGCCGGGACCCGGAGCTCCTGGCGCGCGTGATGAACGTGGTGCGCAAGGGCATGGCCGAGAAGAGCGAGCCCGAGCCCGCGCCGCGCTGAGCGTAGTAGGGTCGAGGACTGGCGCGGTGCCCCGTAGGCTCCCCTTGGCTGTATCCGCCGTTTCCAGCTTCGTGCCCGTGTAGGTTCGCCGTGAGCCCGTCTCCAGCCCCCGCCACCTCAAACGGCGCGAACGGATTTCCCGTACGCCGCTTTCCTGTCCGCTTCACGGCAAGGGTTATGTGACCTATCGGCCCGGGAGCGCTTTCAGGTGCGGGCCCCGTACTGGACGCGGTAGTCCTGGAACAACCCCAGCGCCTCGTACAGCCCCACCGTACTCCACCTCTTCCAGCCGAAGCCCGGACGATTCCTCGCCCGCATCAAGTGGCGCCGCACCTTCTTCTCAACCCAGTTCTTCACGTAGGCAAAGCACCGCGCCGTGTTCCCGATCCGGAAGTAATTCACCCAGCCGCGCAGGATCGGATTGATCTCCGCGATCACCCGCCCCACGGGCTGGGAGTCGTAGCGTCGGAAGATCTCCTTGAGCTTCCCCAGCAACGCCGTCCGCTGTGTAAGCTTGGGCGTGTACTGCGGCCGCCAGCGCCCCCGCAAGGAGCGGACGCGCCGGAAGTCGAAGCCCAGGAAACCGAACGCCTCCCCCTGGCCCAGGTCCACGATCCGGCTCTTGGCCTCGTTCAGTCGCAGATCGAGCGTGGCGAGCTCCTCTCGGAGCCGCCGGTCCACCGCCTTCAGCAGCCACGCATGTCGACGGTACCCGTCCACGAGGATCACCAAGTCGTCGGCGTAGCGCGCATACTCCACGCGCGTCCACTCGCCGTCCCGGGTCACCTCCTTGGCCCGCTCCAGCATCGCATCCACCTCGGTGAGGTAGATGTTCGCCAGCAGCGGCGAGATCACCCCGCCCTGGGGGACCCCGCGTTTCCCGGAGGCCTTCAGCATCAGCCTGAGCAAATGCAGGATCTCGGGATCCTGGACCCGACGGGCTACTTTGCCGAGCAGCAGGTCGTGCCGCACGGTGTCGAAGTAGGCCGCCACATCCAGATCGATCACCCGCGTCTTGCCGGAGACGATTGCCTGGGCCACCCGGGCCACCGCCTCGTGCGCCGTCCGCTGGGGCCGATAGCCGTACGACCCGTCGCAGAAGTCCGCCTCGAAGATGGGCTCCATGATGAGCTTGAGCGCCCCCTGCACCACCCGGTCCCGAATCACCGGAATCCCCAGCACGCGGACCTTGCCCCCGCGCTTGGGAATCTCGACGCGCCGGTTCCGCAGCGGCCAGTAGGTGCGTGAGACCAGCTCGTCCCGCAGTTGCGCCAGAAACCCCTCGACCCCGCCGGCCTCGATCGCCGCGAACGTGACCCCGTCGATACCCGGAGCCCCGTTGTTCCTCTTGGCGATCTCGTAGGCAGCGCGAAGCGTCTCCAGCTTGGCCACATGGACGTACAGGCCCCAGAACCGCTTGGTCTTCTCAGCCTTCGCCTTGCCGTAGATCCTCCGCCTCAGGTCCTGCAGACTGACGGGTGCCGTTGTCATTGCACCCCTGCCTCCCGTGTCGTCGGAGGACATGCCGAACAGCAGGGCCCCTTCGCTCCGCGAGCATTACCCCGCTTCATCGCTACTCTGGGCCCCTCCGCCACCCGCTCGCCTGCCACCCACTTCCCAGGAGCACTGGTTATAGGGCAGCGCTTGCTCCGCCGCTTTCGCGGTGGGACGAGGAGGGCTTCTCCAGTTGCTCGACGCGTCCTTGCCCCCGTGCCGTCGCTCTCACCCCGCCGGAGTGGCCCGCCGCGCCAGCCAGCTTGCGACGACCCATGCAGCCTTCGCCCTCCCATCATGGGCTCGGCCTCCGGAACTTCGCTCTTTCGAGGCTACCTGTGCGTTCACTCACGTTACGGCCCGGGAACTCGCTGGCCATCCCGAAGATGGCGGTGTCGATGGGCTTCAGGGGTTCGGTCTCCCTCCCCTCTGCCATCCAAGCTACGGGGCCTCTGGCTCTTGCCCCGGCGGGACTGACTCCCGCTGAACGCGTCCGCCTTCGCTGGACGCACGACAGGATGAGCGACTGCCTCGAAGACGTTGCCGTGGTGGGTCCGGGCGCATGGCGCAGGACTCCGCCACGGTGCTACCATGCGGTGCCGG
>MGBV01000260.1:0-8596 GCA_001788415.1 Candidatus Rokubacteria bacterium GWC2_70_16 | reverse complement strand
CGGGCCCGACCCGCCGGGCCCCGGGGTCGACGAGCTCTGCCAGCGTCGTCAGCGCGCATAGGGAGACAGCCGTCATGAAAGCCGCGATTCTCTACCAGGCCAACCAGCCCCTTCAGGTGGTCGATGTCGAGCAGGAGGGCCCGCGCGCGGGCGAGGCGCGCGTCCGCGTGATGGCCACCGGGATCTGCCACAGCGACTGGCACATCATGAACGGCGACTGGCCGCTCCCGTTGCCGATGGTGCTCGGCCACGAGGCGGCGGGCATCGTCCAGGAGATCGGCGCGGGCGTCGCCAACGTCACGCCCGGCGACCACATCATCTTCTCGTTCCGCGCCCACTGCGGGCACTGCCTGCACTGCTCGACGGGGCGCTCGGTGCTCTGCGACGGCCACCAGTCCGTGCGCTGGACGCTGCTCGACGGCAGCTGCCGGATCCGGCGCGGGAGCCAGGACATCTTCCAGATGGCGCGCCTCGGCACGTTCTCGGAGGCCGTCGTCTGCCCCGCCGAGATGCTGGTGCCCATCCGCAAGGAGATGCCGTGGCCGCAGGCGGCGCTCATGGGCTGATGCGTGCCCACGGGCGTGGGCGCGGTGACCCACTGCGCGAAGGTCGAGGCGGGCTCCTCCGTGCTGGTGATCGGCTGCGGCGGCGTGGGCTTGAACGTCGTCCAGGGCGCCCGGCTGGCTGGCGCGGGCAAGATCATCGCGGCGGACCTCCTCTCGAACAAGCTCGCGTTCGCGCGCGAGTTCGGCGCCACCCACACGCTGGATGCCTCCCGGGAGAAGGTGGTCGAGCGCGTGCGCGAGCTGACTCAGGGGCGCGGCGCCGACTACGCCTTCGACGCCATCGGCGGGGAGGCGACGACGCTCCAGATCGTGGACGCGATCCGCCCGGGCGGCACCGCCGTCATCGTCGGCATGGCCGCCATGAGCGTGCGCGCGCCGATCACGCCCTACCTGATGGCGCTGCAGGAGAAGACCATCAAGGGCACCATGTACGGCTCGGTGCGCCCGAACATCGACTTCCCGCGGCTGGTGGACCTCTACCTCGACGGCCGGCTCAAGATCGACCAGCTGATCAGCCGGACGTACACGCTCGACCAGATCAACGAGGGCTTCGCGGCGCTCCGGAGCGGCCAGGTCGCCCGCGGCGTCGTCGTGTTCGGCTGAGCCCGCATGATGGACGCAGTCCGAGCGTGGATCGAGGAGGCCCGGCGCATCGTGGCGCTCACGGGCGCGGGCATCTCCACGGACTCCGGCATCCCGGACTTCCGCGGCCCCCAGGGCCTGTGGACCCGCAACCCCGGCGCCGAGAAGCTCGCGACGCTCCAGAATTACCTGGCCGACCCCGACGTGCGCCGGCGCGCCTGGCAGAGCCGGCTCGAGTCCCCCGCCTGGCTGGCCGCGCCCAATGACGGCCATCGCGCCCTCGTGGCGCTCGAGCGCCTGGGCAAGCTCGACACCCTCATCACCCAGAACGTGGATGGGCTCCACCAGCTGGCGGGCTCTTCCCCCGAGCGCGTGGTCGAGATCCACGGGACCCTGCGGGAGGTGGTGTGTCTGTCCTGCGGCGAGCGGGCGCCCATGGAGCGGGCGCTGGCCCGGGTCAGGGCCGGCGAGGAGGACCCGGCCTGCCGCGCCTGCGGCGGCATCCTCAAGTCGGCGACGATCTCGTTCGGCCAGTCGCTGGTGGAGGCGGACCTCACCCGCGCCCAGCAGGCCGCCCGGCGCGCCGATCTGCTCCTCGCCCTGGGCACCAAGCTCTCGGTGTGGCCCATCGCCGGCGTCGTGCCGACGGCGAAGAGCGCGGGGGCGCGGGTGGTCATTGTCAACGCCGAGCCCACCGAGATGGACGAGCTGGCCGATGCCGTGCTCCGCGGCTCCATCAGCCAGATCCTCCCCCGGGTGATCCCGTGAAGATCCTCTACACGCCCACCCTCATCGTGCCCGCCCTCGGCCCGGGCGACCGCGCGCGCATCCTGGACGCGGCCGGCCCGGGCGCCGTCCTCGTGGAGGCCCGCCAGCCCGAGCGCCAGCGCGCCGAGATCGCGGAGGCTGAGATCCTCTTCGGCCGCGTGCCGCCGGACATCTACCTCCTCGCCCGCCGGCTCCGCTACTACCACTCCATCGGCGCGGGCGTGGACGCGCTCCTCTGCCCCGAGCTGGTGGAGAGCGACGTGATCCTGGCCAGCGAGAAGGGCGGGGTCGGCGTCCACCTGGCGGAGCACGCCTTCGCCCTCCTCCTCGGGCTCACCCGCGGCGTGCACACGGCGTTGCGGGATCCGGACTACCGGCTCCGCGAGCCCATCCGGCAGGAGCAGCGCGAGATCTTCGAGCAGACCATGGGCATCGTGGGCTTCGGGGGGACGGGGCGGGCGGTGGCGCGCCGGGCGCTCGGGTTCGGGATGCGCGTGCTCGCCGTGGACATCGAGGAGGTGCCGCCCGAGCCCGGCGTGGAGGCCATCTGGAGCCCCGACCGCCTGGCGGAGATGCTCGGCCTCTCCGACGTGGTCATCATCGGGCTGCCGCTCACGAAGGCGACCCACCACCTCTTCACCCGCGATCTCTTCCGGCGCATGCGCCCGAGCGCCGTCCTGATCAACGTCACGCGCGGGGAGATCGTCCACGGCGAGGAGCTGCTGGCAGCGCTGGCAGAGGGGCTCCTGTGGGGCGCGGGCCTCGACGTCACCGACCCCGAGCCCTTGCCGGCGGGGCACCCCTTCTGGACCCACCCGCGGGTGATCGTGACACCGCACACCGCCGGTGGCTCGCCGCACCGGGCGGGTCGTGTCATCGACTGCTTCTGCGAGAACCTGCAGCGCCGGCGCGACGGGCGGCCGCTGCTGGCCCTCATCGACAAGCGGAAAGGCTACTGAGGAGGGAGGACGGGGAGACCATGAAGCTGATCTACGAGGTGAAGGATAGGGTGGCCTATGTCACCATCAACCGGCCCGAGGTCATGAACGCCATGGACGCGGAGGTCTACGAGGAGCTCTCGAGAGCGTGGGTCGATGTCCGGGACAACCCGGAGGTGTGGGTGGCCATCGTCACCGGGGCCGGGCAGAAGGCCTTCACTGCGGGAGCGGACCTCAAGTCCTTCATCACGCGGGCGCCGGAGAAGGCGGACTTCTGGCTCACCCAGAAGGACATGCTGCTGAACCGGGGCCTGGAGGTCTGGAAGCCGGTGATCGCCGCGGTCAACGGCTACTGCCTGGCCGGGGGGATGACGCTCCTGTTCGGAACCGATATCCGGATCGCGGCGGAGCACGCGGTCTTCGAGATCTCAGAGGTGAAGCGAGGGATCCTGCCGGGCAACGGAGGCACCCAGCGGGCGTTGCGACAGCTCCCCTACGCGGTCGCCATGGAGCTGCTGCTCCTGGGGCGGCGCCTCAGTGCCCAGGAGGCCTTGAGCTACGGCCTGATCAACAAGGTCGTCCCCATGGCGGAGCTGATGCCCTC
This sequence comes from Candidatus Rokubacteria bacterium GWC2_70_16, assembly GCA_001788415.1. Taxonomy (GTDB): domain Bacteria; phylum Methylomirabilota; class Methylomirabilia; order Rokubacteriales; family CSP1-6; genus UBA12499. The sequence goes on along the minus strand of MGBV01000260.1, from coordinate 5,138 downwards.
GGCGGAGCAGTGCGCCCGGCAGCTCTGCGAGAACGGCCCGCTGGCCCTGCGCGCGATCAAGGAGCTGGCCATCCGGAGCCAGAGCCTGCCCCTGGAACAGGGGATCCGGCTGGAGCAATCCTTCCAGGAGTTCCTCCGCACGACCGAAGACGCGAAGGAAGGCCCCCGGGCCTTCGCCGAGAAGCGCAAGCCGGCGTACAAGGCCCGGTGACACGAAAGGACAGGGACCGATGAAACCGTATCGCTCCTCGCTATTCGTTCCTGGCAACCGGGCAGCCTGGATGGAGAAGGCGATCGCCTACGGGGCGGATTGCCTGATCCTGGATCTCGAGGACTCGGTCCCGGATCAGGAGAAGGTCGCTGCCCGCCCCCTGGTCAGGGCCGCGGTTGTGTCGCTCAAGGCCCGGGGACAGGCCGTCAATGTCCGGATCAACGGCTTCGCCACGGGATTGACCTTCGACGATCTCGAGGGCGTCCTCTGCCCCGAGCTCGACGGGGTCGCGCTGCCGAAAGTCGAGACGGGAGCCGACATGAGAGAGCTGGACGCGCTCTTGACCCATCTGGAAAAGCGCATGGGGATCCCCCCCGGCACGATCGAGACCCCGCTGGGATGCGAGACGGCTGCGGCGATGCGCAACATCTACGAGATCGCCACCTCCTGCCCGCGGGTGAGGCGGGTCAGCCTGGCGGCCGGGCCCGGAGGAGACGCCGCGCGGGCCATCGGCTACCTCTGGTCCAAGGACGGCATGGAGACGCTCTATCTTCGTTCGAAGACCGTGCTGGACTGCCGGGCGGCGGGCATCCAGTACCCGACCGTCAGCTCGTGGTGGAACATCAAGGACCTGGAGGGGCTGGAGAAGGATGCCCGCTGGAACCGGCAGCTCGGGTTTCGAGGGCAGACGGTCATGCATCCCTCGCATGTGCCGATCGTCAATCGCGTCTTCACGCCGTCCGCCGAGGAGATCGCTTACTACGAAGGGCTGATCCAGGCCATGGAGGACGCGCGGAAGCGGGGGATCGCCGCGGTGACCTACAAGGGCGACATGGTGGACGAGGCCATGGTGAAGACGGCCCGCGAGATGCTCGAGCTCGCCCGCTCAGCGTGACGAGAGATCCTCGGCGGGGCGGTGGAGCGGCGAGACGATGGTGATCCCGCCGTCGATGAGGAGGGTCTGGCCGGTGAGGAATCCCGCCCCGTCGGACACCAGATAGGCCACCAGCGCCGCCACGTCCTCGCCCGTGCCGAGCCGCCGCACGGGCGTCCGCTCGATGAGCTCCAGCGCCGCCGGCGAGTACTCGCGCTTGAGCCCGCGCTCCGTGTAGAAGCGGGAGGAGTCCGTCTCGATGAAACCCGGGCTCACGCCGTTCGCCGTGATGCCGCGCGGCCCGAGCTCCAGCGCCAGCGTCCGCACGAGGCTCTCGACTGCCGCCTTGGCGGCGCCCAGCGCGCCGTGGCCGGCCATGGACTGGTGGCTGTCGATGCCGGAGATGGCCACGATGCGGCCGGGCCGGCCCTCCATGAGCGGCACCGCCGCCTGCACGGCGGCGACGAAGGAATCCACCGAGATGGCGAAGGTGCGGTGGAGATTGTGCTCCTTCTGCTCGAGCATGGGCCGGAAGGCCGTGGCCGCCGCGTTGGCGACCAGGATGTCCACGCGGCCGAAGGTCTCGCGGATGCGCTCGAAGACCGGGCCCACCTGCGCCGGCTCGCGGAGATCGAGCGCCAGCGCCAGCGCCCGGCGGCCCAGCGCCTCGATCCGGGTCGCCACCTCGCGGGCCTGCTCCACGCTCTTGCGGTAGATGAGCGCGCAGTCGGCGCCGTCCTCGGCCAGGCGCAGCGCGATGGCGCGCCCCATGCCCCGCGAGGCGCCGGTGACCACGGCGACCCGTCCGGCGAGCGGCGGCACCTCACTCCCCCCGGAACACCGGCCGGCGCTTCTCGAGCATTGCGCGAATGCCCTCCACGGCGTCCTGGCTCTTCCGCGCCTGCCGCGCCATCTCGTCGACGTCTCCGTGCTCGATGCGCGAGCCGGCGGCCACGGCGCGCAGGATGGTCGCCTTGAGCGCCTGCAGCGACAGCGGCGCGTGGTCGGCGATGGCTCGCGCCATGGCGTAGACGGCCCCGTGGAGCTTCTCGGCGCGGACGACCCGGTGGACCATGCCCATCTCCCAGGCCCGCTGCGCGCCCACGGGCTCGCCCATCAGCAGGATCTCCCGCGTGAAGGCCGGCCCCACGACCTCCACCAGCTTCTGGCCCAGCGGGAAGGGCACGACGAGCCCGAGCCGCGCCAGCGGCATGGCGAAGCGCGCCGCCGCCGCCGCCACGCGCAGATCGCAGTGCAGCGCCAGCTCGCAGCCGCCCGCGAAGGCGTCGCCCTGGACCATGGCGATCGTGGGGTGCCGGCTCCGCTCGATCTCCTGGAAGACCTCGGTCACGCGGCGCTCCGGGTCCTTCGCCTCGCCCAGCCGCTGGCCCAGCTCGCGCAAGTCCATGCCGGCGCAGAAGACCGTGCCCGCGCCGCGGATGACCACGACGCGCACGTCCGGGTCCTGCTGGAGCCGCCCGAAGATGGTGGAGAGTCCCTCGACCACGGCCATGTTGAGCGCGTTGCGCTTGGCCGGGCGGTCGAGGGTGACGGTCGCGATGCGATCCTGGACGGAACAGTGGACCTCGTCTGCCATGGGCTCCTCCCCGGGCGAGCGCCCGGCATGCTGGGATCGGCGTCGGAGCATCCGCGCCACCGGGAGCCTATCCCGGCGGACCCGGAGCGTCAAGGACGAGCGGGACTACGGTATGATCGGGGCCGCGACAACACCCAACCCAGGAGGGGACCATGGCAGACGCCTTCGACGCGCCCGGCACCGTGAAACCTTTCGGCATCTTCTCCAGCGCCGCCTGGCAGCCCGAGGGCAAGGTGCTGCACATCGCCGGACAGGTGGCCCAGGACGCCACCGGCGCGCTGGTCGGCAAGGATGACATCCGCGCCCAGACCCGGCAGGTGCTCGAGAACATCCGCACGGTCCTCGCCGGCGTGGGCGGGACCATGGACGACGTGGCGCGGGTCACCGTGTACGTCACCGACATGAGCGGGCTCGCGCAGATCCACGAGGTCCGCGGCCAGTACTTCCGGCGGCCCTACCCCGCCAGCACCCTGGTCGAGGTCAAGCGCCTGGTCAAGCCCGACTACCTCATCGAGATCGACGCCGTCGCCGTGATCCCGGCGGACCGGGTCAAGCGGACTTCGTGAGGGCCGTTTGACTGGCGCCGGCGTCCCCTGCTAACGTGGCGGGGTCATGAACGGCATCGTCGCCTACGGCGCCTACATCCCCTACTTCCGCCTCGACCGGAAGGCGATGGCCGCCGCGCTCGGCCAGCCGGCCGGCAAGGGCACGCGCGCCGTCGCCTCCTACGACGAGGACACGACCTCCATGGGCGTGGAGGCCGCGCGGGCGGCGCTGCGCGCGGCGCCCCGGGTGCGGCCGGCGGCCCTCTACTTCGCCACCGCCGCCCCGGGCTACCTCGACAAGACCAACGCCACGGCCATCCACGCGGCGCTCGGCCTCGATCCCGCCGCGCCGGCCTTCGACATGCTGGGCGCGGTGCGCTCCGGCGCAGGCGCGCTGCGCGCGGCCCTGGACGCCGGGCGGCCGACGCTGGCGGTGTGCGCCGACATCCGCACGGGGCTGCCGGGCGGCGCCGACGAGCGCGAGGGCGGAGACGCGGCGGTGGCCTTCCTCTGCGGCGAGGGCAGCGCCGAGGCGCCGCTCCTGGCCGAGCCCGTCGCCTGGGCCCATGCCACGGCCGAGTTCCTCGATCGCTGGCGGCCGCCTGGCGCCGCCGCCTCCCGCCAGTGGGAGGAGCGCTTCGGCGAGCACGCCTATGTGCCGCTCGGCGAGGCGGCCGTGACCGAGGCGCTCAAGCAGGCCGGCGTCACGGCCCAGGCGCTGGACCGGCTCATCGTCGCCGGACCCCACGCCCGAGCCTGCAAGCGGGTCGCCGCGGCGGTGGGGGCCCCGCCTGCGGCGGTGGCTGACGACCTCGGCGGTGTGATCGGCAATACCGGGACGGCGCACGCGGGGCTCTTGCTGGCCGACGCCCTCGACCGCGCCCTCCCCGATCAGCTCCTCGCGGTGGTCTCGCTGGCGGACGGCTGCGACGTGACGATCTGGCGCACCGCCGCCGCCCTCGGCACGCGCCGCGCGAACCCGACGGTGGCGCAGCAGATCGCCGGGGGCACCGGCGTCCCGTATGCGGCCTTCCTCACCTGGCGCGGCTTCCTCGATCGCGAGCCGCCGCGGCGGCCCGATCCCCAGCGCCCCGCGGCGCCGCCGTCCTTCCGCGGCGAGGCGTGGAAGTTCGCGTTCACGGGCAGCCGCTGCCAGGCCTGCGGCGCCCGGCACGTGCCGCCCCAGCGCGTCTGCCTCAAGTGCCACGCGGTGGACCGGATGGCGCCCGAGCGGCTCAGCGACGTCCCGGCCGTGATCGCGACGTTCACGGTGGACCGGCTGGCCTACTCGCTGTCCCCACCCGTGGTGGCCGCGGTGATCGACTTCGAGGGCGGCGGCCGCTTCCAGTGCGAGCTGACCGATGTGGACCCGGCCGCCGTCGCCATCGGCACCCGCGTGGAGATGACCTTCCGGCGGCTCTTCACCGCCGGCGGCGTCCACAACTACTTCTGGAAGGCGCGTCCTCTCCGCGCCAGCAGCAGCTGAGACCGCGCGAAGAGAATCAAGCAACGCGAACATCCGGCGGGGGCGGGCGTGGCGACAGCCCGGGTGCCCGCCCCTGGTGAAGGAGCCTGACCATGGCCAGCAACGGCATCCGCGACCGCGTGGCGATCATCGGCATGGGCTGCACCCCCTTCGGCGAGCACTGGGACAAGAGCGTGGACGATCTCCTGGTGGACGCGGCCACGGGCGCGCTGAACTCCGCCGGCGTCCCCATCGACGCCGTCGACGCCTTCTGGCTCGGCACGCTCTTCTCCGGCCAGAGCGGGCTCACGCTCTCCCGCCCGCTCAAGATCGACTACAAGCCGGTGAGCCGGCTCGAGAACTTCTGCGCCACCGGCTCCGAGGCCTTCCGCAACGCCTGCTACGCCGTGGCCTCGGGCGCCTACGACATGGCCATGGCCATCGGC
>MGBV01000259.1:19073-21950 GCA_001788415.1 Candidatus Rokubacteria bacterium GWC2_70_16 | reverse complement strand
CCGGAACGCCTATTAGTGCCGGGGCAACTCACTTCGCCAGGGCTCGCTCATGCTCGCCCGATTCCCTTGTCCGCTCGCTTCGCCTGCGGCTGCTGCTCGCCCTGCCACGTTCTCGGTCGTCGCCAGCGCTCAACGTACACCCTCGTACGCCTCGCGCTGGCCGCTCTCGCTTGGCTTGTCAGGTTCGCTCGCCTCGCCTCTCGGCTACGGCTCGCACCGCAATCCTCGGGCCTCGTCTGGCTCGTGATTTGCCCCGGCACACCGTGACGGGTCTTCGCCGTGCTCTGCTCGTGGTGTTCGTCGTGGGGCTCGGGTTCTCCATCACGCTGTCCCAGTCAGCGCTGGCGGCGCTGACGCTCCTCTGGCTCTGGCGGCTTCGCGATCCCGCCGTCCGCGCCAGCCAGACCTGGCCGCTCTTCGGGCCCCTCTGCGCCTTTGCCGGCGCCACGCTCCTGTCGGCGGCGCTCTCGGCCGAGCCCGGGGCGAGCCTCGTGGCCTCCAAGGGCCTCCTGCTGACGGCGGCCCTCTGGGTGACGGCCGACGCCGTCGCCGGCGGCCAGGAGGCCCAGCGCTTTCTCTCCGCCCTCACCCTCGTGGCGGCCGCGGCCGCCTGCATGGGGCTCGTCCAGGTGCTCGCCTGCCCGGGCGAGGTGTCGGGGCCGGGCGTGCTCCGCTGGTTCTTCCACCGCTGTGACCGCGCGCGCGGCGCCTTCAGCATCTACATGACTCTGGCGGGAATGCTGAACGTGATCCTGCTGGCGGGCCTTCCCCGGCTGCTCGCGGGCCAGCGCCGGGGCTGGCTCGGGGGGGCCTGGCTGGCGATGCTGCTCGGGCTCGGGGCCACCTACACGCGCGGGGCCTGGCTCGGCTTCGCCCTGGGCGTGCTGGGGGTGGTCGCCGTGGCGCGCCGGGGGCGCCTGGTCGTCGCCGCGGCCGTCCTCGCCGTGGCGGCCATCGCGGTGCTGGCGCCGGGACCGCTGGGCCACCGGCTGCGCACCATGGGCGATCCGGCGGAAGCCGGAGTCAAGGAGCGCCGCTACATGTGGCAGAGCGGGCTGGGGATGTGGGCGGAGCGGCCGTGGATCGGGGTGGGGCCGGGGGGCGTCAAGCGGCGCTACGCGGAGTTCGCCCTGCCCGAGGCCTTCAAGAAGCGCACGGGCCATGTACACAACGCGCCGCTGCAGATCCTCGTGGAGCGCGGGGTGCTGGGGCTCGGGGCGTGGCTGTGGATCTGGGTGGCCTTCTTCGTCCGGGTGGCGGGGCTCCGCCGGGCCCGGCCGCGGGACGATCACGCGGGGCGCGCGCTCGCCCTCGGCAGCATGGCCGCGGCCGTCGGCTTCCTCGGCGCCGGGCTGTCGGAATACAACTTCGGCGACTCCGAGGTGGCGCTGGTGATGTGGGCCCTCATGGCGCTGCCCTTCGCCGCCGCCCGCCCCGCGCCGGACACCCGGGCAGGCGCCCGGTGAGCCGCGTGGGACTGCAGTACTTCGAGCACGCCAGCGCGGCGGCCCGACATCGGAGGCTCGTGCCCGAGCGCCTCATCGATCTCTTTGCCCTGGCGGGGACGCCGGCCGAGGTCGCGGAGCGGGTCGGGGCCATCGCCGGCGTCCCCGGCGTGCGGCGCCTCGTGATGGTCCCGCAGGTGCCGGGACAGGGGTTCGTCGAGCGGGAGGAGCTCCTGCGGGAGTTCGCCGACACGGTGATGGGACGAGTCGCGTGACAGTATTCGCGAGAGGAGACAGCACGATGATGAAGGTCATGCAGATCCAGGACGAGTGGGGCCCGGAGCACATCAGGCTGGCTGAGCGTCCAAGCCCGGAGCCGGGCCCCGGCGAGGTGCTGATCCGGATGGAGGCCGGCTCGGTGAACTACCGCGACGTCATCGTGTCCCGGCGCGGCTACGGCCGGCGGAGCGGCGCCTTGCCGCTGGTGCCGCTGTCTGACGGCGCGGGCCGGGTGGTGGCGGTGGGCGCCTCCGTCACCCGGGCCGCCGTGGGCGATCTCGTCTGCCCGATCTTCGGCCAGACATGGCTCAACGGCCCCATCCGGGAGGAGCACTGGGCGGAGGTGCTGGGGGGGCCGCGGGACGGGGTGATGCAGGAGTACATGGTGCTTCGCCAGGAGGGTGTGGTCAGGGCGCCGCGGCACATGACGGCGCTCGAGGCCGCCACGCTCCCCTGCGCCGCGGTGACGGCCTGGAATGCGCTCGTCGCCCAGGGCGGCGTCAAGGCTGGCGATGTGGTCCTCGTCCAGGGCACGGGCGGCGTATCTCTCTTCGCCCTGCTCTTCGCCAAGATGCACGGCGCCCGCGTGCTGGCCACATCCTCCAGCGATGCCAAGCTCGAGCGCCTGAAGACCATGGGCGCCGACCACCTCGTCAACTACCGCAACACCCCCGAGTGGCACAAGGTGGCCCGCGAGGTGACCGGGGGCCTCGGGGTGGATCTCGTCGTGGAGGTGGGCGGGGCGGGGACGATCGAGTCCTCGGTGCGCGCGGTGCGCTGCAGCGGGACCATCGCCCTGATCGGCGTGCTGTCCGGCGTGGCCGCCAGCCTGGCCCTGGGCCCCGTCGTGACCCAGAACATCCGCATGCAGGGCGTGACGGTGGGCAGCCGGGAGCTGTTCGAGGACATGGTGCGCGCCATGGAGCTGTGGCGAACCGCCCCGCCCGTCGACGACAGCGTGTTCGCCTTCGAGCAGGTCGGCGAGGCGATCACGGCCTTGCCCGCGGGCCGGCACTTCGGCAAGGTCTGCGTGCGCTTCTGAGGCGGAGCCTCACGAGCACGGTCCAGCGAGTCAGGGGCTGGCGCATTCCGGCAGGGACAAGGTGGCAGACCCGGCCCATGCCGTCGGAGGAGACCAGCTCGACTACGCTGC
>MGBV01000259.1:0-19016 GCA_001788415.1 Candidatus Rokubacteria bacterium GWC2_70_16 | reverse complement strand
CGCGTCTCCGTCGAGCGCCTGTGCCTGTCGCGACCACCGCAAATCCCATCTTGCTCAGCGCGGCGTTCAATCTCGCGACGAGCTCCTGCTCCTTGGCCACCACTCCGTCTTTCTCGGCCAAGAGGGCGCCCACCAGTTTGAGCAGCCTGTCACTCTTCGACTCGGACATCCCGGGGCTCCTCTCGCACCCGCTCGGCGTCGTGCGCGGCGCCGGGCCACGGCCCACGGGCGACCAGTACTGTTCCCGGACTTCAAGGCGCTCCACGAGCGGGCCGCCGAGCTGGTGTGGAGGGCGTGACGGTCCCAGCGGGGGCCGCGCGCCTTCATGACAGCCGATGCAGGTCTGCGACCTCTTGGGCCCCGCCGGCGGCCCGAGGCCCGACGCGAGGCGCTCGCCCGCCTTGTCAGCCTCAACGACGAAGGCTGCGCGGATGAGATGCGTCGCGGCATCCACAACACGAAGAAGCGCCGGGCCGCTGGTGGGCGACGAAGAGGACGATGCGTAAGGTTCTGGGGCCCTGGTGGGCGAGAGTGCCACGGTCAGGACCGTGGCACTCCCGCGCCCGGCTCCCGGCGGGTCGTCGCCTTGTGCCGGGCGCGCAGGGCGGCATCGAGCTCCGAGGTGTCCCAGGGCAAGAACAGCCCCGTGTACGTCTCATTCGGCGCCGGCACGAGGTCGAGCAAGTGCGTGATCTGCGCTGGTCCACCCACGAGAAACGTCGGGACGTCAGCCTTCTCCACCAAAGCGGTGTGCCCTCGCGGCATCACTCGCTGGGCAACGAGCAAGAGGGCGCCAGGATCCAGCTTGTCGCTCGCCAGGAGCATGGCGAGAAGCTGTGCCCCTCCACTCACGTAGCCGGAGTCGGCGTCGCGCCCGATTGCGTAGTGCGCCGCGTGTCGATAGCCCTCGGAGCTGAGCTGCCAGGTGCGGCGCATGACGTCCTGATACCGCTGCGCCTGGACGGTCCGGAAGCCGAGTCTGCTTCGCGAGAGGAAGGAGAAAGAGTTGTGAGCGTAGGCGTTCGCCAGGGCCTCCTCCAGGGGTTCATGGGGATGGCTGCCCAGCCGGCGGTGCGTCGCGTCCCTGTAATTCCGGTAGATCGGTCGGGGTTGATCGCCGAAGCTCGCCGAAAGGATCTCGAGCGTCGTGGCGGTCGATTCCACGATGTGGTGGAAGAACTCGTGGTGAAAGACTTTCTCGCGAAGCCACGCCACGCAGGCATCGACGGTGGCGATACCACCGGCTAGGTTGGTGGCTGCCGTGTCGATCGCGTGGTAGATCGTGCCGGGCGGCAGAGAGCTGACGGGCACGGGTCTCGATGACAAGTCAGCGCCCTCCCCGAGGACGGGTCGGCTGCAACACCTCCTTGATCTCCCCAGGCGTGTGCTCGGAGGCCAGGATGGCAGCCCGGATCCGCGCCAGGAGGCCGGGCGACAGGGGATGTGACTGGTGGATGACTCCGCGGTCGAGGGTCTGCTGGAGAACGTCGGCGGCAACCAACCGGGCCTTGTCGCAACGGACGAAGGATCGACGGCTCAAGGACGGATGCTCACCGGGCTCGATGATCGGGAGGTCCAGACCCAGGTTCTTGGTCGATGCGCTGACGATGACGACGACGCGTCCGGGTTCGGAGAGGACGATCCAGAGGTGGGGCTCGTCGCGCGGATCCGTGAAGCGAAACGTGTCGCCCGGGTTCACCTGCCGAAGGCCGCGTCCACCCGGGCGTCGTGAGCGGCGTCCTCAAGGATGTCGCGGGCTTCCTCGGGGGTCTTGCCGATCGCGGCCAGGATCTCCGCGGGCAGGATCTCGATACGCGAGCCGTGGGGATCTCGCCATTCGGGGAACGCATGTGTCATCGTGCTCAAGGCCCACTGGTCCATGTCGCGGAAGGCTTTGAACACGTCGTCGAGCACGGCGATCTCCGCGTTCGACAGTGGCCCGAGCTCGGGCGGCTTCCTGAGGCGCACCGCCCACAGGCCCGTGCGCTCGATCTGGCCCGCCCAAGGGCCGCTCGAGGTGTACTTGCACAGATCCAGCACCCGGCTCGGGATCGGCCCCTGGTCGAGGGCGTAGTAGGTGTCACCGATCAACGGACGAGCCAAGCGCTTCAGGCTCTCACGCTCGGCCAGGTACAGGAGCTTGGCCAAGCGCATGTAGTCCATGCTGCCGCCCTCGCGGTCGATGAGGAGGGCGGCGGCAGCGGCCGCCTTGCGCTCGTTGAAGCTGAACCTCAGTTGGGGCCAGTCCCCCTCGCCCATCAGCCCTCCCCCACTTCGCCGCCCCGCGACTGCCGCGGGCGCCGGCCTCGCTCCATCCTACCACCCTGTACGGCAGGTTCCCGAGGAGACGTACGAGGCGCTGCGGCGACTGGCCGCCGAGCGGAAGTCCTCCATCAATGCCGGGGCTGTCCGCCTCCTCGCGCGCGCCGTCCGTACCGATACGGCTGCCGTTCGAGCCTTTCTCGACCGCATCGAGATCCGCCGCCCGGTCGTCCGCCGGCGCGCCCCGACGGCCGCCGCGCTGATCCGGCGCGATCGCGATGCGAGATCGCCGGAGCATCGCGCGCCTGGGCTGTCAGCGCGCGTCCTCGCTCAGGCAGGCCTCCAGCAGCTCGAGGGCGGCGCGGGTGAAGGCCCACATGTTGGCCTCGCGGTCGGTGCGGCCCGTCTCGACGGTGCGGGAGCGCTCGACGGGCCCGGCCACCGCGATGCACGCGTGCCCGCTGGGGTCGCCGTAGCGGTTGCCGCTGGGTCCCGCCGCGCCGGTCTCCGCGAGCCCCCACGTCGTGCCGAGCTTCTCGCGCACCGTACGGGCCTTGAGGAGCGCGTAGGCCTCGGTGCTGGAACGAATGCCGCGCACCCCCTCGTCGGGCACGCCGAGCAGGACCCGCCGCGCCGCCCGCGTGTAGATCACGCCGCCGCCCATGAAGTAGGCCGAGGCCCCGGGGATGGATAGGAGCGCGGCGGAGATGAGGCCGCCCGCCGAGGACTCGGCCACGGCCACCGTGTGGCCGCGCGCCACGAGGCGCTCGGCGACGGGGGCGGCCAGGGATGCGAGCAGATCAGGCACGGGCCCGAGAATACCACGCCACTGCCGGGTGCCCGTGCCAGGTCAAGAATCAGAACACCGGCGACAGCTCCGTCTGGGAGCGCACCTTGACGAAGTACTCCTTGAGCCGCGCCACGTCATCCTCGGAGACGAGGGCGGAGACCAGCACGCAGAGCAGTCCCTTGTCCTTCCAGACGATGAGGCTGAAGCCGTTCTCGCGACGGATGAGCGGGCGCCACCGGTCGATCTGGACCCGGCCCTGCTCGGGCAGGGGCACGCCGCCGCTGGGAACGATGACGTAGGTCACGGCATGGCCGTCCCTGTCCATGTAGCCCAGCGACATGCCGCGGTGCCCCTCCACGTAGGTCGGCTGGGCATTCACCAGGCGGATCTGCTCGTCCCCGGTGAAGACCCAGTTCAGGATCACGCCGCTCTCCTCCATGACGCGGGGCAGGGCCGCCGGGACCACATCGGGCTCGCGCTGTGCCCAGCTCAGCATGCGGGCGTGCTCGGTGACGACGGCGCGGGAGATCTGCTGGATGGGGTCCACGGAGCCGATCACGGGCAGCCCCGTCGCCATCCACATGACCATCAGCATGGCGGTGGCCAGCGCCGCCACCGAGGGGGCCAGCCACGCCCAGCGCCAGCGCGGCTTGCCCTCCTCGGGCATGAGCACCCGCCGCACCGCGGCCCGCAGCTGGGGCGGGGCCGGATGGCGCGGCAGCCGCTCTCTCAGCCAGCGGCCGACCTCGGGGTCGTCGCCGGGCAGATCCTGGGGCTCGGGGCACATGGTCTCAGGCCTTCCGTTCCTGTCCGTAGTCCTTCAGGTACTCGCGCATCCGCTCCTTGGCCCGGAAGATGCGCGACTTCACCGTCCCGACCGGGCAGTCCATGATCCGCGCCACATCCTCCAGGGGGAACCCTTCCACCTCGGCCAGCAGCAGCGGGGTCTTGAACTCTTCCGGGAGCCTTGCCAGGGCCCGCTCGAGGTCGGTGTGCACCTCCGTGCTCGCGCCGTCCTGATCCGGGGCATCGTGGAACATGGGCGCCCCACCCGCCGGCACACCGTCCTCCGAGAGCGCTGGCTCGCGTTCCCGCAGCCGGTAAAAGGTCAGGAAGGTATTCCTCAGGATTTGAAACAGCCAGGCCCTGAGATGGGTTCCCCGCTCGAAGCGATGGGAGAAACGCATGGCCCGGACATAGGTCTCCTGCACCAGATCCTGGGCCTCGGACCCGTTCCGGGTGAGATAGACCGCGAGGTTGTGGAGTGCGTCCAGGTGCTGGAGGGCCTCCTGGCGGAACTCTTCCTCGGGGCTCATCGGGCTCTGCGCCGCCCCGGCCTCAACGCTCGAACCAGCGGCGCGGCAAGCCGGTCATCCGCACCTCGTGCTCGTCGGCGAGGCCGGCCAGGAGCTCCTGGACCGTCTGGTAGAGGGTGGGGTGCTCCCAGTCGGGCGCCAGATCGGCCAGGGGCCTCAGCACGAAGGCGCGTTCGTGCAGCAGGAGATGCGGGATGCTGATCTCCGCGGTGGCGCTGATGACCTTCTCGCCGTAGCCGAGGATGTCGATGTCGAGCGTCCGCCGCTCGTATCGGCGGTCCTCGGGGGTGCCGCTGCCCCGCACCCGCCCCAGCGCGCGCTCGATACCCTGGAGCTCGTCGAGGAGCGTCCTCGGCGGCAGCGCGGTCTCGATGGCCACCACGCAGTTGAAGAACCACGCCTCCGGATCCGCCGCCTCGCCCGGGTCCTCCTCCCAGGGCTCGGTCTGGTAGAGGGGCGAGGCGTCCAGGAACTCCACGGCGGGGAGGCGCCGAAGCCGCTCCACCGCCTGGCGCAGGCACTCAAGCCGGTCGCCGAGGTTGGAGCCGAGGCTCAGGAACACCCTGGCCACGGTCAGCGCTCGCGGGTCACTTCCACGCCCGGAGTCGCATGCAGCCCCTCCATGGGCGGCGTCAGCTTCCGCACCCGCACCCGGACCTGCCGGCAGGGGAATTCCCCGAGCAGCGTCTGGGCCAGCCCCCCGGCGAGGCGTTCGAGAAGGTTGACGCGCTCCCGCGTGCACACTTCCACGACCCGGGCCGCCACGGCTCCGTAATCCACCGTGGCCCGCAGGTCGTCGGAGACCGCCGCGGGCCCGAGATCCACGTCCAGCTCCACGTCCACCGAGAACCAGGCGCCCACCGTCTGCTGGGCGGAGGTGACGCCGTGGTGGCCGTAGAACCGGACGTCCTCGAGGAAGATCTTGTCGGACCTCAGAGCTTGAGCCTCTGGAGCCGCTCCATGGCCTCGGCCAGCCGCTTGGCCTCGATGGTCAGGGCGATGCGGTAGAAGCCCTCGCCGGAGGGCCCGAAGCCCACGCCCGGGGTCACGACGCAGGCGGCCTCTTCCAGCAGCCGGGCCGCGAAGCTGCGCGAGTCGAGCCCGCCCGGCGTGGGCGCCCAGACGAAGAAGGCGGCCCGGGGGACATCCACCTCCCAGCCCAGCCCCCGGAGCCCGGCCACCACGACGTCGCGCCGCTCCTGGTAGATGCGCCGGTACTGCTCGGCCACGTCCTGCGGCCCGCCGAGGGCGGCGATGGCCGCCTCCTGGATCGCCTGGAACACACCCGAGTCCACGTTGGTCTTGACCTTGCCGAGCCCCGCCACGGCCTCGGCATTGCCCACGATGAAGCCCACGCGCCAGCCGGTCATGGAGTAGGTCTTCGACAGCGAGTGGAACTCGACGCCGACCTCGCGGGCGCCCGGCGTCTCCAGGAAGGAGGGCGGGCGGTAGTCGTCGAAGCGCAGTTCGGAGTACATCGCGTCGTGGCACACGATGATGCCGTGGGCGCGGGCGAAGTCCACGGCGCGGGCGAAGAACTCGCGGGTCGCCGTGGCGGCTGTGGGGTTGTTCGGGTAGTTCAGGTACATGAGCTTGGCCCGGCGGGCGACGTCGCCAGGGACAGCCCCGAGGTCGGGCATGAAGCCGTTCTGCCGCAGGAGCGGCATGAAGTGGACCTCACCGCCCGCGAACCAGGTGCCGGCCGCATACACGGGGTACCCCGGGTCGGGCACCAGCACCACGTCGCCGGGATTGACGAAGGCCAGCGGCATGTGCGCCGTGCCCTCCTTGGAGCCGACGAGCGCCAGCACCTCCGTCTCCGGGTCCAGCACGACGCCGAAGCGCCGCCGGTACCACTCCGCCGCGGCGGTGCGAAACTCGATCATGCCCTCGTAGGAGGGGTAGCGGTGATGCTCCGGGTTCTCGGCGCCGCGCTTGAGGGCCTCGACGACATGCGGGGGCGTCGGCAGGTCGGGATCGCCGATGCCCATGTCGATGAGGTCGGCGCCCCGCGCCCGCGCCTCGCGCTTCTTCTTGTCGATCTCGGCGAAGAGGTAGGGCGGCAGCCGCTTCAGGCGCTCCGCCAGCTCGGGGATTCTGGAACCGTGTGTCACGCGTTCCCTCCTAGCAGGCCGCTCCTAAAGGCCCATCTGCTTCGTTGGCGCCCTCAGCCGCACGCTCAACGTACAGAGAGTACGCCTCGCGTGCGGCCGTCGGGCGCCGCCTCGCATCTGGACCTTTTTGAGCAGCCTGCGGGTTTTTCAGCATCCTGCTAGAGCTTGATCACGGGATTGACGAGACTCCCGATGCCTGCGATGCGAACCTCCACCCTGTCGCCGGGCTGCATCGGGCCGATCCCCGCCGGGGTGCCCGTGGCGATGACGTCCCCCGGGAGGAGTGTCATCACCGCCGAGATGCGGGCCACCAGCTCCTCGACGGAGAAGATGAGGTTCTGGGTGCTGGACGACTGCTTGCGCTCGCCGTTGAGGAAGCTCTCGATCTCGAGCCCCCCTGGGTCCACGTCGGTGGCGATGCAGGGGCCCAGGGGACAGAAGCTGTCGAAGCCCTTGGCCTGGGTGAGCTGCCCGTCCCGCATCTGCAGGTCCCGCGCGGTGACGTCGTTCAGGCACGCGTAGCCCAGCACATGCTCCCGCGCGCGCTCCGCAGGCACGTGGCGCGCGCGCTTCTTGATGACCACGGCCAGCTCGGCCTCGTAGTCCACCCGGCTGGACTGGGGAGGGTAGACGATCGGGTCGCCCGGGCCGATGAGCGCGGAGGGCGGCTTGAGGAAGATGAACGGCTCGGCCGGCACGGGGAGACCCACCTCCTCGGCGTGATCGCGGTAGTTGAGCCCGATGCCGACGATCTTGCCGGGCAGGAGCGGGGTCAGCAGCACCGTCTGCCGGATCGGGTACCGCTTCCGCCCCTTCCTGAACGTCCCGAACGGGGTGCCGGCGTACTCGAGAACGTAGCTCCCCTCGATGACGCCGTAGCGCGTCTTGCCCGCCGCCTTGAACCGGACGATCTTCATGCCAGCCCGAGGACGTCCTCCATCGAGTAGAGTCCCGGGCGCGCTTCCGCGATGAACCGGGCGGCGCGGAGCGCCCCCCGCGCGAAGGTGTCCCGGCTGTGAGCGCGGTGGGTCAGCTCGAGCCGCTCGCCCAGCGCCCCGAAGGACACGGTGTGCTCGCCCACCACATCGCCGGAGCGCTGGGAGAGGATGCCGATTTCGCTCCGGGTCCGCTCCCCGGGCAACCCGTGGCGCCCGTAGACGGCCGTCCGGGTGAGATCGCGCCCGAGGGCCTGCGCCACAACCTCCGCCATGCGGAGCGCCGTGCCGCTGGGGGCGTCCTTCTTGAAGCGGTGGTGGACCTCCGTGATCTCCACATCGTAGTCCTCTCCCAGGAGCTGCGCCATCTCGCGGAGCACGCGGAAGGCCACGTTGACCGCCACGCTCATGTTGGGGGAGAGGAGGATGGCCGCCTCCCGGGCCAGGAGCTCGATCTCGTGCCGCTGGGCGGCGGAGAAGCCGGTGGTGCCGATCACCGCGCGCCCGCGCTGCCGCGCGACCGCGCGCAGGTGGGCGAGGCTCGCGTCCGCCACGGAGAACTCGATGAGGATGCGGTCGGGGCCGAGGAGGCCGTCGGGGTCGCCCGAGATCGGCACGTTCACGCGCCCGATGCCGGCCACCTCCCCCGCGTCCTTGTGAAGGGCCGGGTGGCCCGGCGCCTCCAGCGCCCCCACCAGCCGGAGGTCGTGCTCCTCCCGGAGCAGGGCGACGAGACGGCTCCCCATGCGGCCGGCCGCGCCGGCGATCACCACGTCTGGCATGGCGGCGGGATCAGCCCTGGACGAGGCCCTGCTGCTTGAGGACGGTCCGGAGGCGCTCCCGGTTGGCGTCCGTCATCCGGCACAGCGGCAGGCGGAACTCGGGCTCGAGCCTGCCCATCATGGCCATGGCTTCCTTGACCGGGATGGGGTTGGTCTCGATGAACATGGCGCGGGAGAGCGGGAACAGGCGCAGGTGGAGCTCTCGGGCGAGCTTCCAGTCTCCGGCCAGCGCCGCATGGGTCAGCTCCGCGGTGTCCCGCGGGACGATGTTGGCGATCACCGAGATGACCCCGCGTCCCCCCACGGACATGAGCGGCAGCGTGAGGTTGTCGTCGCCCGAGACCACCGAGAAGTCGGGGCCGCAGGCGAGGATCACCTGGGTCATCTGGTCGAGGGACCCCGAGGCTTCCTTCACGCCCACGATGTTCGGGCAGTCCTTGACCAGGCGCTGGAGCGTGTCGGTCTCCACGTTGACCGCCGTCCGGCTCTGGATGTTGTAGACGAGGATCGGGATGTCCACCGCCTCGGCCACGGCCCGGAAATGGCGGTAGAGCCCCTCCTGGGTCGGCCGGTTGTAGTAGGGGTTCACCACGAGCGCGCCGCGCGCCCCGGCCCGCTTCGCGTGGCTGGTGAGATCGATGGCCTCGGCCGTGGAGTTGGAGCCGGTGCCCGCGATGATCGGGATCCGGCCGCGAGCGGCCTCCACGACCACCTCCACGACGCGCTTGTGCTCGTCGTGGGAGAGGGTCGGGGACTCCCCGGTGGTCCCGCAGGGGACGATGGCGTCCGTGCCGCTCGACACGTGCCACTCCACGAGCTCCCGGAGCTTGGCCTCGTCCACCTCTCCGTTGCGGAACGGGGTCACCATCGCGACGATCGAGCCCTGGAATGTGGGTCGCATCACCAAGTCCTCCGTCATGCTCGTGCCGAAAGGGATTCCGGCACCGCGGGATTTGTCCGACTCTAGCACCACACCCCGAGCCACTTCAAGCGGACCCCTCCCGTGGCCGTCCCGCCGCCAGCTGGGGTATCATGGCCCGGCTGTCATCCCGAGAAGGAGGAGCCGGCATGTCCCCCACGTCCCAGGGCGGCCCGCGCCCGTTCCTCACCGCCGAGCGGGCCGCCGAGGTGCGCCGCCGCTTCGGCACGCCGTGCTACGTCTACGACCGCGGCACGCTCGAGACGGCCGCGCGCGAGGCGCTGGCCATGCCGGCGCCTTTCGGACTCACGGTCCGCTACGCGATGAAGGCCAATCCGAGCCGCGGCATCCTCGCGCTCTTCCGCGACCTCGGGTTGCACATCGACGCCTCCAGCGATCACGAGGTGGAGCGGGCCCTGCGCGCGGGGTTCCGTCCCCAGGCCATCCAGCTCACGTCCCAGATGCCGTCCCGGCGTCTCGCCGAGCACGTGGCCCGCGGCGTCCGGTTCAACGCCTGCTCGCTCCATCAGCTGGCGGAGTTCGGCCGCCTCGCCCCCGGCCACGAGGTCTCCGTCCGCATGAACCCGGGGCTCGGGACGGGCTCGACCAAGCGGACCAACACGGGCGGCCCCGCCTCGAGCTTCGGGATCTGGCACGAGCACCTCGGCGAGGTGAAGGCCATGGCGGCGCGCCACGGCCTCGGGATCACGCGGCTGCACACCCATGTGGGCTCGGGGACCGACCCCGAGGTGTGGAACCGCTGCGCCCTGATGACACTCGACCTCGCCGCCGAGCTTCCGGACGTCGTCGCCGTCAATCTGGGCGGGGGGTTCAAGGTGGGCCGCATGCCGGAGGAGCCCTCGGTGGACCTGGCGGAGGTCGGCGCCCATGTCCGCCGCGAGCTGGAGGCGTTTCGCCTGCGACATGGCCGCGGGCTGGGGCTGGAGATCGAGCCCGGCACCTTCCTGGTGGCGCTGGCCGGGGCGGTCGTGGCCACCTGCGTGGACGTGGTGGACACCGGGGGCGAGGGCTATCTCTTCGCCAAGCTCGACACCGGTATGCCGGAGATCGCGCGGCCCTCGCTCTACGGCGCCCAGCACCCCATCGACGTGCTCGCCACGGGCCGGGAGCCGGCGGCGGTGGTCTTCGTGGGCCCGTGCTGCGAGTCCGGCGACATCCTCACGCCGGCGCTGGGGGATCCGGAGGCCTTGGCGCCGCGATGGGTGCCGCGGCCGCAGATCGGCGATCTCGTGGTGGTGGGGGGGGCCGGGGCCTACTGTGCCGCCATGGCGACCATCAACTACAACTCCTATCCCCAGGCGCCCGAGGTGATGCTCGAGCCCGACGGGACTCTTCGCCTGCTCCGCGGCCGGCAGAGCCTCGAGCAGATCTGGCAGAACGAGGTCGACTGACTACGGGACCTGGACAGTGACCTCGTTGGAGCGGGGGCTCTCGTTCTGGGTCCGCGCGCGGTCCAGCGCGGTCACGACATAGCGGAAGCGGGCGCCGGCGGTGACCTCGCGGTCGACGAACACCGTGTTGATGGCGGCCGTGGTGCCCACACGCAGGAAGGCGCCGCTGCCGGTCGCGCGGTAGACGGCGTAGACCGCCACGTCGGCGTCCGGACTGGGATTCCAGGCGAGCCGCACCGCCGTCGGGGAGGGGATGGCCACGAGGTTGGCGGGCGGCCTCGGAGGCGTCATGTCCACGGGAGTGACGGCGACGGGTGGCGAGGCCTCGCCACGCGCCGTGCCTGCCCCCACGCTCCGCACGGCGCGGATGGCGTACCGGTAGGTGGTCTCGTTCTCGAGGCCCGTGTCGGTGAACGAGGTGGCGGCGAGAGGTTCCAGCGTGATCGGCGCCAGCGGGGCCTCCGCGCCCGCGGCACGGAGGATGAGGTAGCGGATGCCGCCCCCGAGCGGGCTGCCGTCGATGAGGCCTGACGGCGCCTCCCAGCGCAGGCGCACCTGTCCCTCGCCCGGCGCCGCGGCCAGGTTGCGCGGCGGACCCGGAGCCGCCACGTAGCCCACGACGAGCCGCTCGGAGGGCGCCCCCGAGCGCCCCGTGGAGTCCAGCGCGGTGACCACGTAGACGTACTGGCGGCCGACGGCGAGCCCCCGGCGATCCACCCACTGGACGCTGTCGCCCCGGACCACCGCCGGCTCGGGGGCCTCCAGGCGGATCGAGGCGATCTCCTCGTAGCCCACCACCTGGCCCCGGGAGACCATGGCGGACCTGAGCGCCGTCCCCTCGGCCTCCTCGCGGCGATGGAGCTTGACCGTCGCCAGGTCCCGGAGCCGCGTGCCGTCCACCCGCGTCTTCGGGTTGACCCAGCGGAGGACGATGGCGTCGGCTTCGACGGAGGCCTCCAGCGCCGATGCCGCTGCGGGAAGCCGCCGCTCCGGCGCGACGGGGGGCCCCTTCTTGCCGCAGGCCGCGAGGCCCACGCCCAGCAGCGCCAGCGCCGCCAGAGCCCAGGCCAGACGTCTCACGGGTGCCCGCCCTTCTCGGCGAGCGCCCGGGCGGCTGCCAGGGCGCGCCTCACCGCGTCCGGGGCTGTCCCGCCCAGCACCGCCCGCGCAGCGAGCGAGGCCTCCACGGTGAGGGCGCGGTGCACGTCGGCCTCGATGAGCGGCGAGAATCCCCTGAGCTCCTCCAGCGTGAGGTCCCCCAGCTCCTTGCCCTGCGCCAGGCCGTGGCGCACGGTGCGGCCCACGACCTCGTGCGCCTCCCGGAAGGGCAATCCCTTGCGCACGAGGTAGTCGGCCAGGTCGGTGGCGGTGGAGTAATGGGCCCCGGCGGCCTCGCGCATGCGCTCGACCTTGAAGGTGAGGGAGCGGAGCATCGGCGGCGCCACGGCCAGGACGGCGCGGAGGGTGTCCACGCTGTCGAAGAGCGGCTCCTTGTCCTCCTGCATGTCGGAGTTGTAGGTGAGCGGGAGGCCCTTCATGGTCGCGAGCACCGCGACGAGGTTGCCGTAGAGCCGGCCCGACTTGCCGCGGATCAGCTCGGCCACATCCGGGTTCTTCTTCTGCGGCATGATGGACGAGCCCGTGGCGAAGGTGTCGGAGAACTCCACGAAGCCGAACTCGCTGGTGGCCCAGAGCGTGAGGTCCGCCGCGAGACGCGAGAGGTGCATGCCGAGGATGGCGGCATGGGAGAGGAACTCGACGACGAAGTCCCGGTCGCTCACGGCGTCCATGCTGTTGGCGCTCGGCACAGTGAAGCCCAGCTCCCGCGCCAGCGCTTCCCGGTCGATGGGGAAGGCCGCCCCCGCCAGCGCCCCCGCGCCCAGCGGCAGCACGTTCACGCGCGCCCTGCCGTCGCGCAGGCGATCGCGGTCGCGCTCCAGCATGACGACGTAGGCGAGCAGGTGGTGGGAGAGGAGAACCGGCTGTGCCCGCTGCAGATGCGTGTAGCCGGGCATGGCGGCGCCGAGATGCTCCTCGGCGCGGTCGAGGAGGGCCGCCTGGACCTCCCGCACGCCCTCGTCCACCCGGGCGATGACCTCCCGCAGATAGAGGCGCTCGTCGAGCGCGATCTGATCGTTGCGCGAGCGGCCCGTGTGCAGCCTCCCCCCGACGGGCCCGGCCAGCTCCACGAGCCGGCGCTCGATGTTCATGTGGATGTCCTCGAGCTCGCGGCGGAACGGGAAGCGCCCCTCCGCCAGCTCGGCGCGGACGGCCGCGAGGCCGTCGAGCAGCGCGGTGAGCTCCCCCTCGCTGATGAGACCAGCCCGGGCCAGGGCGCGCGCCCACGCGACGCTGCCCTCGATATCGTGGGGCCACAGCCGGCGGTCGAAGGCCAGGGAGGCCGTGAATGCCTCGGCCTCCGGGTCCTGCCCCTGGGCGAAGCGCCCCCCCCAGGGCTTGCCGGCGCCGGCGCTCACGGGGGAGAGCCTGCCCAGACCGGGGGCGGGGCCGTCAGCGCCACGCGCGGGCCTCGGGCCTGGGCTCGGCGCCACCGTCCAGGAGCGCGGCGATCTGACTCATGATGCGCCGGGTGATCTCCTGGCGAGCGTCTCGCGTCGCCCGCCGATGCCGCGGGAGGGCCACGTGAAGCGGCGGCCCGAAGCGCACCGACAGCGGGTGCCGCCTGGGCAGGTAGAAGCGCTGGCCTGCGAGGGCCTCGAAGGTGCCCCGGATGCCGGCGGGGACGACCGGGGCCCCCGACAGGAGCGCGATGGTGGCCACCCCCGGCTGGCCGGGCATAAGGTGTCCCTGACGACTGAACGGGCCCTCGGGGAAGATCCCCACGACGCCGCCGTCCTCCAGCACCCTGAGCGCGCGCTTGATGGCCCCGGGGTCGGGACGCTGGAGGTTGATGGGGATGGAGCGGATATGGCGGTGGAAGGCCGGGTGGAGCGGGCTCGCGCGGTACACGCGCGGCATGACGAGGAAGGCGATCGGCTTCGGCAGCGCCACGCCCAGCACGACGCCGTCCAGGTAGTTGTGGTGGTTCGCCGCCAGGATGAAGGGTCCAGAGGCGGGGAGATGCTCCGCGCCCTCCACCGCCAGGTCGAACCAGGCGCGCAGCAGCGGGGCGCACCCCGCCCGCGCGAGCCGGTAGAGGAGCGGGAAGCGCTCGCCGTCGCGGCGCGGCGCGGGCAGAGCCCTCGGCCGCGGCAGGATGGACACCGCGCTCCGGTCCTCCGCTGGCGTCATGACGCGGTCGGTTATAGCACTCGCTGCCGGCTCAGACAAGGAAGCCACGGGCGCGCCCCGTCAGCGCGATTTCGCCAGGCGGTACCGCGCCACGGCGGTGTTGTGGTCGGCGAGACTGCTCGAGAAGTGGTGGCGGCGATCATCCACCGAGACGAAGTAGAGATAGTCCACCCGCGCGGGATTGACCGCGGCCTCCAGGGCCGCGCGCCCGGGGCTGGCGATGGGCCCCGGCGGCAGGCCCACGCGCCGGTACGTGTTGAACGGCGAGTCGACCTGCAGGTCCTCGCGCGACAGCGCGCGGACGTTCTTGCCGAGCGCGTACTGCACGGTCGGGTCGGCCTGTAGCGGCATGTCGCGCTTGAGCCGGTTCCAGAACACGGCCGAGATGAGCGGCATCTCGTTCCGCTCCACGGCCTCCTTCTCGATGATGGAGGCCAGCGTCAGCAACTGGTGGACGCCGAGCTCCCGCGCCCGCGCCTGCTCGCGCAGCTGCGGCGTGATCTGCTCCCGCATGCGCGCCACCATGCGCGCCAGCAGCTCCTCCGCCGCCATGCCCTTCACGACCTGGTAGGTGTCGGGGAAGAGGTAGCCCTCCACGCTGTCGGCGTCGATCTCGAGCCGGCGGAGGAACACGCGGTCGTGGGCCGCCCGGAGCACGTCCCGGGCCGCGGCGAGGCGCTCCGCCTCGAGGAGCCGCGCCAGATCGTCCAGGGTCGCGCCCTCGCGGAGGAGGACGGTGTGCTGGAGGACCCGCCCGCCTTCGAGAAGCGACAGCACGTCCAGCGTGGTCGCGCCCTGGGGGAACTCGTACTCGCCTGCCTTGAGGGCGCGGGCGCTACCCCGGACGACGGAGAGCAGCGTGAAGCCGAGGGGACTCCGGATCACGCGGGCCTCGCCGAGCCGCCTGGCCATGGCCAGAAGTCCCATCTGGGGTGGGATCTCCACCACCCGGGCGCCGTGGGCGAGCCCCGGGGCCGCGGTGGAAACCCACCACGCCTGCAGTCCGAGGAACAGCAGGAGCAGCGCCGCGGCGACCCCGAGCACCATCCGCCAGGCGTTGCCGGGGCGCTGGGATGGCTCGGCCCGGCTCGCGGAGAACCACGGTCGCTCCATCATGATTTCGTGTTATCTTGCCTGGACTTCAGGGCCCAGTCAACGAAGCGGGGCCGCGACGCCCTGACGGCTCCCTTTCCGGGGTTTTCCTGGTATAATCCTCCTCCGGGGCGCCGCCGCCCGACCTTCCCAGGAGGAATTCCCATGCTGCAGCTGATGCTTCCGGTCCGTCACGAGTGGCTCGCCAGGGAGCGCGCGTACGGCAAGATCGCGGTGGAGCCGTTCGAGCCGGGCTTCGCGCTCACGGTCGGCAACGCCTACCGCCGGGTGCTCCTCTCCTCCATCCACGGCGCGGCCCCCACGTGGGCCAAGATCGAGGGCGTGCTCCACGAGTTCTCCTATCTCCAGGGCGTGAACGAGGACGTCCTCGACATCATCATGAACCTGCGGAAGGTGATCTTCGCCCTGCACGTGAACCGGCCGAAGATCCTGCGGCTCAAGGCGCAGGGCCCGCGAACGGTGACGGCGGGGAACTTCGAGCCCGACGCCGACGTGGACATCCTCACGCCGGAGGTGACGCTGGCGACGCTGGACAAGGACGGCAGCCTCGACATGGAGCTGTGCGTGGAGCGCGGCCGCGGCTACCAGGCTGCCGAGCGGCGCGAGCCGGAGGCCCTGCCCATCAACGCCATGCTCGTCGATTCGGACTTCTCCCCCGTGAAGCGCGTCAACTTCCACGCCGAGCCGCTGTCCGGCGGCGCCGAGGAGCGCCTTGTCCTGGAAGTCTGGACCAACGGCAGCGTGACGCCCGAGGCCGCCGTGGCCGAGGCCTCGCGGATCCTGGAGGACCAGTTCACCCTGCTCGTGGACTTCCCGCATGCCCAGCCCGAGGAGGAGCAGGGCGGGGAGCAGGGGACCGAGCCGCCGCCCAGGATCGAGCTGAACGAGCATCTCTTCCGCAACGTGGACGAGCTCGAGCTGTCGGTGCGCGCCTCCAACTGCCTCAAGACCGCCAACATCCGCAGCATCGCCGACCTCGTGCAGAAGACCGAGTCGGAGCTGCTGAAGACCAAGAACTTCGGGAAGAAGTCCCTGAACGAGATCAAGACGATCCTGGGAGAGATGGGGCTCTCCCTGGGCATCCGGCTTGATCCCGAGGAGCTGGAGCGGCTGCGCGCGCAGTACGAGCGCGGCTTCGAGGGCTAGCCTTCCCTCCCGCTCCCGCGCGTCCCACCACGGCCTCCGGCCTCCCGCCGGGGGCCGTGGTGTCTTCAGGGAGAGCCTCGGGATCCAGGTCGAGCCGCTCCGTGATCCCGCGGGCCCAGCGCGTGATCCACAGCCGCGCCCCGTCGGTCTCCAGGATGACGGCGCCGTCCCGGTCCGTGCGGTAGACGCGCGCCCCGGCGGCGGCCAGCCGCTCCAGGGTCTCGACGGCCGGATGACGGAAGGGGTTGCGCGCCCCCACCGAGACCACGGCGACGCCGGGCCGGGCGACCTCGAGGAAAGGGCGGTTCGTCCCGAAGCGGCTGCCGTGATGAGCGACCTTGAGCACGAGGCTCCTGAGCGATGGCCCGCGGTCCAGGAGGGCCCTCTCGCCGTCGAGGCTCAGGTCGCCCGTGAGGAGGAGCGAGAGGCCCCGCCAGTCGAGCCTCAGGACCAGGGAATGGTCGTTGTTGCTCACCGGCCCGCTCCCGGGGGCCGGAGGCGCATCCGACGAGGCCCGCGGGGGGTTCAGGACGGTCACGAGGGCCGACCCGACCCAGATGCGCTGCCCCGCCGCCAGGACGCGGCGGGGCACCCTCGAGCGCTCCAGCGCGCGCACCGTCTCCTCGCTGCCCGCGGTCCACCGGCCGTTCTCCCACACCTCGCCCACCCGGAAACCCCGCATGATGGCGGCGAGACCGCCCACGTGATCGGCGTCGGAATGAGTGGCCGCCACCACGGCGAGCCGTCGCGCCGGCAAGTTCCACAAGAACGGCGCCACGACCCGCTCTCCCGCGTCGAAGCGTCCCGCGCCTCCGGTGCCGCCGTCCACGAGCATCCGCTGCCCCTCCGGGAGATCGATCAGCACCGCGTCGCCCTGGCCCACGTCGAGGAAGATCACTCTCAGCCGGCCGTCACCCGGGCGGAGCCAGGGCCACGCCGACAGCGCCACCGCCAGGGCAAGGAGGCCTGCCGCGGCGCCACGCGCCCAGGGCCTGGCGCTCGCGTGAGGCAGCAGGAGCAGGGCCGCGTACCACGTCGCGATGGCGGCCCAGCCGGGCGCCGGCAGGTGCACCATGGCCGCGGGGACGGCCGCCGCCGCCCACACCGCGAGGCGGAGCAGGAGCAGGAGGGCCCACAGCGCATCGAAGAGCAGGCCGCCCGCCGCCTCGCTCAGCGCTGTCACGACCACCGCGAGGAGCCCGAGCGTGGTGGCCGCTCCCGCCAGCGGGACCACCGCGAGGTTGGCCGCCACGCCGACGAGCGAGAGCTGGTTGAAGTGGGCGGCCATGATCGGGGTGACGGCCCCCTGGGCGGTCAGGCTCACGGCGACGGCCACGGCGATCACGCGTGGCCAGCGGCGGGCCTCCAGCGCGGCCTGCAGGGCCGGAGCCGCGTAGACGATGCCGGCGGTCGCGGCGAAGGAGAGCTGGAAGCCCGGATCCCAGAGGTCAGCGGGGCGCCAGGCGAGCAGCAGGAGCGCCGCCAGCCCGAGGGCATTGCCCACCCGGGACTCGCGCTCGAGCAGCATCCCGAGGAGGATCAGGAGCCCCATCACCGTGGCCCGCAGGACAGAGGCCTGGCCGCCCACGACCAGCGCGAAGCCGGCGAGGACTGCGGCGGCGACAAGCGCCGTCGCGCGCCGGGGCACCCCGAGGAGGGCCAGCGTCACGAAGACGGAAGCGGCGAGCAGCGCGACGTTGGAGCCGGAGACGGCCAGCACGTGATAGACACCGGCGCGACGGAACGCCTCGTCCGTCTCGCTCGGCATCGCGCTCCGCTCCCCCAGCACGAGCCCCGCCAGGAGGGCCGCCGAGCCCTCCGGGAGCCGCGCCCGCATCGTCGCCACCGCCCATCGCCTGACGCGCACGGGCCATGGCGGCGCGTCCGCCGTGAGCGCCCCCAGCCGGTCGCCGCGGCCGCTGCCGACGAGGACGATGCCCTCGCGCCGCAGGTGCGCCGGGTAGTCGAAGGCGCCCGGATTCCTGAAGCCCACGGGCGGGTGGAGGCGGACCCGCGCCCAGAGGCGCTGCCCTTCGCCCAGGGTCTCGGCGCTCTCGCCGTAGATGGTGAGCAGGAGGCGTCCCGTGGCCGGCCGACGGGCCTCGTCGTCCCAGGCCGCATCCACCTCGAGGAGGAGGCGCATCCGGTCGGGGGCCCAGCGGACCGGCTCCTCGGCGAGCGTCCCTTCCACCGTGATCGGGCCCTCTCCTGCCAGGGCCGCGATGTGCTCGGGCGGCAGCGGCTGGGGGTGGACGCGCAGGAGCGCAATGGCGCAGACGGCCAGGAGGAGCGAGGCCGAGGCCAGCCGCTCCTGGCGCAGCGCGAGGGTCACGGCCGTGACCGCCAGCAGGCTCGTCCCGCAGGCGATCAGCCACGGGGTGGGGATAGACAGCCACGCGCCGGCCGCGATGCCGCCCGCCCAGGCGAGCGCCAGCGGAACCAGTGGCGCCGCGGCGACTCCCATCCTATTCGCCCACGGTGATCAGGTCGCGCAGGGCGGCAAGCTTCTTCGGGCCCAGACCGAGGATCTGGCGCAGCGTCTCGGGGGAATCGAAGCGGCCGCGGCGCTCGCGCTCCTCGAGGATGCGCCCGGCCAGCGCCGGACCGATCCCCGGCAGCCGGGCGATCTGCTCGACGCTCGCCTGGTTGAGGTCGAGCGGGCGCGGGTCCGGGGGAACGGGATCGGACGGCTGGCCGGGCTCGTCCGCGGGGCGGGGCGATGCAGCCCACCGGCGCGGTCTGGGCTCGCGCGCAGAGGGCGGTGGGGGAGGCGCCAGCGGCGGAACCGGCTCCTCGCGGTCGAAGGACTCGAGTCGCTCCGCCTGCTCGGGGAAGCCGGCGCGCCACTCGCGCACGGCGAGCCCCAGGAGGAGCAAGGCGGCCACGACGAGGAGGAGCCGGAGCTGAGGGGGCGGGTACAGCATCACCCTCACCCTGCCACCCCCGCCCGCGCCCGACTAGAGTGTCAGATCAGA
>MGBV01000258.1:12013-14526 GCA_001788415.1 Candidatus Rokubacteria bacterium GWC2_70_16 | reverse complement strand
CCGTCTCGTTTGCACGATGTCCGCGGATCGGCCGTGACGAAGGTGCGAGGTCCAGGTAGCGCCCCCGCCTGCCGGCCCCCGGCGTAACGGTAATCCGCAAGAGTCGTTAGTGCGGGTGCCCGGGAGCGGCCGCCCATGACCTACTTCCAGAGCGCGGTGCTGGGGATCGTCCAGGGGCTCACCGAGTTCCTGCCGGTCTCCTCCTCGGGCCACCTCATCCTGGTCCCGCGGCTGCTCGGCTGGCCCGACGAGGGGCTCGCCTTCGACGCGGCCATCCACCTCGGCACGCTCCTCGCGCTCCTGGTCTACTTCCGGCGGGATCTCGCGCAGATGGCGCTGGGGACAGACAGGCGGCTGGCCGTGCTGCTGGCCGCCGCGACCGTGCCGGCGGGGCTCGCCGGGCTCCTCCTGGACCGAGCCATCGAGACGCGGCTCCGCAGCCCCATGGTGGTCGCCGGCTCCCTCATCGTCTGGGCGCTCGTGATGTGGATCGCCGACCGCCGGGCCTCGCGGCGCGCGCATGTCACCGGCGCGCCGGCGCAGGTCGGCTGGCTGCCGGGGTTGGCCGTCGGCTTCGCGCAGGCGGTGGCGCTGATCCCCGGGACCTCGCGCTCCGGCATCACCATCACGGCCGGCCTCTTCGCCGGCATGAGCCGGGTCACCTCCGCGCGCTTCGCGTTCCTGCTCAGCATCCCCATCACGGCAGCGGCGGGCGGCTACAGCGCGCTCAGGCTGCTCAAGCGCGGGCTCGAGCCGGCGCTCCTAGGCCCGCTCGGCATGGGAGTGCTCACCTCCTTCCTGGCGGGGCTGGCGGCCGTCTGGTTCCTCGTCAACTTCCTGCAGCGCCGCTCGCTCCTGCCCTTCGTCCTCTACCGCTGCGCCCTGGGCGTCATCATCCTGTGGGTGTTCCGCTGAACCGCTACAACGGGGCCGAAAGCCGCTTCAGGATGGCGCTCGCCGCCTGCCTGGCCCTGGCGCTGGCCGTCCCCCATCCGGCCGGCGCTCAGCTCGACACCTCGGCCATCCAGTCCCAGGGCGCGGTGGACGGGGTGGCGCGCGCGCTGATGGAGAGCTCTCCGAGGCCGGGCGCGGCGGTGGTCTCTGAGGTCGTCATCTCGGACGCCTTCTTCGCGGGCGCCCCGGGCGGGAGCGCCACGGTGACGACCCGCTTCCTCCGCGAGGCGTCCAGCAACGCGCTGGCGGCGGCGCTGGCGCGCGACCTCTTCCCAGGCCCGGTGCGGGCCGCCGTCGTGCTCCACCGGGCAGGGTTCGACGGGCCCGCGGGCTTCGGTGAGCTCTACGGACGGGAGGCGCGGCTCGCGGCGCTCGAGGCACAGCATCGCGCCGCCGTGGAGGCGGCAGCCGCCGACTACCGGGCTCAGGCCGCCGCGCGCGGTTACACGGCGGCCGTGCCCGACGGCCGCCACCTCATGGCCCGATCGCGCCTGCAAGCCGCCCAGGCCCGCTACGAGCTGGCGGTGAGGGCCTACCAGGCGATCCAGGCCGAGGCTCAGTCCATGCCTGCCGTGACGGCGGAGCTGGTCCGGGCGGTGGGCGAGATCACGGCGGCGCTCACAGGGCAGGTCTCGATCGAGGCATCTCCCTGGGGGCCACAGATCCGGGCGGCGCTCGAGGCCTACGAGCCGGAGACGGCGGTGCCGCCCAAGTAGCGCAGGAGCCACTGGCGGCTGCGCTCGAGGGCCTGGAGCCGGTGCACCGGCTCCGACAGCCGGTGGTCGGCGCCTTCGATCATGCACAGATCCCGCGGCGGCCGGGCTCGCTCCAGGAGCGCGCGGCCGTGGGCGGGAGGCACGACCTCGTCGCCTCCGCCCTGGATGACCAGCAGGCGCTCGACGCCCGCGGGGGCCTCGGCGTGGCGGCCGGCGCGCACCTCGGCGATGAGCGCGGGGCCGGGCCCGGGCGCCTCGGCCCCCCCCTGGGCCGCCAGGTCGTGGAGGCTCGCGGGGGCATTCCACGTGACGACGGCGCGCGCCCTCTGCTCCGTCGCCGCCACCCAGAGCGCCACGAAGCCGCCGAGGCTCGAGCCGAGCAGGCCGAAGCGACCGTCCAGGCCGGGATGGCGGCTCAGATGGGTGAGCACGGCTTCGAGATCGGCGATGCGGGTGGCGATCGTCGCGTCCTGGTAGGCGCCGCCAGACTCCCCGCTGCCGCGGAAGTCGAAGCGCGCCAGCGCCAGGCCCGCGGCCGGCAGCTCGCGCCCCAGCAGCAGGTACTTGTCGCTGTCCTTGGAGGCGCCCATCCCGTGGCAGGCCACGACGCACGGGCTCTGCCCCGCGAGCCGCGCGCGGTGGAGTACGCCGACCACGGCAGCGCCCCCCACGCTGAGCGTGAAGCGCTCAGGCGTCACTCCCGCGGCCACGCCCAGCTCCACGCGAAGGACCTCCGCAGGCCGCTCAAAAGGGTCCAGATGCAAGGCGGCGAGGGAGGCGTACTCGCAGCCTCCATAGCAGGATGCGGAAAAACCCCGCAGGCTGCTCAAGAAGGTCCAGATG
>MGBV01000258.1:0-11998 GCA_001788415.1 Candidatus Rokubacteria bacterium GWC2_70_16 | reverse complement strand
GCGAGCCGAGCCGGAGGCGAGACGAGCGGATCCGGAGATCCGGGCGAGCGTGAGCGAGCCACGTTGAGCGTGCGGCCGAGGGCGCCAACGACGCAGATGGGCCTTTTTCAGCAGACTGCTAGGCCCAGATGAGGTCGAAGAGCTTGCAGGCATTGACGGAGAGCCGGTACATGGTGTCCTCGACGGGCATCCGCTTGATCTTGGCCACCTCTTCCGCCACGCGCGAGGCGAGCCAGGGCCCGGAGGCGATGGTCTCGAACTCGCCCCCGTACGGCCAAGGCCCGTCGCTCTCCACGAGCAGCGAGTCCAGCGGCACCCACTCCACGAGCTCGCGGTCGCGCTGGCGGTACACCACCTCCGGCGTCACCGAGACGAGGTAGCCCGCGTCCAGGATGGCGCGCGTCACCTCGCGCGGGGCCTTGTGCCAGTGGAACACCGCGCGCTCCACGCCCGCCGCCCTGAGCGCCTCGAGCGCCCCCATCGCGGCGCCGTGCGGGGCGTGCAGCACCGCCGGCAGGTCGAAGCGGGTGGCGAGAGCGAGCAGCCGCCCCAGTCGCTCCCGCCCCCGCACCATGAGCGAGGCGGCGTCCGCGGCCCCGTCCAGGGTGTACCAGGGAAGCCCCACCTCCCCCAGCGCCACGAGCCTGGAATGGTTCGCGATCACCTGCTCCTCGACCCGCGCCAGATCCTCGTCGGTGAGATGGTCCCACTCCGGGTGAAAGCCCAGCGCGGGCCACACCGCCTTGCCGTTGGCGGAGACGGCCTCCAGCGTGCGCGCGTTGCTCGGCGGGTCGCAGCCCACCGCCACGACCCCCCACACGTCGGCCTCGAGCGCGCGGGAGAGGGTCGCCCGCAGGTCGGAGAAGGCGGCGTCGTGCAGATGGCAGTGGCTGTCGACGATCATTTATCCTCAACATGCCTTGCGGCATGTTGACCGTGGGCCAGATGTTCGCTGCACCCCCCGAGGACACGCATCAGCCTGTCGTCCGCATGCCTTGCGGCATTTAGCTTCCCGCCACCACCATGCGGCCGATGAGGAGCGTCGGCGACGCGGTGCGGTCGCGGAACACCAGGTCATTGCCTACACCCTCCACGGCGTGGAACATGTCCAGCAGATTTCCGGCGATCGTGATCTCCTCCACCGGATAGGCGAGCTCGCCGTTCTCGATCCAGAGCCCGACGGCGCCGCGGGAGTAGTCGCCCGTGACGCCGTTGACGCCGAAGCCGATGAGCTCGGTGACATAGAGCCCGCTCCGCACGCTCCGGATGAGCGCCTCGGGGCTCGCCGCCCCGGCAGCGAGGTAGAGGTTGGTGGTGGACACCGACACGCCGCTGCCGTCGCGCGCGGCGTGATGGGTCGAGGCCAGCCCGAGCTTGCGGCCGGTGTAGGTGTCGAGCAGGTAGGAGGCGAGCACGCCCCTGTCCACGACGACGGTGCGCCGCATCGGGAGCCCCTCCCCGTCGAAGGGTCGAGAGCCGAGCCCCCTCGGCCGCGTCCCGTCGTCCACGATCGTCACCGAAGGGGCGGCCACCGACTGTCCCAGCCGGTTCACGAGGAACGAGGCGCCGCGGTAGAGCGCCGGCCCGGAGGCCGCGCCGGCCAGATGGCGCACGAGGCTCGCCGCCGTCTCCCGATCGAAGATCACCGGCACCTGGGTGGTCTTCACCGGGCGGGCCCCCAGCCGGCGGAGGGCCCTGCCGGCGGCCGTCCGGCCGATCTCCTCCGGCGCCTCCAGCGCGGCGCGCTGGCGCGCGACGTGATACCAGGAGTCGCGCTGCATCTCCCCGCCGCTCGCAGCCACGGGCGCCACCGACAGGCTGAAGGACGAGGCCTGGTACTCTCCGGCGAAGCCATGGCTGGTGGCGTAGGCGTAGCGCGCCCGGTGATCCGAGAAGTCGCCGCCCTCGGAGTTCGTGATGCGCGGGTCGGCGTCCAGCGCCGCCTGCTCCGCGCGGCGGGCCAGATCGATCTTCTCCTCCGGCGAGAGGTCGTGCCCCGTGGGATCGGCGAGATCGAGATCGGGCAGCGGGGGGCGCGCGAGCTCCGCGGCATCGGGGAGCCCCGCCAGCTCATCCGGGCTCGTGATCCGCGCCAGCGACACCGCCTCCTCCACCAGCCGCCCGACGGAGCCGCGACTCAGGTCCGATGTGGAGGCCGCGGCCACCGACTGTCCCACGAACACCCGGAGCGCCAGGCGCCGCTCGCGGGCATGCTTGACCGTGTCCACCTGGCCAAGACGCACCTGGGCGGAGAAGGACTGCTCCTCCCCCACGAAGGCGTCGGCTGCGGAGGCGCCCTTGGCGGCGGCGCGGTCGAGGAGATCCACGAGGAGATCGAGCATCAGACCTGGGTCCCGCCGACCGTCATCCCGTCGATCCGGACGGTGGGCAGCCCCACGCCCACCGGCACCGACTGCCCGTCCTTGCCACAGGTGCCCACGCCCTCGTCGAGCGCGAGGTCGCGCCCCACGCGGGAGACCCGCATCAGCGCCTCGGGCCCGTTGCCGATGAGCGTGGCGCCCTTGACCGGCGCCGTGACGCGGCCCTGCTCGATCAGGTACGCCTCGCTGGCCGAGAAGACGAACTTCCCGCTCGTGATGTCCACCTGCCCGCCGCCGAAGTTCACGGCATACAGCCCGCGCGGGACGGAGCGGATGATTTCCTCGGGGTCGTCCTGGCCGGCGAGCATGAAGGTGTTGGTCATGCGCGGCATGGGCGGATGCGCGAAGGACTCGCGGCGGCCGTTGCCGGTGGGCTGCATGCCCATGAGCCGCGCGTTCAGCAGGTCCTGCATGTAGCCGACGAGGACCCCCTTGTCGATGAGGACATTGCGTCCCGTCGCGGTGCCCTCGTCGTCCACGTTGAGCGAGCCCCGCCGCTGCGCGATGGTCCCGTCGTCCACCACGGTCACCAGCTCGGAGGCGACCTTCTGGCCGAGGCGCCCGGAGAACGCCGACGTCCCCTTCCGGTTGAAGTCGCCCTCGAGGCCATGCCCCACGGCCTCGTGGAGCAGGATCCCGGGCCAGCCCGGGCCCAGCACCACGGTGAGGGTGCCGGCCGGGGCGTCCACCGCCGCGAGCTTGAGCACCGCCTGGCGGGCAGCCTCCGTCGCGAAGCGCCGCCAGCGCTCGCTATCCAGGAAGAAGTCGAACGCGACGCGTCCCCCGCCGCCGAACGTGCCGATCTCGCGCTTGCCGTCGTCGTCCGCGATCACCGTGACGTTGAGCCGGGTGAGCGGCCGCACGTCCCCCACGGTGAGTCCCGACGGGGTGGCGATCAGGACCACGACCTCCTCGCTGCCCAGGCTCGCGATGACCTGACGCACGCGCGGGTCCCAGGCGCGGGCCGCGGCATCCACGCTCCGCAGCAGCTCGAGCTTGCGGCCCAGGTCGGCGGCGATGGGCGGCTCGGCGAGGCTGTAGAGGTCGTGCGGCTGGCGGCGGCCGACCGGGACGACGGCCGAGGCCTGCGCATGCGTCGCGATGGCCCGGGCCTGGCGGGCGGCCTCCTCGAGGTTGGGCAGCGAGATCTCGTCGGTGTGGGCGTAGCCGGTCCGCTCTCCGGACTGCGCACGCACCCCGGCCCCCTGGCTCACATGCCTCGAGGCCTTCTTGACGGCACCCTCCTCCAGGGTGAGCTCCTCGGAGACGCGGTACTCGAAGTAGAGGTCGGCGTGGTCCACCCCGCCCGCCAGGCTCGAGCCGAGCAGCCGCTCCATGGCGGACGGCGTCAGGCCGAACCGGTCCTCGAAGAATCTCTCTGGGTGCGCCAGCATTTCCGTTTTCGTGGGGCTCCGGGAAGGGCTTCATGCTACCACCGCGATTCTTGCCGGCTCTCAATTATTGTGGCGCTCCGGATCGCCGTGCGGAGGCAACGCTGCCGATCCCAGCACAGTAGATCTATCGGGCAGTTGAGTCCAACTCGCGCAGTCACGCCTTGATGATCGGCGGTACCCCGGCAGGGAGCCACGGACTCGCTCGCCGAGACAGACGCCGCGACCGGGGAAGCCGGCCTGGGCCTGGTGGCGACAGCGCGCCGCCCGGGGCGGGCAGAGCCCGGTGGTATACTGCCGCGCCATGTGCGAGCCGGGACTCGAGCCCGCGGACGATGCTCGGCCCCCGGCCGCCCCGCCCCCGCACTTCTCGGGCGGGATCACCCTCCTCTGCTCGCTCCTGGTCGCCGTCCTCGTCGGGATCTACGCCTGGCCCGGGCCCGGCTCCCCGCTCGTCGGGCTCGACCGCCCCGAGGAATCCCTCGAGCGCCTCGTGTCCAGCGAGATGGACCTCCGCGCCGCGCTCGGGCGGGCGCCCGCCTGGGGGCGCGCCCTCTATGCCCTCGCGGCAGGGCCCGGCGACCCGATGGAGGAATCCATCGCGTGGTACGAGGAGCTCACCGACACGCTGGACGCTCCGCGCGCCGAGATCTATCGCCAGATCCTCCTGGCCGAGGCCGGACGGCTGCCGCCTGAAGACCCGACGCTCGCCTCCGCGGCGTGGATGACCGCCGCCCACGGCCGGGAGCCCCCGGAGGCCGATGTCGGGCGCGCGGCGATCGCCGAGATCCGCGAGCGCCTGCCGGAGAACTGGTTCGCCGACACGCTCGTGGCGCGCGTGGCTGCCAGGATCGGCGACGGCGCCGGCCAGGCGCAGGCCGAGTCGGCCATCGTCGAGCGCGGCGCAGCCCTGCTCCGCCGCTTTCTGTTGCTGGCCGTCGGCCAGGGACTGCTGCTGGCGATGGGCCTGGCGGCCCTCGCCCGCCTCTCCACCGGCCATCCTCGGCGACCCGTTGGCGCGGCGCCGCTGCCTCCCGAGTGGCCGGTGCGCGACGGCTACGCCCTCTTCGTCCGCGGGGCTCTCGGCCTCCTTGCAGTGGGCGTCGCGGCTGGCGTCCTCCTCCCCGAGGAGAGCCCTGCCCTGCGGCTGGCCGGCTTCGCTGCCGGCCTCCCCATGCTGTGGTCGGCGACGCGTTACCTCAGAGCCACGGGGAGCGGCGCCGCCACCGCCTTCGGCCTCCGGATGGCGGCCGGTGGCGCCGGGCGCCTCGTGGCCGTGACATGCGCGCTGATCGCGCTGGGGATCGCGGGCGACCTCGCCATCGCCGGCGCGGCGGGAGCGCTGCGCCTTGGCACGCACTGGGCTGACGGGTTCCCCGAGGAGATCCTCTGGGATCCCCTCTGGCTCGTCGCTGCCGGCGCCGTCGATGGCGGGGTGTGGACACCCGTCGTCGAGGAGATCGCCTTCCGCGGGGTGCTCTACGCCACGCTGCGGAGAGCCACGGCAGTGACGCCCGCCGTGCTGGCCAGCGCCGCCATCTTCGCCGCCGCGCATGGCTATGGCCTCGTGGGCTTCGCCTCGGCCCTCTGGAGCGGGATCCTCTGGGCAGGGGCCTACGAGCGGACGAGGAGCCTCTTGCCGGGCATGCTCGCGCATGCCGTGAACAACCTGATGGTGACGGTCACCTACCTCTGGCTCTACCGGGCCTGATCCCTCTCGACCGCCGCAACCCCATCCGTCAGCGCGCGCCGTCGAAGAGTTCCGTGCGCGCCACGCCGCGCTGGAACGCCAGGTACTCCTCCTTGGTCATGCGCGGCTTCCAGCCCGCCAGGATCTCGCGCGCGGCCGCCGCCTCGCCCCAGAGGAGATCCACGGCCATCAGCGCCAGCTGCTTGGCGGGCTCCACGTAGGCCAGGCGCTGATCCGCGATGGCGTAGTCGGCCCCGTGCCCGCTCCCCGTGGCCCCGCCCATGTAGGGGTGCAGCGTCGGCATCACATGCGAGACGTCCCCCATGTCGGTGGAGCCGCTGCGGTGACCGGCCTCCGTCACCTGGTCGGCGCCGAGCAGCGCGTGCGCATTGGCCACGAAGTGCCTCGCCATTCCCGCGTGGTTGAAGAGCGGGAGATAGCCCGGCAGGGTCTCGATCTCCGCCTGCGCGCCCAGCGCCAGCGCCCCCGCGCGCAGCGCGCGGTCCACGCGGCGGTTGGCGTCCAGGATCGCCTCCACGGTCTTCCCGCGCACATAGGTCTCGATGCGCACCTCGGCCGGGATCACGTTCACCTGGCTGCCGCCATGCGTGATGATCGGGTGGACGCGGATCGAGTCCTCGTCCCTGAAGGTCTCGCGGATGGCGTTGATGGCCGCCAGGCCGATCTGCGCCGCGTAGAGCGCGTTGATCCCGTTCTGCGGCGCCCCACCGGCATGCGCGGCGCGACCGAGGTAGCGCACCGTCTTGACGATGCAGCCGTTGTTGGAGACCGCCACCCCCGCCTTCTTCATCTCCGGCTGCGAGGTGGTGTGGATCATCATGGCGAGGTCCACGTCGTCGAAGTGGCCGAGACGGAGGAGCTCGGGCTTGCCGCCCAGGAACTCCAGCCGGCCCGCGCGCGCCTGCCCGACGCGCCACTCCACGTCGCCGTATTCCTCCGCGGGCACCGCGAAGAAGACCACGCGCCCGGCCAGGTGATCGAAGGCGCGGGCGTCCAGGAGTCCCATGGCGGCCCCGAGGAGCCCCGCCACCTGCGCATTGTGGCCGCAGGCATGCGCGGCCCCGGTCCCGGCGTCCGCGACGGGATGGCCAGCCACCACGAGGGCGTCGAGCTCCCCCAGGAGCGCCAGCGTGGGCCCGTCCTTGGCCCCCCGCCGCTCGGCCCTCACCCCGGTCAGGGCCAGTCCCCCGCGCGGCGACAGCCCGATCTCCCGCAGCGTCTCTTCCACGAGCCGCGCCGTCCTGACCTCCTTGAACCCCAGCTCGGGGTTGCGGCGGATGCTCTCGCCCACGCCGATGATCTGCTCCGCGCGCCGGTCGATGGCCTCGCACACGCTCTGCTTGACGTCGTCACGGGTCGGCATCGGGGGCTCCTCTCGGGGCTACGCGCTCGCTGAGATGAAGCGGTCGGGGAGAAACGGCAAGAGCAAGGCCGGCACCCGCCCCGTGAGCACGCACTCGCTCACGAGCGCGGCCGTGATCGGCGCCAGCAGGATGCCGTTCCGGAAATGAGCGGTGGCGACGAAGAGCCCCTCCACGCCGGGCCAGGGGCCGAGGATCGGCAGGCCGTCGGGGGCCCAGGGACGGAAGCCGCACCACGATCTCAGCAGCGAGCGCTCGCCGATGGCGGGGACCAGCGCCACGGCCTCGTCGATGAGGTGCTCCAGGGCCTCGTCGGTGACCTCCCGCACGAAGCCCACATGCTCCACGGTGGCGCCAACGAGGCATTCGCCCGACGGGCGCGGCGCGAGGTAGACGCTCCGGCCGTGGACGGCATGCCCGAGGAGCGGCGGCGAGTTCGACACCGAGAGGATCTGGCCGCGCACGGGCCCGACGGGGAGGGCGTCGCCCGGCACGCCCGGACCGCGCGGGAGCGAGAAGTGGCCCGACCAGGCCCCGGCCGCCAGCAGCACCGCGTCGGCCCCGATGCGCGCGCCCCCCGCGACGACGCCGCGGGCCCGGCTCCCCTCCACCAGGATCTCGCTCACCTCGATCCCGCTCCGGATCACGACGCCGCAGGCCGCGGCCGCCTGGGCATAGGCGGCGACGAGACGCTCGTTGTTCACCCAGTGATCGCCCGCGACGAGGAGCGCCGCCTCGATGCCGGCGTCCAGGGCCGGCTCGCGCTCGCGCACCGCCGCGCCCTCGAGCAGCGCGACGCCGAACTCTTGGGCCACGGGCCAGGTCGTCCTGTCGCGTGCAGCCTCCACCTCGGCATGGCCGAATAGCGGATAGAGCGTGCCGGCCGTCATGTGCTCGACGTCCATCCCGGTGGCGGCCCCGAGCTCGGCCACCACCTGCGGATAGAGCCGCCAGCTCTCGACCGCCAGCCTCTGGAACGGCCCCGGCTCCCGTGACTCGCCGAGGGGAGCCAGCAGCCCGGCCGCCGCCCCCGAGGCCTCGCCGCCCGGTGTGTCCCGCTCCAGCACGGTGACGCGGCAGCCCCCCTTGGCGAGCGCATGCGCCGTGGCGCAGCCGATGATGCCGCCGCCCACGACCAGGACGGAAGGCGGCATCAGGCGCGCCCCAGCGCGTCCAGGAAGGCCCGGGTCGCCTCCGCCGGGCGCTCGGCGGCGAGGATGGCGGAGATCACCGCGACGCCGGCGGCGCCGGCGTCGAGCGCCTCGCGCGCCCGCGCGGGGTTGATCCCGCCTATGGCCAGCACCGGCACCGCGGACCCGGCGGCCACGGCGGAGAGCGCCTCGAGCCCCTGGGGCGCGCCATAGGGGCGCTTGGACGGGCTGTCCCACACCGGCCCAAACACGAGGAAGTCGGCCCCCTGCCCCGCGGCCGCCCGCGCCTCGTCCAGGGCGTGCACCGAGGCTCCGAGCAGGAAGCCGGGGGGGGCGATGGCGCGCAGGGCGGCGACGGGCAGCGAGTCATGGGTGCGCTGGACGCCATCGGCCCCGATCGCCAGGGCGACATCGGCGCGATCGTTGACCAGGAGCCGCGCCCCGTGCCGCCGCGTGGACTCGCGCAGCGCCCGGGCAAGCCCGAGCAGGTCACGCACGGAAAGATCCTTCTCGCGCAGCTGCACCGCGCGAAGCCCCGCCGCCAGGCACTCCTCCACCACCTCCGCCAGCCCACCCCGGCACAGGCGCCGGTCGGTGACGAGGTACAGCGCAAAGTCCATGACCGTGCTCCGCAGCGGGCCTATCGAGTCTCGCGCAGCTGGCCAACGCGGGCAAGGGATTGGGTGGGAGTCATCAGCTGGCGCTCCAGTCGGGAACGCCCTCGATGGGAGAGGAGGCGGTGGCGTAGAGCTTCTTGCCGATGCGGCCGGCCTTGAAGGCCAGGCGCCCGGCTTCCACGGCGAGCTTCATCGCCGTGGCCATGGCGACGGGGTCCTTGGCCCCTGCGATGGCAGTGTTCATCAGGACGCCGTCGCAGCCGAGCTCCATGGCGATGGCCGCGTCCGATGCCGTGCCGACGCCGGCGTCCACGATCACCGGCACCGTCACCGCCTCCAGGATGAGCTTGATGTTGTACGGGTTGCGGATGCCGAGGCCCGAGCCGATGGGGGCGCCCAGCGGCATCACCGCGGCCGCCCCCGCATCCTCGAGCTTCTTGGCGGTCACGGGGTCGTCATTGGTGTACGGCAGCACGCTGAAGCCGTCGCGGGCCAGCGTGCGCGTCGCCTCCAGGAGCCCCTCCACGTCGGGGAAGAGCGTGCGCGAGTCGCCGATCACCTCGAGCTTCACGAGCGTGCCGAGCCCGGCCTCGCGGGCGAGATAGCAGGTCCGGATGGCCTCGTCGGCCGTGTAGCAGCCGGCCGTGTTGGGGAGCAGCGTGTAGCGCTTGGTGTCGATGTAGTCGAGGAGCGACTCCCCCTGCCCCGGCAGGTTCACGCGCCGGACGGCGACGGTGACGATCTCGGCGCCCGAGGCCTCGAGCGCCTCCCGCATGTTCTCGAAGGAGGGGTATTTGCCGGTGCCGACGATGAGCCGGGACTTGAACTCCTTGCCCCCCAGCCACAGCGATGTGTCGTACATGCTTGTCTCCTCTTGACCCGGGATGGGCACCCGGGCTGTCGCCCGCCCATCCCCGCCGGACTCCCGCGCTCGATCAGTCCTGCGCGTTTCGACAGTCGCGATCAACCGCCCTTCGATCGCGGGTTAGCCGCCGCCCATGGGGCGGACGATCTCCACCTTGTCGCCATCGCGGAGCGCGGTGTCGCCGTACGCCGTCTTGGCGAGGACCTCGCGGTTGAGCGCCACGGCCGTGTACTCGCGGCTGATCCGGAGATGCTCCAGCAGCCGGTCGACGGTGACGCCCTCGGAGAGCTCCATCGGCTTGCCGTTCACCGTGACTCGCATGCGGCGACCGCCGGATTATACCCCGGCCTCGAGCCGTCGGGTGAGGTCGGCTGGATCCGTCGTCGGCGTCTCGCAGACGTAGCGACGGCAGACATACGCCGTGGGCCTGCCTCCCACGGTACCGCGCTGCGAGAGCAGCGGGAGCCCCTCGAGGCCAGGTGTCCCGTCTGCCGCGCCGGCCACGACGCGGTTGGGCAGGAAGCGGCCGAAGACCGCCTCGAGCAGCGGCCCCGCCGCGCTCCCGTCGCCGCCGGGCGGCCAGCAGAGCGCCACCTCGGCCACGGGCCCCAGGTGGAAGTCCAGCGCCGAGAGATAGCGGCCGAACCCCGCGGGGTGACGCGCCATGAGGTCCGCCATGGGGCGCAGGGCCTGGAGCGCCTGCCGCTCGTAGCGCTCCTCGCCGAAGTGGAGCGCCAGGCGCAGGAGCCACTCGATGGCCATCGAGGAGCCGGACGGCACGGCGTTGTCGAAGAGGTTCCGCGGCCGCACCACGAGGGCCTCGTGGTCGCTGCCGGTATCGAAGAAGATCTCGCGCTCGGCGTCCCAGAACAGCGCGAGCGCCGCCTCGGCCAGCCGCTGCGACTCGTCGAGCCAGCGCCTGTCGAAGGTGGCCTCGTACACCGCGAGCAGGCCGAGCCCCACCATGGCGTGGTCCTCGAGATAGCCGCGGAGCCGGGCCTCCCCGTTCCGCCACGAGCGGAGCAGCCGCTCGCCGTCCCGCATCGCCGTCGTCAGGAACGCGGCCGTGCGCACGGCGGCCGCCACGTAGTCGGGGCGCCCCAGCGCCCGCCCCGCCTCGGCGAAGGCGGCCAGCGCAAGCCCATTCCACCCGGCCAGCACCTTGTCGTCGAGTCCGGGGTGGACGCGGCGCTCCCTCGCCGCGTACAGCCGCTGACGCGCGACGCCGACGAGCGCGGCCAGACGCTCGGGCGCCATGCCGAGCGTCGAGGCCACCTCGGTGGGGCCCCGAGGCACAAAGAGGATGCTGTGCCCCTCGAAGTTGGGGCCGTCGTCCACGCCCCAGTGGGCGAGAGCCGCCCGCGCCGGCTCGGCATCGGGGAGCGCCGCGCGGATCTCCTCCGGCGTCCAGACGAAGGACTTCCCCTCCACCCCTTCCGAGTCTGCGTCCTGGGCCGAGAAGAACCCACCGGAGGGGTGCGCCATCTCGCGCAGGAGATAGTCGAGCGTCTCCTCCGTGACCCGGCGATACTCGGGATCGCCCGTGGCCAGCCACCCGTGCAGGTAGAGGGAGGCGAGCTGGGCATTGTCGTAGAGCATCTTCTCGAAGTGGGGGACGAGCCAGCGGGCATCCACCGAGTAGCGGTGGAAGCCGCCGCCGATCTGGTCGTACATCCCGCCGCGGGCCATGGCGGTGAGGGTGCGGGTCACCATCTCGAGGGCCCGCGGGTTCCGTGTCCGTCGCCAGAAGCGCAGCACGAACTCCCAGATCATGGGCTGGGGGAACTTCGGCGCCTGGCCGAGTCCCCCCTGCCGCTCGTCGAAGTCGCGCGAGAGGCCCTGGTAGGCGTCGAGCAGGATCTCGTCGGTGAGGAGGCTCGCGGACTGGCGCAACCGCTCTCCCTGCCGCATCTGCTCGACGAGCTGCTGGCCTGTGGCCACCACCTCGCCGCGGCGGTCGCGGTAGGCCTCCGCCGCCCCCCGCAGCACGCGCGGGAAGGCGGGCATGCCGTGACGGTCCTCCGGCGGGAAATAGGTCCCGCCGTAGAACGGCACGCCCTCGGGGGTGAGGAACACGGTCATGGGCCAGCCGCCGCGCCCCGTCATGGACTGCACGGCCTGCATGTAGATCTGGTCCACGTCCGGCCGCTCCTCGCGGTCCACCTTGACGTTGACGAAGAGCTGGTTCATGAGTCCGGCGATCTGCTCGTCCTCGAAGGACTCGCGCTCCATCACGTGACACCAGTGGCAGGCGGAGTAGCCCACCGAGAGCAGGACGGGCCTGTCCTCGCGCCGCGCCCGCTCGAAGGCCTCCGGGCCCCAGGGGTACCAGTCCACCGGGTTGTGCGCGTGCTGGAGCAGATAGGGGCTCGTCTCGCGGCTCAGGCGATTGGTATGCGCGGGCTTGCTCAACGACGATCTCCGCCGACTAATGACTCTTGCGGATTACCGTTACGCCGGGGGCCGGCAGGCGGGGGCGCTGCCTGGACCTCGCACCCTCGTCACGGCCGATCCGCGGACA
>MGBV01000257.1:3505-5373 GCA_001788415.1 Candidatus Rokubacteria bacterium GWC2_70_16 | reverse complement strand
GACAACCGCCCCGTCCCGGCGGAGACGCTGGGCGAGATCGTGCTGCGCGGCCCCAAGATCTTCAAGGGCTACTGGAAGGACCCGGAGGCCACGTCCGCCGCCTTCCGGGGCGGCTGGTTCCACACGGGGGACATCGGGCGGCTGGACGCCGACGGCTTCCTCTACATCGCCGACAGGAAGAAGGACCTCATCATCAGCGGCGGGGAGAACATCGCCTCGCCCGAGGTGGAGCGCGTCCTCTACGAGCATCCGGCGGTGCTGGAGGCCTCGGTGGTGGGCCGGCCCGATCCCCGGTGGGGCGAGGTGCCGGTGGCCTTCGTCGTCTTCCGCGAGGGGCAGACGGCCTCCGCCGAGGAGCTGGTGGAGTTCTGCCGCGAGCGGCTGGCCCGCTTCAAGGTCCCGCGCGCCGTGCGGGTCATCGAGGCCTTGCCACGCAACCCCTCGGGCAAGGTGCTCAAGCGCGTGCTGAGAGAGCAGGCTTCGGCGCCCGGGGCTGCGGCATGACGGCCACCGTGAGGCTCGACCTCGACTGGGCGCCCTCCGCGGCGCTCCTCACCTTCGATAGGCCGGAGGCGCTGAACGCGGTGAACGGCGCGGTGCTCGACGACCTCGAGCGCGCGGTGGACACGCTGGCCGGGACCGACCCCGTGCGGGTGGTGGTGCTCACGGGAGCGGGGCGCGCCTTCGTGGGCGGCGGGGACATCGCCCACATGGGCGCGCTCACCCCCGACGAGGGCGAGCGCTTCGTCTACCGCGGCCAGGCGCTGCTCCGGCGCCTCGAGCGGCTGCGCCAGGTGTCCATCGCCGCGGTCAACGGCTGGGCGCTGGGCGGCGGGCTCGAGATCGCGCTGGCCTGCGACCTGCGCATCGCCGCCGAGACGGCGGAGCTGGGAGTGCCCGAGGTCTCGGTGGGGCTCATCCCCGGCTGGGGCGGCACCCAGCGGCTGGTGAGGCTGCTCGGCCGCGGCATCGCCAAGGATCTCACCTTCACGGGCCGCCGCGTCCCCGCCGCCGAGGCGCTGACGCTCGGCCTCGTCAACCGCGTCGTGCCGGCGGACGGGCTCCTGGAGGCCTGCCGCGCGATGGCGGCAGCCATCGTCCGCAACAGCCCCATCGCCGTGCG
This sequence comes from Candidatus Rokubacteria bacterium GWC2_70_16, assembly GCA_001788415.1. Taxonomy (GTDB): domain Bacteria; phylum Methylomirabilota; class Methylomirabilia; order Rokubacteriales; family CSP1-6; genus UBA12499. The sequence goes on along the minus strand of MGBV01000257.1, from coordinate 4,250 downwards.
CCAGGCCAAGAAGGCCATCGACGAGGGCGCCGATCTCTCGCTGGACCAGGGGCTCGTGGTGGAGGCCGAGGCCTGGCTCGTCAACTTCTGTTCCACCGATCGCGTGGAGGGGCTCCGCGCCTTCGTCGAGAAGCGCCGTCCCGCCTGGCGCGGGCGCCATGGGGCCGCGGGCTAGCCCGGGGCGGGCGCCGGGGGACGCCGTGGACTTCAGCTTCACCGCCGAGCACGACGCGCTGAGGGGGATGGTGCGCCGCTTCAGCGAGCAGGAGATGGGGCCGCTCGTGGAGGAGGCGGAGGAGACGGAGCGCTTCCCCCGCGGGCTCTTCAAGCGCTGGGCGGAGCTGGGGCTGCTGGGCGCGCGCTATCCCGTTGCCGACGGTGGGACGGGCAGCGACAAGATCTCCGACTGCATCATCCGCGAGGAGATGGCGCGGGTGTGCCAGAGCTTCGCCGCCACCTGGTCGGCGCACTCGCATCTGGGCATCTGGCCCATCTGGCGCGCCGGGACTCCCGCCCAGAAGCAGCGCTTCCTGGCCCCGGCCCTCCGCGGCGAGAGGATCTCGGGCTTCGCGCTCTCCGAGCCCGACGGCGGCTCCAATATCCGCGCCCTCAGGACGCAGGCGCGGAAGATGGCCGGTGGCTACGCGATCAGCGGGAGCAAGACCTTCATCACCAATGCCCCCATCGCCGACTTCCTCCTGCTGGCCGCGCGGACGCGCCCCGAGCTCACCGCCGAGTCCATCAG
>MGBV01000257.1:0-3484 GCA_001788415.1 Candidatus Rokubacteria bacterium GWC2_70_16 | reverse complement strand
TCAGCCTCTTCATCCTCGAGCTGCCCTGTCCCGGCGTCAGCATCTCGCCGCTCAAGAAGGAGGGGATCCGGGGCTCCGAGACGGGGCTCATCGCGCTGGACGAGGCCTTCGTCCCCGACGACTGTCTCCTCGCCGAGCGCGAGGGCAATTACCCCGTGGTGCTGGAGAGCCTGGTGGAGAACCGCGTGGGCGTCTCCGCGAATTGCCTGGGGATCTCCCGTGCCGCGCTCGAGGCCGCCGACCGCTACGCGCATGAGCGCATCGCCTACGGCCGCCCCATCGGCCAGCACCAGGCGGTAGCCCATCGGCTGGCCGACATGGCCGCCGAGATCGAGGCGATGCGCTGGCTCGTCTACTACGGGGCCTGGCGCGTGGACCGGGGCGACCTCGACCCCGCCGCGGCCTCGAAGGTGAAGCTCGTTGCCAGCGAGACCGCCGTGAAGGTCACCCGCGACGCCATGCAGATCCTGGGCGGCAACGGGCTCATGCGCGAGTACCCGGTGGCGCGCTACCACCGCGACGCATTGGTCTACGTGATCGGCGAGGGGACGAGCGAGATCCAGCGCAACATCATCGCCCGCGCCATGGGCCACCTGGGCGGCAGCCGCTGATGCCCGTCGGGCTGTCGCTCTCGCGGCGCGCGCGGCTCACCGGCGCCGGCGACACGCCCTTCGGCGAGATCAGGGGATCGAGCGTGCTGGGGCTCCACTCCCAGGCCGCCCGCGCGGCGCTCGCCGATGCCGGCCTCGCCCCGGGCGACGTGGACGGCGTCCTCTGCGCCTATTCCCTGGTCGAGCCCCACCTGATGCTCTCCTCCGTGGTGGCCGAGTACCTCGGCATCCGCCCGGCCTACTCGCTCGGCATGATGCTGGGCGGCGCCACCGGCTGCGCCATGGTGATGCAGGCGGCGATGCTCGTGGAGTCGGGGCGCTGCCGCCACGTGCTGGTCGTGGCCGGCGACAACCGGCTCACGGGCATGTCGAGAGACGCCGCCGTCGCGGCGCTGGCCCGCGTGGGGCATCCGCAGTTCGAGGTGCCCTATGGCCCGAACATCCCCGCCTACTACGGCCTCGTCGCGAGCCGCTACCTGCACGAGTACGGGGCCACGCCGGAGCAGCTCGCCTGCATCTCGGTGACGATGCGCCAGCACGCCGCCCTCCATCCGGGGGCGCATATGCGCGCACCTATCACCGTGGCCGACGTGCTCGCTTCGCGGATGATCTCCAGCCCGCTGCGCCTCCTCGACTGCTGCCTCGTCTCCGACGGCGCGGCGGCGGCGGTGGTGAGCGCGGCCGATGCCGCGGTCGGAACGCGCGACTCGCGCGTCGCCCTGCTCGGCGCGGGGCAGGGGCATACCCACGAGCACGTGAGCCAGGCCCCGAGCCTCACCGACTTCGGCTGCCGCCAGGCCGCATCCCGCGCCCTGGGCGAGGCGGGCGTCACGCCGGCCGACGTGGACGTGGCGGAGATCTACGACTCCTTCACGATCACGCTGCTCATCGAGCTCGAGTCCATGGGCTTCTTCCCCAAGGGCGAGGCGGGTCCGGCCATCGCCGGGGGCGCGCTGGCGCTGGGCGGGGCGCTGCCGACCAACACCCACGGCGGTCTCCTCTCCTTCGGCCACTCGGGCGCGGCCGGCGGGCTCACCCACGTGGTGGAGGCCGTGCGCCAGCTCCGCGGCGAGGCCGATGCCCGCCAGGTGCCCGACGCGCGGCTGGCCTTCGTCCACGGCGACGGCGGCGTCCTCTCCGCCCACTGCTCGCTCGTGCTCGCGCGCGTATGAGCCCACGCGCCGGGGAGGCGCCATGACCGAGATCGGCAAGCCCGTGCCGCAGCCGACGCCCGAGAGCCAGCCCTACTGGGACGGCTGCCTGCGCGGCGAGCTGCTGTACCAGCGCTGCGCTGGGTGCGGCCGCGCCCAGTTCTACCCCCGCTCGGCGTGCGCCTCATGCGGTGGCACGGCCCTCGAGTGGCGCCGCTCCGAGGGCCGCGGGACCCTGCACGCCGTCACCGTCGTCTACCGGCCACCGTCGGCCGCCTTCAGGCTGGACGTCCCGTATGCCGTGGCGCTCGTGGACCTCGACGAGGGCTTCCGCATGATGGCCAACGTGCTGAGCGCCAACCCCGAGCGCGTCGCCATCGGCGACCGGGTGGCGGTGACCTTCGAGCGCCGTGGCGAGATCGCGCTGCCCCAGTTCCAGCCTTGCGCCCCCCGCGACGAGGACCTATAGTCTCCGCATCATGGCGGCGCGGGCCAGGGTGCCGATCTCAGGGAAAACCCTGACAGTCCAGGAGCCCCTGAGCCACCGGGTTCTGACCACGACGATGATCTGCACGCACGTGCTCAACCGGGGCCCGGCGGGCGTGCCGAGCCCCGCAGACCGACACTCAGCCCTTTCGGACCCGACTCGACGGTTCCGCAGAGCAAGGACGCCGTCCGCGCGACGGCCCGACATAACGAGCCGCCGTTCCAGGCTGATCTTGCCTTCCGGCGACCAGCTCCATCGGGCCTCTATACAGCAGCGCGCGCTGCGTCACCGTTTCTCGCCGGTTCCGTCGAATTCACGTTGGACGGACAGGACTCCAAACGACTCCTGACCGATGGCAGAAATAGGGCGGACTCCATGAACAGGCTGATTGCTTGGCAGTTCACTACCCGCGCCCTGGTGGGCATTTACGCGGTCCTAGTCCTCGCCGTAGTGGCCTTCCGGGGTCTCCTTCCCGGCGTTGTCCTCGGAGTCGTCGGGATCGCCGTCGGTGTGGCAGTCCGGAGGCGTCTCCAGCGACGCAACGGAGTCCGCTAGCACAAGGAGGAGAGCCATGCGGTCAAAGCACCCGGTTCCAGTGCTGATGACATTCGTCGTCCTCGCCCTGCTTGTCGCCGGGTGTGCCGGCACGGCGGGCTCCGCGAAGCCTCTTACTGCGGCCATCAAACCAGAGATCCTTGCGCGGTATACGAGGGTGTCGCTCACAACTTCAGCCCTGGGCGACGCGGCGTCCAAGATGACACAAGCCGATCGCGATCGGGTCGCAGCTCTCGTGGCGCAGAAGGTCAAGGAGCGGGCGCCCAATCGCTTCGCCGACTTTGCCGCTACGACGACGGATGCCGAGACGCTACACGTGACCATCGCGTTCACGCGCTACGACGAAGGCAGTGCCTTCGCTCGCGCCATGCTGGCTGGTCTCGGTCAGATCCACATCGACGCCGAGGTCACACTTGAGGATCGCGGGCTCCAAAAGGTCCTTGGCAAGCTCGAGGTCACCAAGACGTTCGCGTGGGGAGGCCTCTACGGTGGCTTTACGGGGATCAAGAATGTAGAGGATGGCTTCGCCGAAGCGGTCGCCAAGGTCGTGCTCGGCGAATCGTCAGAGTGAAGTGCACTGAACGCACTGGCCGTCCAACAACGCGCTCCAGCGGCCCGGCTTCGCCGGCCGCTGAGCGCCAGTGTTCGGCAGAGCACCGCAGCGCCAGAAATGCGCTACG
>MGBV01000256.1:18389-18478 GCA_001788415.1 Candidatus Rokubacteria bacterium GWC2_70_16 | reverse complement strand
GTTGGCGCCGAAGAGCGAGAGGAGCCGCATCACCTGCGGGCTCTCGCACTCGGGGCAGGTCACGGTCGCCCGCGCGTCCACCAGCTTCT
>MGBV01000256.1:15664-18337 GCA_001788415.1 Candidatus Rokubacteria bacterium GWC2_70_16 | reverse complement strand
CTCCCCTCCGCGCTGGACGTAGCTCTTGACGAACTCCTCGGCGTTCTCCTCGAGGATGTCGTCGATCTCGTCCAGGAGATTGTCCAGGTCTTCCTTGATCTTCTTGCCCTTCTTGGCAAGCTCCGCGCTGCCCGCCGCACCGTCGTCGCCCTCGGCAGGCTTGGTGGGCCTCGTCTCCTTCTTCTTCTGCTCCGTCATGGGACCGTTCACCTCCTGGCCTCCCGCAGGAGGCCGGCACCGGAACCTACACCGAGGGTAGCACGATCCCCTGCTGGCCCTGGTACTTCCCCTGCCGGTCCGCATAGGACGTCTCGCAGACCTCGTCGGACTCGAAGAATAACACCTGGGCGATCCCCTCGTTGGCGTAGATCTTCGCCGGCAGCGGCGTGGTGTTGGAGATCTCCAGCGTCACGAACCCCTCCCACTCGGGCTCAAAGGGCGTCACGTTGGTGATGATGCCGCAGCGCGCGTACGTGGAGTTGTGGACGACGATGTCGTTGGCCAGGAAGTTGGCCGTCTCCGGCAGGGTGAGGTCGTAGACCGTCCCCCACCCGTCCGGCCGGATCGCCGCCACCGTGTCCCAGAGGATGTCCGAGTCCGCTATCCGCCCGAGACCCTCGTCGCTCAGCCGAAGAGCCATCTCCCGCGCCAGGGCTCGCGGCACGCTCTGCCGGGGGCTGGTGCTCGGCAGCCCCATGCTTCTCATGGAGACTCCCCTTCCGTGACAGGCCGCGCGGATGGTCGCCCAGGCCGCCGGAGGGAGGGTGTCGAAGTTCGACTTCCGCTGAGGCTCCCGTTCGATCGTCTCCACCGCCTCGTCCAGTCGCCTCTGCTTCGCGGAGTCCGGCACGAAGCCGATGCGCTCGGCGAACCGACGGATGTGCTCCTTGCTCGTGATCGACAGGACGAAGGCACCCCGCCCGGACTGGGTCGGGCGGGAGCGCAGCAGGGAAAGGATCTCGAAGCGCAGCAGGAGGTGCTGGACCTCCCGCGCGAGCCGTTCCGAGGTCGTGCAGAACTCGAGATGGATCGCGTCCCCGCTGATCGAGATCCCTCCGTCGCCGGAGAACAACGCCCGCAGAAACCGGGCCAGCAGGGCAGGCCGCAGCTCGAACACGACCGGCGGGACGAATTTTTCCGGAGACTTCACCGCCAGACCGTGTGAGTCGAGCCACGCGGCCAGTCGGTTGCGCTCCATGACTCCGCCGCGCCGCCCCCTGTTGGTGGCGTTGACCGACACGCGGGCCACGGGTCGCGGGACGCACCCGAACTGCTCCAGCGCCGTGGAGAAGTAGTCGCGCAGGACCGGATCCCCGCTCGTGTAGCGGGGAGACGAGCCCGGGGTGGCGCACTGTCCGTCGGAGATCATCAGGCCCAGGAGGTCCACCTCGGCCGGCGGCAGGCTCCTCTGCCCGAAGACGGGAATACGTCTGGGCACTCCGATCCGGTCGCCCGGCCTCAGGTGGCGCAGTTCCCGCCACCCCGTGTACGTCAGGAGGGGATGGTGAGGGGTGGCCCGCAGGGTTCGCCCGGTCCGAGTCACCAGCCGCCGGAGCGGCAAGACCCCCTGTCGGACGCCCTCCGCTACATCGGCGCGCGCCACGGCGCTGCCTCTGAGGGTGGCCGTCGCCCCCTCGCGGCCGAAGAGATCCTCGATGGGGACGAGCCGGCCGGACGAGGCGTCGACGATCTGGCTGTCTCCTGCGAGGCACTTTCCGAGACAGACGGTGATCACGTTGCGCGGGATCTTGAAGTACTCGACGGAGCGCCCGAGCGCGAAGGAGTTGGGGGGGATGATGCAGACCTCGCCCCGGAAGTCCACGAAGGAGCGCGGGTCGAAGGCCTTGGGGTCCACGATGGTGTTGTTGATGTTGGTGAAGATCTTGAACTCGTCGGAGATCCGCAGGTCATAGCCGTAGGAAGAGACGCCATAGGAGATGCCGCCCTCGCGCACCTGCCGCTCGGCGAACGGCTTGATCATGCCGTGCTCGAGGGACATCTTCTTGATCCACCGATCGCTCTTGACCACGTTGACACCATGGTACCTGCCGGTAGCGCGACGGGTCAAGTGCAGGACCGCCGGCACGGGAGCCTGCTCACGCGGACACTGGGAGGCCCGGGATCGTCGCCGCGCCGGCGCGCGGGGCCAGCCGGGCGTGGCGGTTGCGCGTGGCTCGATTCCGGACGGCATGCTCGCCACTCGTCACGGCGGCTCTTGCCGCCTCCGCCCGTCTGTACAGGAAACTTTACACGATCGCGACCCCTCCTCAGGCGCATGGGCGACGCCCTCCGGTCCCAGGGATGGCGGAGTGGTCCGAAAGGCGGGCGCCCGCCATCCGGGCGCACCATGCGTTCCCGTCGCGAGCCCGGGTTCAGGGGAGCCGGGAGCGCGAATCGGCCCCTGGCAGGAGGCGACGATGTCATGAATGCTTACAACTCCGAGAGCCGGGGAGAGGCCGCGCAGGAGAGCGCGGAGCACTCGCGGCAGAACTGCCCGAAATGGTTGACGCCAGTCCCCGGCGCCCCTCGCCTGGCACGGATCTCGCTCACATGCCAGTGGGAACCCCGCCATGGTGGCGTCCAAGCCGAGTTGGACAAGCGGCTTGGAGCCTGGACAGTGGCGGGATCGGACGCGGGTATCGGCGGCTCCGAGAGGGGGGCTGCGGGGGGAGA
>MGBV01000256.1:3176-15569 GCA_001788415.1 Candidatus Rokubacteria bacterium GWC2_70_16 | reverse complement strand
CCACCATCGACTTCGACGGTCTCGCCGCGGGCACCGATCTCACGGGCAGCACGCTCTCCGGGGTCACCTTCACGGCACCCGGCGTGAGCCCGCTCGAGGTCATCCTCGGAACCACGGGCGTCCGCTTCGCCATGTCGCCCTCGAGCGGGACCAAGGTGCTCTCGCCGGGTGGCAGCAGCACCTTGCTCGAGAACGACGATCTGTGGCTGGTTTTCGGTACCGCGGTCCAGGCGGCGGGGATGGACGTCGTCTTCGACGCTCCCGACGGGCTCTCCTTCGTCGCCGTGACGTTCCTCGACGCCGCGAGCTCGGCCATCTGCACCGATGGCTTCATCCCCGCTCCCTCGGGCGGGCCCGGCCATCAGTTCGTCGGTTGCGTGAGCGACAGCGCGAACATCAAATGGATCATCTTCGATGAATTCGATCCGACGGCTTCGGACGATCACGTTGCCTACGACACCCTCACCTTCTCCCCCGCTTTTGCCAGCCCGCCCCCGCCTCCGCCGAGCGGCGTCCCCGCCCCCGCAACGGCAATCCTGCTGGGGCTGGGTGCGATCGGCCTGGCGCTGGCTCGTCGCCGCAGGGACGCCTGAGCGCCGCCCCGCCGGGCGGGCTCACGTGTCATCCTGCCCCCCCTCGGAGCGACGCAGCTGCTCCTTCTTCTCCTCAAGCCATGGGTCCTCGTGTCGGGTTGCGTTCGTCGCCTGCTTGCCCTTGCTGAGGAAGGCGCCCCCCGGCGTCCACCCGGGCCGAAGCACCCGTGCGGACGCCGCCGCCGCGTGGCTCACCAGCTGGACCACCTTGGCGCCAGCCAGCCAGGCCAGCATCGCAAGGCCGATGACGGGGAGAAAGACCACGTAGAGCCCTCCCAGGACGGGAGCGGCGAGGAGCAGGATGATCGGCGAGACCCGGCGGTAGTGATCGCGCGCGCTCCCGGGAAGGCGCCCGTCCTGCCGCAGGGACTCAAAGGAGAGCTGGCGGGGATTCACGTAGACACCGGGCTCGACCAGCTGGTTCCCTCGATAGCGGTTCATGAGACACCTCCAGACTGACTCCCACGTCACTCCGCCCGATGGCACGCCGCGCAGTCGTCCCGGCCGAACGCCGCCGCGCCATCGTGGCAGGCGCCGCACCGGCGTCCCCTGTCCATCGCCGCGTGATACGGAGCGTCTTCGGCGCGAGTGTCCCCGCCCAGGATCTTGAACAGGACGGGGTGGCACAGCGTGCACCTGGGCTTCTGCTGATCCACGTGGGTCCGGTGGCTGAAGGTGACCTTCCCGGGGCTTCCCTCACCCCCGGGAAGCACCGACTCCCCGGGAAGCCGCGGGAGCCCCTGGGCCGCGACGGCCGAGGCCAGTGCGACGGCCATCACGACGATTGAGCGCCGAACCGTCCTGCTCCCTCTCGTCGCCATACGCCCCCCCTCCCTCACGTGAGGAAGAATGCCCGGGCGATCTCGTCCCAGTTGGCCGGGTCGAGGTCCCGCGCCATCCCCTCGACCGGCAGTCCGCCGTCCTGGTAGACGAGGCCGAGGTCGGGACTCATCCGCGCGCGGAGTGCGTCGCACACTCCCTCCATCCATCGCTTGGCCACGGGGCCCGAGAGCAGCTGCTTGGTATTGGCCGCGAGCCGCGGCGCCTTCACCTTGAGGAGCCACCCGTCACCGTACACGTCCCGGCCGCTCGGCCGCGGAGATCCAGCCGCCTGCTCGTTCACGGCGACGACCGTCCCGTCCACCGGGGAGAGCATGTCGACGGACTTCGAGTCGTAGACGAGGCTCCACCCTCGTTCTCCCTGTCTCACCCGTGCGCCGACCTCGGGCAGCGCGATCGCCGAGACCCCGCCCACCAGCTTCTGGGCGAAGTCGTCCATGCCCACGGTCACGACGTCCCCGCCGTCCACCCTCGCCCAGGCGTGGCCCGGATGAAAATAGAGGTCGCTGGGGACGGCAAACCAGTCCACGACCTGGCCGAGCCATCTCCGGGCCGTGGTCACAGCCACGGGGGCCGTAACCCTCTCCCTATCGACGAACCGCCAGAACGGTATGAACAGAAGAAGAAAGGCAACGGCGATGAGGTACTCCACCGCCTTCGCCGAGTACATCGTCGGCAGGTCATGTGGCATCATCGCGCCCTCCTCTCGCCAGTGAATTCGCGCACTCCCTGGTCCTCCCGGTACTCGCGCAGCACGGGCATCCGGTTGACTACCCACCGGAACGTGAGCAAGCCGATGGCAATGATGGTGATCGAGGTGACGATCTCCATCCAGCTCGGGATGTAGCGCTCAGCGGCGTTCCAGTTGAACGCGACCAGGGAGACGTTCAGCCGGTTGACCACGATGCCGACCACCGTGAGAACCGCCGTTCCCCGGACGAACGTCGCGCTCCCCTCTCTCACCCCGTGCGCGAACAGGAAGGTGGGGAGAAGAACGAAGACGAGCATCTCCACGAGGAACCAGTGGCCGAGGGACGTGGTCAGGAGGTGCCAGTGGCCGCCGTCGGCGACGCCGAGCAGCTTCAGGAAGAAGTAGGTGAAGAGGACGACGGACGCCGCCTTGCCGAGGCCGAGCGTGATCGCGTCGAGGTCGACGTCCTCCCCCGGGCCCACCTGGTCGTGAAAGATCTTGTGGGAGAGCATGCTCTCGACGATCACCATGCTGAGTCCCGCGATGATGCTCGAGATGAAGAAGAAGATAGGGAGGAACGGCGAGTACCAGAGGGGATGGAGCTTGGTGGGCGCCATGAGGAAGAGCGCTCCGAGGGCGGACTGATGCAGCGTCGAGAGGATGACGCCGAAGGCCGTCGCGGCGATCGTCAGCTTCAACGCCCAGCGGCGGACCTGACTCCACCCGAGCCATTCGAGAACGGCGGGACAGAACTCGACAAACTGCACCGTGAGATAGAGGAACACGTGCCAGGCGACGAGGAACATGACGGAGGTGACGCCGTACGAGTAGATCACGGGGTAGGGAATTCGCCACGGACGTCCCAGGTCCACCATGAGTCCGATGACCACGAAGAAGTAACCGAGGAGGCCCGTGAGGATCGCGGGCCGCAAGACGGGATAGTACTGCTTGAGCCCGAAAATGTGGACGGTGCAGGCGAGCACGTATCCGCCCGCCGCGAGTGCGACGCCTGAGAGGACGTCGAGGCCGATCCACAGTCCCCACGGATTCACCTGGGTGAGGTTCGTGGCGGCACCGAGACCGAAGGCGAACCGATATGCGATCACCGGGAGTCCGACCAGCAGAATCAGCCCGGCCACGAAGTTGAAGGGCGTGACGAGAGTCGACAGATACTCCCGCGGAGACAACCCCATCAGAAGCTTCTCTCGCGGCCAGCTGAGGGCGACTCTCGCGCTCGGGACGGTCTCATTCATGGCGGTTCTCCTCGTTCGTACCCGCCTCCGCTTCGGCTGCACGTGTCCGGCTCCTCGTGAACGCGTAGATCCCGATCAGGAACGGCGGCCAGAGCGTCAGGACGAAGGGGACAGCCGTGAGAAACGGCCAGGTGAGCTGCGAGTAGGGCGTGGTGCCGACGTCCGTCCTGAAACCGAGCCGCTCGAAGGGAACGCCGCTGATGTAGAGCACGCCGGTTCCACCGGCCTCACGCTCTCCGTAGATGCGGTGAACATAGCGGTCGGGATTCTGGTAGATCCGCGTCCTGGCGATCTCCAGGAGGTCCTTTCGCGTGCCGAACTGGAGGGCACCGCTGGGGCAGACGCTCGTGCACGCGGGCTCCTTCCCCTCCGCCAGGCGATCGCGGCAGAACGTGCACTTCCGCACGTAGGGGAGCGCCTTCGAGTACTCGAACTGGGGGATGCCGAAGGGGCAGGCGACCATGCAGTAGCGGCACCCGATGCACCGGTCCTCGTGGTAGACGACCGGTCCGTCGGGGGTCTTCTCCAGCGCACCGACCAGGCAGGCTGAGGCACAGGCCGGCTGGAGGCAGTGCATGCACTGCTTCTTGACGAAGGTGGGCGCCCCGCCATCCTCGGCGCCATGGAAGCGATTCACCACCGTGTAGGCCTCCGGGCTGGTGGGCCGCTCCTCTTCGAAGACGGCATCCTCTCCCGCCATCGCCGGCGGCGGCAAGCGGTTCGACTCGCTGCAGGCGGCCTCACACCCGCGGCACCCGACGCAGCGGGTGGTGTCGACCAGGATCGCCAGCGTCGCAGTCGCATCGGGATGCGGCGTAGTGGCCGACGCCGTCTGCGGTCGGCTGAGCAGACCCGACGCCCCGGTGGCGCCGGCAAGCTTGAGAAACGTCCTTCGGCTCACCTTCATGGTCAACCCCCACCGTGAACGCCCGTCGTCGGGTTCAGTGTTCGATGACCTCGTTTCCTGCCGACGTGCGGAAGAAGTCTCTGACGAGGGTGTTCCACTGCTCGTCGCTGAGCATGTCCGGGGGCCTGGGAACGAGGTCCCCACCGTCCGCGAGCGTCACTCCCAGCTCCCCTTGCAGGAAGATGAAGAGCCGCCCGGTTTCCCGCCGCATCCAATCCACCGCAGCCTCGCCGGTGGGAAGGCTCGCGAACCTCCGATCGAATACCTTGGCCGAGAAAAGCCATCCCGTGCCGTAGGGATCCCGCTCCAGGGCCGAGCCGTCTCGAGTCAGTGCCCCATTGACGGCCGTCACCACGCCGTCGACCGGGGAGAGGAGCCGAGCGCGCTTCTGCCCGCAGTCGAGCTGAACGGCCGCCTCGCCCTGCCGCACCCGCGCCCCCTTCCGCGGCAGTTCCACCCCCTGGACGCCATCCACCAGCCGCCGACCAAAATCGTCGAGGCCGATCCGGACCATGCCGTTTCCCTGCGGCATGACCCAGGTATGACCCGGGTGGTAGAAGAGACCAGGATGGAGCAGGACGCCACGCAAGTCTCGAAGCCCGGCTCTCCAGCGGCGTACCCTCTCGTAACTCCATTCGCCCGCCAGGACCACGCCCCACATGCCGAGCACCGCCAGGCAGACCACGGCCATGCCGAACGCCAGAATCATGACGTCACCCCCTTACGGTCACGGCTGGCGAGGGTCGGATCGACGCCGGTGGCACCTCCCAGCCCGGCCATGATGTCCTTGAAGAAGGGGCAGCCCTTGTAGCCCTTGCCCGCGCAGGGATTGCTCGCCGTGATGAGGTGCTTCGGAACCGGCTTCCGCACCGGATAGGCCTGGCAGAACATCACCACCATCTCTCCCAGGAACGGGCACGGGGTCGTCTTGTCATCGATCATGTCTCTGGCCCTCTGACCGGACGATCCTTTCAAGTGCCATGCCAAGGCGCACACGAGAACGGCCGCTCCGGACGTCCCGGAAGCGACCGTTCTCTCAGGCATGTTCGTCGGCCCACGCCATCACTCTCCCTGCGTCGAGCGATCGCGTGTTGAGATTCTCAACGGCTCATATGCGCCTCGGCGTGAAAACTCAACGTTTGAGGGCTCTCGGCCCAGTTGAGAAAAGACACAGTGCCGTAGCGGTTCTCAACACTCCTCCTCTTTGAGGTTGTACTTCTTGACCTTGTGGTACAGGGTCACCCGATCGATGCCCAACGCTTGGGCCGATCTGGTGATGTTCCAGTCGTGGTCGTTCAGAACCTTCAGGATGTGGCGTCGCTCCATCTCCCTCAGGGATTCGGCGCCCTCTTGGCCCTCGTCTCCCTCGGAGAGTGGAAGGCCGAGATCCGCGGGCTCGATGATCGGCCCTCTCACCAGCACGGCCCCCCGTTCCAGAATGTTCTTGAGCTCCCGAACGTTCCCAGGCCAGCGGTAGGACATCAGGAGATCCATGGTCTCCGCAGAGACCCCTTCCAGCCGTTTCCCCGTCTCGATGCAGAGCCGCTCGAGAAAGTGCTCGACCAGCAGCGGGATGTCCTCCTTCCGCTCCCTGAGCGGCGGAATGGTGAGGGCGATGACGTTGATCCGGTAGTACAGGTCTTCCCGGAACGTCCCACCATCGATCGCCTTCCTCAAATCCCGGTTCGTCGCCGCGATGATCCTCGCGTCGACATCGATCGGCTCGGTCCCGCCGACCCGGTAGAACCGGCGCTCCTCCAGGACTCTCAAGAGATCGAGCTGCAGCTTCGTGCTGATGTCGCCGATCTCGTCCAGGAACAGCGTCCCGCCGCGGGCGAGCTCGAACTTCCCCTTCGTTCGGAACGCGGCCCCGGTGAAGGCCCCTTTCTCGTGTCCGAACAGCTCGCTCTCCAGCAAGGTCTCTGTCAGGGCCGCGCAGGACACCGCGACGAACGGGCCCGACTTCCTGCGGCTTTCTTCGTGGATCGCCCGGGCCAGAAGCTCCTTCCCCGTCCCGCTTTCCCCCAGGATCAGGATCGTCGAGGCGCTGCCCGCAGCGGCCTTCGCCACGTCGAAGATCGCCTGGACCTTATCGCTCTTGCTCAGAAAGTCCCGGAACGAGTACTGCTGTTTCAGCGCCCTCTTGAGGAGGATGTTCTCCCGCATCATGTCCTGCTGCGTGATGAGCCGCTCCATCATGGACGAGAGTTCCTCCGGCCTGAGCGGCTTCACGAGGTAGTCGTATGCTCCCATCTTGATGGCTTTGACGGCCGTATCCACCGTCGCATAAGCAGTCATGATGATGACCGAGGCGTCGGGCTGGAGTTTCCTGGCCTCCTCCAGCACCTGCAGCCCGTCGACGCCGGGCATCTTCAGGTCCACGAGGAGGACGGCCCATTGCCCCGACCTCATCCGCTCGATCGCGATTTCCCCACCCGGGGCCATCTCGACCCTGTACCCGTCCTCCTGAAGCCACGCGGCGAGGGACTCGCGGACGATTTCCTCATCGTCAACCACCAGGATCCGAGTCTTCTGCTTGGTCATGGTTCGTCACCCGTCCTCTTCTGAAGCTCCACGAGGAGCTTTCTGCAGTCCTGGCAGAGGGTCCAGTCCTTTGCGTCCACGTCCGGGACAGTGTTGGACCGACTCATGACGCAGCGAGAGAAGCCGCAGTGAGTCAGGCCAAAGGTGTGCCCCAGCTCGTGCAGGCACTCCTTCGAGAGTCTCGCCCGGAAGAGGGGCGAAGGAGAGGGAAGGCCGCTGAGGTCCAGCCGGAGGCGCGCCGTTGACACCACGGCGCCCTGTCCTCCGAGCTGCGCTTCGCCGAACACGAAGGTCAGGACCGGGATGAACAGGTCGCCGTCAGTGATGGCGACGACCTTTCTGGCATCTACAGGAACGTCGCGGAGCACCCAGCGAAGAATCTTGGTGGATGAATACTGGCCTCGGGCGGGATCGAAGGCACCCGCCGGCCTCTCGTTCGTGTCCATGATCCGCGCCGGCACCTCGAAGACGCTCTGCGTGCGGTCTTTCACTTCCTCCAGCATCCCTTCCTCCGGCTCCTTGTTGCCGATCCACCGCAGATAGACGTAGGAGGCCGAGCCCATGCCCGGGCTCGCCCTAGTGTCCTGTCTCAGAAGTTCGTTGACAGGCGGCGCCGGGTGGGGCAGGGGGCCCTCCCCGCGGAACCGTGGCTTCTGCGCGATGCCGGAGCCGAAGACCCCAATCTCGTGTCTCCTTACGAGACGTTGCCGCGGGTTGCGACTCAGCGTGTTCCGCGGGGAGGGCCCCCTGCCCCGGCCGGCGCTTTGTCTTCGGATCTCTGAGACAGGACACTAGGATGTCTCCCCCGCGATAGGGAGCTGGACGATGACGGACGTCCCCCTTCCTGCCTGACTCGTGGCTCGAACACTCCCGCCGTGACGCTCGACGATCCCGTAGACGACGGCCAGTCCCAGGCCCGTGCCGTCTTCTTTCGTGGTGAAGAACGGGTCGAAGATCGTGGCGAGATGCTCGTCGGAAATACCGACCCCGGTGTCCGTGATCTCGACGTGCACCATCCCCTTTTCCCCGAGAAAGCGCGAGGTCACGGTCAGGCTGCCTCCGCTCTCCATGGCCTGACAGGCGTTGAGGACGATGTTCACGAACACCTGCCGCAGCTGGCCGAAATCGGCCAGGATCGGCGGAGCGTTCCCGAGGCTCTTCTCCAGCCTGATGCCTTGCATCTCCATCCGATGCGACAGCAGCGAGAGCGCCTCGAGAATCGTTCTGTTGACATCGAGCGTCTCGAACGACGGTTCCCGCTGCCTGGCGAAATCGAGGAGGTTCCTCACGATCGTGATGCATCGATCGGTCTCCCGCTCGACCAGGGCGAGAGATTTCAGGACCGACGCGACGTTCTCCTCGTCGGCACGGCTCTTCAACTTCCGGGCCGAGAGCTTCGTGAACGTCAGGACCCCCGAGAGGGGGTTGTTGATCTCGTGGGCGATGGACGCCGCGAGCTTCCCGAGCGAGGCCAGCCGCTCGGACTGGAAGAGCTGCGTCTGCGCGTCCCGGAGCGCCTTGGTCCGCTCCTGCACCCGCTCCTCCAGGGTCTCGACCAGGGTGGAAAGCTCGGACCTGGCTCGCCGGAGCGCCGAGGTCATCTCATTGAACGACGTCGCCAGGGACCCGATCTCGTCCTTGTTCCGGACGCTGATGACGTGATCCAGGTCACCCTCTGCGAGCCGCTCGGTCCCCTGGACCAGGCTCCGTACCGGCTTCATCACGCCCCGCTCGAGGAGGAGGAACAGCGTCGCGGAGATGAGGACGACCATCGCCGCGGCGAAGAACGCGAGCCTCTGCCGCATGGCGGCGACATCCGCATCCACCCGGTCCAGGGAGAGACCGATGTCCAGCACACCCAGCACGCTCTTGCTCGGCGCGTGGGCGTGGCACGCGGCTTCGCTACAGCTCGGCTCGTTGTGGATCGGCGTGATCATGCCCAGGATGCGCCCGCCTTGCGGGTTCGTGACGATCCGGGCGCGTTCGGGGACGTCAAGCCGTTCCAGCGGCTTCTCGGCGGCGTGGCAGGCGTAGCAGGATTCGGCTCGCTTGTCGACGTTCTGCCCCACCTCCTGGCGATCCGTCGAGAAGAGAATCAGCCCTTCCTTGTTGAAGATGCGGACCCTGGAGACGCCGTCCTGCTGCCCGATGGTGTCCATGATGTAGTAGGCGTCCTCCCAGCGATTCAGCAGCATGGCATGGTGGGTACTCCGCTTGACCGTGTCGCTGAACCGGGAGGCGTTGAGGACGATTTCCTGGATGTGCTGCCTGCGGAGGGTCTCGATGCTGATCCACGCGAAGATCCCGATGGCCAAGAGCGAGGCTCCGCCCACTCCAGCCATCAGCTTCACGCTCAGGCGGCTCCGCCTCATCATCGAATCCCCGATCACCCGACATCATCATTATAGCCTCGGCCGCAGCCATCGCATGGGGTCCCGTCCGGTGTCCGCAGCGTCTGTCCTGCACGGGGAGGCGCATTCCGCACGCTATCAGGAGGAGGAGAATGGTCGGCGGCGGGGCCGGCCCGTGCCGCGAGATGGCCCGCTATGTCTCCGGCGCGCCTTGGCCCGCGGCCTGTTCCACCCTGGCCCCGGTGGTGTCGGTGGCGAGCGCGAGGGCTCGGCCCGCGAGGCCGGCGCGGCGCAGGGCCTCCTCCATCGCGCGTCCCACGCCCTCCCCTGGCCCCTGAGCGACGGCCAGGACCGAGGGCCCGGCACCGGACAGCGCGCAGGCGAGCGCCCCGGCGCGGACAGCGGCGAGGATGACCCCGGCGAGCCAGGGGAAGAGCTTGGCGCGATAGGGTTGATGGAGGCGATCTTCCATCGCCACGCCCAGCAGATCGGACCTGCCGGTGGCGAGCGCGGCGACGAGCAAGCTCACGCGCTGCAGGTTGAACACCGCGTCGGCCCGCGAATAGCCTTCGGGCAGCGCCGCGCGGGCCTCGGCGGTGGAGCCCTCGGCCTCCGGCACCAGCACGACCCAGGAGAGGTCGGCCGGCACCGGCAGTGACGCCGCGGCCACGCGGTCCCCGGCCCAGCAGGAGACCGTGAGCCCGCCCAGGAGGGCCGCCGTCACGTTGTCGGGGTGCCCCTCGGCGCGGGCGGCGAGCGTGAGGAGGGCGTCGCGATCGAGCGGCGCGCCACAGAGGGCGTTGCCGCCCACGAGCCCACCCACCCAGGCGGCGGCGCTGGAGCCCAGCCCGCGGCTGGGCGGGATGCGGTTCACGCAGCGGAGCCTCACCCCGCGCCACGGGCGCCCCGCGGCCTGGAAGGCCATGCGGGCCCCCTTCACCACCACGTTGTCGGCTCCCGTCGCGAGCCGGCCCGCGCCCTCGCCCTCGATGGACACGGCCACGCCCTCGGATTCCTCGAAGTCCATCTCGTTGTGCAGGGCAAGCGCCAGCCCCAGGACGTCGAAGCCCGGGCCGAGGTTGGCGGAGGTGGCGGGAACGCGGACGCGGACGCGCATCAGAGGCGCTGCAGCAGCCAGGCCGGGGTGAGGCTGATGGCCCAGGCGTTCAGCACGACGTAGTAGTTGCTGGCGACCAGCAGCCCCACGGCGACGAGCAGGACGCCGGCCGCGCGCTCCACCACGGGGAGCAGCGGGCGGTAGCGCTTGAAGAACTTGAGGAAGGCGCCGAGCGCGAGCGAGAAGAGGAAGAACGGCACGCCCAGCCCCGCCGAGTAGGCGAGGAGGAGCCCAACGCCCTCGCGCACGGTCCTGTCATTGCTCGCCAGCGTGAGGATGGAGCCGAGGATGGGCCCCACGCACGGCGTCCAGCCGATGGCGAAGGTGAGCCCGACGGCGAAGGAGCCGAGGAGCCCGGCGGGCTTGCTCCGGATCTGGATCTGGTGGGTCCGGCCCAGGGCCCCGAGCCTGAGGACGCCGGCGATGTACAGGCCGAAGACGACGATCAGGGTCCCGCCGGCAATCCGGATCCAGTCGCGGTAGTCGAGGAGGAACTGCCCGGCGGCGCTGAACGAGGCCCCCAGGCTCACGAAGACCGTGCTGAAGCCCACGATGAAGGCCAGCGAGTGCAGCATCACCCGCGTCCGCGCCGCAGCCGTCACCTCCCCGGCCAGGCGATCCACCGACATGCCGGTGATGAAGGAGAGATAGGAGGGGAACAGCGGGAGGACGCAGGGAGAGAGAAAGGAGAAGAGGCCAGCGGTGAAGGCGACGACGACGCCAAGGGACTCCGGCACTTGGCCCCCTTTACCTCAGCATGGACTCAAAGAGAGACTGGGCGGGCTTGCCATCCCACTCCCGGGGCCCGAGCGCGATCAGCGCGAGATTCCCCTGCCTGTCGATGATCATGGTGGAGGGCACCGCCCGGACTCCGTAGAGACCCGCCACCGTTCCCTTGCGGTCCAGGCCGACGGGGAAGGTGAGGCCGTGCTGCTTGACGAAGGGGACGACCACGGAGGCGCCTTCCGAGTCCATGGACACCGCCAGGACCACGAGCCCCTTCGCCCTGTACTTGCGGTAGAGGCGCTCCATGGCGGGCATCTCTTCCTTGCACGGAGGGCACCAGGTCGCCCAGAAATTGAGGAAGACGACCTTGCCCCTGAAGTCCGACAGCTTCACGGACCCCTGGTCGGAGGTGGGCGTCTCGAAGTCCCTGGCCTGCTGGAGACGCTGGAGCTTGATGAGATCCAGCGCCTGCACCGCCTCCTGCGCCGGCGCCGCGAGGGAGGGGGCCGCGAGGAACGCGACCGCGAGGAGCGACAGCGCGAGGAGCGCGGCGCGGGCGCGGCATGGCATGGAGCCAGTATACACGCGGCTCGCGGGCGCCGTCCCGGCGGAGCCGGCTGTGTTAGGGTTCAGACCATCCATGCCGCTCACCATCCTCGCCGATGACCTCACGGGGGCCTGCGACACCGGTGCCCCCTTCGCGGGCCGCGGCCGCGTGGGCCTCTTCGTGGAGCCCGCCGCCCCCGGCGCGGACTGGGACGTCGCCGCCGTGGACACCGAGAGCCGCGCGCTGCCTCCTGCCGAAGCCGCCGACCGGGTCCGCTTGGCCGCCGGCCGGATGGGCCCGCGCCTGCGCCACGGGCGCGTCTTCAAGAAGATCGACTCAACCATGCGGGGCGCCGTCGGCGCGGAGGTGGAGGCTCTGCTCTCCGCCACCGCGGCCAGGACAGCGCTCGTGTGCCCGGCCTTCCCGGCGGAGGGCCGGACCGTGGTCGGCGGCATCCTGCGGGTCCACGGCCTGCCCGCTCACGAGTCACCCGTGGGGAGGGATCCCGACTACCCCGCGCCCACCTCGGATCTCCTCGAGATCCTGGAGCCACAGCTCCGGCGCCCGGTGGGCCGCGTCCCGCTCCAGACGGTCCGCCGCGGCGACGAGGAGCTCCGCCGGGCCCTCGCGCTGGCGACTCCGCCCATCGTCGTCGCCGACGCTGAGACCGACGCCGATCTGGATGCCCTCGCGCGGGCCGTCATCGCCCTGCCGGGCATGCTCCTGGCCGGCTCGGCGGGGCTGGCGCGCCGGCTCGCGAGCGCGCTCGGGCATGCGGGCGGCCCCGCGCCCCTGCCGGCGGGGCACGCCTGGTTCATCGTCGC
>MGBV01000256.1:0-3148 GCA_001788415.1 Candidatus Rokubacteria bacterium GWC2_70_16 | reverse complement strand
GATCGACGCCGGCGGCGCGCCTCCCGATCCGGCGGGCGTTGCCGCCGCGCTGGCGGCCGGCGAGCCTGCCTTCGTGGCCGCGCGCGCCCCTGCCGCGTCGCCCTCCCGACGCGAGCGCGCCGCGATGGCCGAGCGCCTGGCCTCAGCCGGCAGGGCAGTGCTCTCGGCGGCCGCGCCCGCGCTGGTCTGCGCCACCGGAGGCGAGACCGCGCTGGCGCTGACGCGCGCCCTTGGCATCGCTGGCCTCGAGCTCCTGGGGGCGCCCGGACCCGGGCTCGCGCTGGGCGAGATGATCGGCCTCGGCGCGTCGGGGCCCCGGAGGTCGGGGCTCCGGCTTCTCACCAAGGCCGGCGGCTTCGGCCCGCCGGAGCTGTTCGTCACCCTCCTCAGAGGAACCCCGCGATGAGCGCCACTCTTCCCCGGCTCGGCATCACCATGGGCGATCCGGCCGGCGTCGGTCCGGAGATCACGGCCAAGGCGCTGGCCACCCCGCCCGTCGCCTCGGCATGTCGGGCCCTCGTCGTGGGCGACGGCGCCACCCTCCAGGCGACCCTCGATCTCCTCCACTCCCCGCTGCGGCTCCACGCCGTCAGGGGCCTCACCGAGTGCGCCTTCGCCCCCGGCACGATCGAATGCCTCGATCTCCGGAACGTGGATCCCGTGAGGCTCCCGAAGGGCGCGGTGAGCGCCGAGGCAGGCCGCGCGGCCTACGCCTACATCGAGACGGCGGTGGCGCTGTGCCAGGGCGGCCAGCTCGACGCCATCGTCACCGCGCCCATCAACAAGGAGGCGCTGGCGGCGGCGGGATGCGCGCACACGGGGCACACGGAGATCCTCGCCCGGCTCTCCGGGACCAGGGACTTCGCGATGCTGCTCGTGGGGCCGGACCTCCGCGTCATCCACGTCACGACCCACGTGGCGCTGAGACGCGTGCCCGACCTCGTGACCCGCGACCGCGTGCTCGGCGTCTTGCGTCTCGCCCAGCGGGCCATGACGAGCCTCGGGGTGGCGCGCCCCAGGATCGCCGTCTGCGGGCTCAACCCCCACGCGGGGGAGGGCGGCCTCTTTGGCGACGAGGAGCAGCGAGAGATCGTCCCGGCCGTGGAGGCCGCGCGCCGGGAAGGGCTCGAGGTCCACGGGCCACTCCCGGCGGACACCCTGTTCTCGCGGGCCCGCGGCGGGGAGTTCGACATCGTCGTCGCGATGTACCACGACCAGGGGCATGTGCCGGTGAAGACACTGGGCTTCACCTACGACCAGAAGAGCGGGGCCTGGACGGGGCTGTCGGGCGTCAACGTGACGGTAGGGTTGCCCTTCCTGCGGGTGTCGGTGGATCACGGCACGGCCTTCGACCGGGCCTGGCAGGGCGTCGCGAACCCCGAGAGCATGATCGACGCGATCCAGGTGGCCGTGCGAATGCTCGGCGCAACCCGAGCGCCTTGACACGCCAGGCAGTCCTGCTTATATGGGACCAGCCTCCCCATACCCCGACCCCGAACCCGACGGAGGTTCCCCATGGACGAGCGCGCGCTGCGTGATCTGATCTCCGAGGTCAAGGCGGGACGGCTGAGCCGCCGCCGCTTCATCCACGCGATGGTCGGGCTCGGGCTCACCGCCCCCCTCGCCGTCCAGCTGCTGGCCTCAGCCGGCGTGGCTCGGGCCCAGACCGGCACGGCGGCCTTCGCCCCCACCCGGCGGGGCGGGGGCGGCCCGCTCCGCACGCTGTGGTGGCAGGCCCCGACCCTCCTCAACCCCCACTTCGCCAACGGCACCAAGGACCAGGACGCCTCCCGGATCTTTTATGAGCCGCTGGCGGCTTTCGACCCCGACGGCAACGTGGTGCCCATCCTGGCGGCCGAGGTCCCGAGCACCGCCGCCGGAACCCTGGCCAAGGACCTGACCTGGGTGACCTGGCGGCTCAAGCGGGGCGTCAGCTGGCACGACGGCAAGCCCTTCACCGCCGAGGACGTGGTCTTCAACTGGGAGTACGTGTCGGACCCCGCGACGGCCGCGGTCACCAGCGGCTCGTACCGCGAGATCGCCCGCATCGAGACCCTGGACAGCCACACGGTGAAGGTGGTGTTCAAGGGGCCCCAGCCCTTCTGGTCGGACGCCTTCTGCGGCAACCGCGGCATGATCATCCCCAAGCACCTCTTCGGCCCCTACAAGGGTGGCAAGTCGCGCGAGGCCCCGGGGAACCTCAAGCCCGTGGGCACGGGCGCCTACCGCTTCGTGGACTTCAAGCCGGGCGACGTGGTCAGGGCCGAGCTCAACCCCGCCTATCACGTCCAGAACCGGCCGTTCTTCGACGCGCTCGAGATGAAGGGGGGCGGGGATGCCGCCTCGGCCGCCCGCGCCGTGCTCCAGACCGGCGAGTACGACTATGCCTGGAACATGCAGGTGGAGGACGAGATCCTGCGGCGGCTCGAGCAGGGCGGGAAGGGCCGCGTGAACATCTGGCCCACGGGGAACCCCGAGCACATCCAGTGCAATTTCAGCGACCCGTGGACGGAGGTGGAGGGCGAGCGGGCCAGCGCCAAGACGACACATCCGCTGCTCTCCGACCCCGCCGTGCGCCAGGCGCTGAACCTGCTGGTGGACCGCGCCGCGGTGCAGGAGGAGATCTACGGCCGCCAGGGCCAGACCTCGGCCAACTTCCTCAACGCCCCCTCGCGCTTCTACTCCAAGAACACGCGCTGGGAGTTCAGCGTGGACAAGGCCAACCAGCTCCTCGACGCCGCCGGCTGGAAGCGCGGCGCCGACGGCATCCGCGCCAAGGACGGCAAGCGGCTCAAGATGCTGTACCAGACCTCCATCAACGCCCCGCGGCAGAAGAACCAGCAGATCGTCAAGCAGGCGGCGGCCAAGACAGGGATCGACCTCGAGCTCAAGAGCGTGGTGGCCTCGGTGTTCTTCTCCTCCGACCCGGCGAACCCGGACACCTTCCCCCACTTCTACGCCGACCTGCAGATGTACAACACCACCATGACGGCGCCGGACCCGCAGTACTTCATGAACCAGTTCTGCTCCTGGGAGATCGCCGCCAAGGCCAACAAGTGGCAGGGCCGCAACGTCACCCGCTTCAGGAGCGACGAGTACGACCGGACCTACAAGGCGGCGGACTCCGAGCTGGACCCCGTCAAGCGGG
>MGBV01000255.1 GCA_001788415.1 Candidatus Rokubacteria bacterium GWC2_70_16 | reverse complement strand
CCGACGCGCTCGCCGTGGCGCGCGGCCGGCAGGAGATACGCGAGGGCTGGGCGGCCCGCCGCCGGGCCGCGCGCTCCCGCGCGACGCCCCCGGCCAATTCGCGTGACCGTATTCGGCAAGAGTCAATAGCACGATGCTCGAGAACTCCCAGGCCTCCTAGCGATGTGTGGGATCGTCGGGTATATCGGTGAGAAGAGCGCCGTCGAGATCCTCCTCGACGGCCTCAGGCGGCTCGAGTACCGCGGCTACGACTCGGCGGGGGTGGCCGTGCTCGGCCCGGACGGGCTCCAGGTGCGCCGCGCGGCCGGGCGCATCAAGGTGCTGGAGGGGCTGCTGCGCGAGCAGCCGGTCAGGGGGAGCATCGGCGTGGGGCACACCCGCTGGGCCACCCACGGGCGCCCCACGGACGACAATGCGCATCCCCACACGGATGGCTCGGGCAGCCTCGTGGTGGTGCACAACGGGATCATCGAGAACTACCTCCCAGTCAAGGAGCGGCTCCAGCGGGAGGGTCACGAGTTCCGCTCGGAGACCGACACGGAGGTCATCGCGCACCTCATCGAGCGCCACCTGCGGGACGCGTCGCGGCTGGAGGAGGCGGTGCGGCGGGCGCTGGGGGAGCTGCGCGGCTCCTACGCCATCGCGGTCCTGTCGCGCCACGCGCCGGATCGGCTCGTGGCCGCCAAGCACGGCGCGGGCAGCGTGGTGGTGGGGCTGGGCGAGGGGGAGGCCTTTCTGGCCTCCGACATCCCGGCCATCCTCATGCACACGCGCGACATGGTGATCCTGGAGGACGGCGATCTGGCCGTTGTCACGCGCCACGGCGTCGACGTGAGCCAGCTCGACGGGGCGCCCGTGGAGCGCGCGCCCACGCGCATCCTGTGGGACCCCATCCTGGCCGAGAAGGGTGGCTACCGCCACTTCATGCTGAAGGAGATCTACGAGCAGCCCCGGGCGGCGGCGGACACGCTGCGCGGGCGCGTGTCGCCCGAGAGCGGCAGCGTCGTGCTCCCCGACATCACGCTCGACCCCGAGGTCCTCCAGGACATCCGGCGGGTCGTGCTGCTCGCCTGCGGCACCTCCTATCACGCCGCCATCGTCGCCCGGTTCCTCGTCGAGCGGCTCGCGGGGATCGCGGCCGAGGTGGATGTCGCCTCCGAGTGGCGCTACCGCGATGCCGTGGTGGGCCCGGACACCCTGGTGGTGGCGCTGTCGCAGTCGGGCGAGACGGCCGATACGCTCGGCGCCGTGAAGGCCGCCCGCGCCAAGGGGGCGCCCATCGTCGGCATCACCAACGTGGTGGGCTCGGCGCTGGCGCGCGAGGCGACGGGCATCCTCTACACGCCCGCCGGGCCCGAGATCGGCGTGGCCTCGTCGAAGACCTTCACGGCCACCATGATGGCCGGCTACCTCCTGGCGCTCTGGCTCGGGCGCCGGCGCGGGGCGCTCCCGCCGGAGGAAGGGCGGAAGCACGTGCAGGCGCTCCTCGAGCTGCCGCGGCTCATGGAGAAGACGCTGGAGCTTGAGCCCCAGCTGGCCGGGCTCGCGCGGGAGCTCTCGCACTACAAGAACTTCCTCTTCCTCGGGCGCGGTATCAACTTCCCCATCGCCCTCGAGGGCGCGCTCAAGCTCAAGGAGCTGTCCTACCTGCACGCCGAGGGGTACCCGGCGGGGGAGATGAAGCACGGGCCCATCGCGCTCATCGACGACGGGATGCCGGTGGTGGCGCTGGTGCCCCGGGACGGCACCTACGAGCGGATGATGGGCAATGTCGAGGAGGTGCGGGCGCGGGAGGGGCGTGTCCTCGCGCTGGCCCACGAGGGGGACAAGGAGATCAAGGCCAAGGCCGACTGGGTGATCCCCGTGCCCGTGGCCGGCGACCTCCTGACGCCCATCCTCATGGCCATCCCGCTCCAGCTCCTCGCCTATCACGTGGCGGTGCGGCTCGGCCGCGACGTGGATCAGCCGCGCAACCTCGCCAAGTCCGTGACGGTCGAGTAGCCCGCCGCCGCGGCGGGGCCGGTCGTTCCCGTGTGGTATCGTAGGAGCCCATGCTCCGCCCGGACGCAAGCCGCGAGGCGATCCTCGGTCCCCTGAACCCGGTGCAGCGGGAGGCCGTGATGGCCACCCGGGGCCCGCTCCTCGTCCTGGCGGGCGCGGGCAGCGGCAAGACGCGCGTCATCGCCCACCGCATCGCCTATCTCCTCGGCGTCGAGGGGGTGCCGCCGCGCCATGTCCTGGCCGTCACGTTCACGAACAAGGCCGCCGAGGAGATGCGCCGGCGCGTCGAGGAGCTGGTGCTGCCCGCGGGAATCCGCCCGCCGCTCATCGCCACCTTCCACTCCACGTGCGTCCGGCTCCTGCGCGCGCATGCCTCCCGCGTGGGACTCGCCCCGTCCTTCGTGATCTACGACGAGGAGGACCGGCTCACGCTGGTGCGGGAGGCCATGCGCGAGCTCGGGCTCGACGAGCGCGAGCTCACGCCGGCGGCCGCCGTCCACCGGATCAGCCACGCCAAGAACCAGATGCTCCCGGTGGAGGAGGTGGAACGCGTCGCCCGGACGCCGCGCGAGGAGCGCATCGCGTCGCTCTACCGGCTCTACGAGGGCCGGTTGCGCGGGATCGGCGCCGTGGACTTCGATGACCTGCTGCTCCTGGGCGTCCGCCTCTTCGAGACCGCGCCGGACACGCTCGCCTGGTACCGGGAGCTCTGGCAGTACGTGCTCGTGGACGAGTACCAGGACACGAACCGCGCCCAGTACCGGATGGTGCGGCTCCTGACCCAGGAGCACCGCAACCTCTGCGTCGTGGGGGATCCCGACCAGTCCGTCTACCGCTGGCGCGGCGCGGATCTGCGGAACATCCTCGACTTCGAGAAGGACTTCCCAGGCTGCCGCGTGGTGGCGCTCGAGCAGAACTACCGCTCCACCAAGCGCATCCTCCGCATGGCCTCGGCGGTCATCCAGCACAACACGGCGCGCAAGGACAAGGGGCTCTGGACGGAGAACGCGGAAGGGGAGGCGGCGGCCGTCTACCGGGCCTGGGACGAGACCGAGGAGGCGGCCTTCGTGGCCCGCGCGATCCGCGACCTCCGCGACCGGGGCGCGGAGTACCGGGACGTGGCGGTGTTCTACCGCACCAATGCCCAGTCGCGCGTGCTCGAGGACGCGCTCCGCCGCGCGAGCATCCCGCACCTGATCGTGGGCGGCGTGCGCTTCTACGAGCGACGCGAGATCAAGGACGTGCTGGCCTACCTGCGCCTCGCGGTGAACCCGCGGGACGACGTCGCGTTTCGCCGGGCGGTGGCCGCGCCTTCCCGCGGGATCGGGCGGACCACGCTCGACCATCTGGACGCCGTGGCGCGCCGCAGCGGTGTGGGTCTGTTCGCCGCCTGCGACACGCTCCCGCCCGAGGTCACGGCCAAGCCGCGCAAAGCGCTCCAGGACTTCGCGCGGCTCGTGGCCCGGCTCCAGGAGCGGCGGGCTGCGCTGCCCCTGCCCGCCTTCATCGACGAGGTCCTGGGGAGCACCGGCTACCGGGAGGCGCTCAAGGCCGAGCGCACGGCGGAGGCCGACGCCCGCCTCGAGAACCTGGAAGAGCTGATCGCGGCCTCCGAGGAGTTCCTGGCCGCCCGCGCGGGGGAGCCTGCGGGCGACGGCGCCCTGGAGGCCTTCCTCGACTCCATCGCGCTCGTGGCCGACACGGACGAGATCTCGGATGACCCCGCGGGGGTCACCCTCATGACACTGCACTCGGCGAAGGGGCTCGAGTTCCCCGTGGTGTTCCTCACGGGGATGGAGGAAGGCGTCTTCCCACACTCGCGCTCCATGAACGACCCGGACGAGCTCGAGGAGGAGCGGCGGCTCTGCTACGTGGGTCTTACCCGGGCGCGGGAGCGGCTCTTCCTCTCTTACGCGCTCCACCGGCGGCTGCACGGCTACGGGCTCGGCGAGCCGTCCCGCTTCCTGCTGGAGATCCCGGAGGAGGCGCTGGCGCTCCTCACCTCCCGCGCCGCCGAGCCGCGGATGCCCGCGCGCGCGCCCGCCCTGGCGGCGCCGCCGGCCGAGCCCGACGAGGAGTTGCCCTTCCGCGTGGGCGCCAGGCTCCGCCACGCGCGCTGGGGCGAGGGACTCCTGGTGGGGATCGAGCGCGCGGGAGACGACGTGATCGCCACGGTGCACTTCGCCAGCGTCGGCCGGAAGCGCCTGTCCCTCCAGTACGCGCACCTCGAAGAGCTCGACTGATGCCGCGGGCCAGCCGAGCCGGCGCGCGAGCGGGCGAGCATGAGTGAGGCGAAGATCTCGATCGAGCAGGTGGAGCACGTGGCGCGCCTGGCGCGGCTCGAGCTCTCCGCGGCCGACAAGGAGCGGATGCGCCGCGAGCTGGACGCGATCCTCTCCTACATCGACACGTTGCAGGCGCTCCCGACCGAGGGCGTGGAACCCACCTCGCATGCCGTCCCGCTCACCAGCGTGATGCGGGAGGACGAGCCCGAGCCCTCCTTCCCGCAGGCGGACATGCTGGCCAATGCCCCGGACCCGAGCGGCGAGTCGTTCCGCGTGCCCCGGATCATCGAGGAGTAGGCCCTTGCTCACCCGCCTCACCATCGAGGAGCTGGGGGCGCGCTTCCGGCGCGGCGAGGCGACGCCGAGCCAGGCGGCGGCGGCGTACCTCGAGCGCATCGGCGCCCTCGATGGCCGGGTGAAGGCCTATCTCACGGTGACGCGGGAGACGGCGCTCGGGCAGGCGGCGGAGGCCGACGCGCGCTTCGCGGCCGGCCGGCCGCTCTCGCCGCTCGACGGTGTGCCCGTCGCGGTCAAGGACCTGCTCTGCACGCGGGGGATCCGGACGACGTGCGGCTCCCGCATCCTCGAGACCTTCGTGCCGCCCTACGACGCCACGGTGGTGGCTCGCCTCCGCGCGGCGGGCGCCGTCCTCCTCGGCAAGCTCAACCTGGACGAGTTCGCCATGGGCTCCTCGACGGAGCACTCGGCCTTCTTCCCGACGCGGAACCCCTGGGACCTGGACCGGGTGCCCGGCGGCTCCTCCGGCGGCTCGGCGGCGGCGGCCGCGGCCGACCTCGCGGCGGCGACGCTCGGGTCGGACACGGGCGGCTCCATCCGGCAGCCGGCGGCCTTCTGCGGCACCGTGGGGCTCAAGCCCACCTATGGGCGCGTGTCGCGCTACGGGCTCGTCGCCTTCGCCTCGTCGCTGGACCAGATCGGCCCCTTCGCGAAGACGGTGGCGGATGCGGCCCTCGTGCTCGGCGTCATCGCCGGCGCCGATCCCCGGGACTCGACTGCGGTGGACGTCGCCGTGCCCGACTACCGGGCGGCCCTGTCGGGCGGCGTCGAGGGGCTCAGGGTGGGCATCCCCGCCGAGTACTTCATCGAGGGCCTCGATCCCGAGGTGGAGGCGGCCGTGCAGGCGGCCGTCGCGGTGCTGCGCGGCCTCGGGGCGAGGACGGAGGGCGTGTCGCTGCCGCACACCCGCTACGGGCTGCCGGCCTATTACCTCATCGCTCCCGCCGAGGCCTCGTCCAACCTGGCGCGGTACGATGGGGTGAAGTACGGCCTCCGGGCGCCGGGCGGGCGCCACCTCGTCGAGATGTACGGCCGGACGCGGGCGGCGGGCTTCGGCGCCGAGGTCAAGCGCCGCATCATGCTCGGCGCCTACGCGCTGTCGGCCGGCTACTACGACGCCTACTACGGGAAGGCCCAGCGCGTGCGGACGCTGGTCCGCCGGGACTTCCAGCAGGCCTTCGAGCGGGTGGACGTGCTGGCCGCGCCCACCACGCCCGGCGTGGCCTTCAGGCTCGGCGAGAAGACGGATCCGCTGCAGATGTACCTGAACGACATCCTCACCATCCCGGTGAACCTGGCAGGGCTCCCCGGGGTGTCCGTGCCCGCGGGCTTCACCCAGGCGGGGCTGCCCATCGGGCTGCAGCTCATCGGGCGGCCCTACGACGAGGCCACCGTGCTGCGGGCCGCCCATGCCTACGAGCGCGCCACCACCTGGCACCAGCGAAAGCCACCGCTTCCATGACCTCGCCAGCCCTCGAAACAATTATCGGGCTCGAGGTCCACGCCCAGCTCTCGACCCGCAGCAAGATGTTCTGCGGCTGCTCCACCGCCTTCGGGGCGGCGCCCAACAGCCAGACCTGCCCCGTGTGCCAGGGCATGCCGGGCGTGCTGCCGGTGATCAACCGGAGCGCCGTGGAGCTCGGCATCAGGACGGCGCTGGCGCTGGGGTGCCGCATCAACGAGCACAACCGCTTCGCCCGCAAGCACTACTACTACCCCGACATGCCGAAGAACTACCAGATCAGCCAGTACGAGGAGCCGCTGGCGGAGCACGGCGTCCTCGCCATCGAGGTGGGCGGGACCCCGCGCGCCATCGGCATCCAGCGGGTCCACCTCGAGGAGGACGTGGGCAAGCTCGTCCACGAGGGCGCCCTCGAGACGGCCCGGTCGAGCACCGTGGACTTCAACCGGGCCGGCGTCCCGCTCATGGAGATCGTCTCCAAGCCCGACCTCCGGAGCCCGGAGGAGGCCGCCGGCTACCTGCGCGCGCTCCGGACCATCCTGCTCTACCTGGGCGTCTGCGACGGGAACATGGAGGAGGGGTCGCTCCGCTGCGACGCCAACATCTCGCTCCGGCCCGCGGGCAGCGAGGAGTACGGCGTCAAGGTCGAGATCAAGAACATGAACTCCTTCCGGAACGTGCAACATGCCCTCGAGCACGAGGTGAGGCGTCAGGCGCGCGCGCTCGACGAGGGGGAGAGGATCGTTCAGGAGACCAGGCTCTGGGACCCGGAGCGCGCCCGGACCGTGTCCATGCGCTCCAAGGAGTATGCCCACGACTACCGCTACTTCCCCGAACCCGACTTGCCGCCGCTCCAGGTCGGCGCCGGCTGGGTCGAGGCCATCCGCGCCGGGCTGCCCGAGCTGCCGGCCGCGCGTCGCCAGCGCTTCGCCGCGGCCTACGGGTTGTCGGCCTACGACGCCGACCTGCTCACCCAGGGCCGGGCGCTGGCCGATTACTTCGAGGCCGCGGTGCGGGAGCACCCCCGGCCCAAGGCCGTCGCCAACTGGGCCCTCAACGAGCTCCTGCGCGAGCTCCCCGCGGATGACGACCGCGCCGTGGCGGCCTGTCCGATCCCGCCGCGGAACCTGGCGGGGCTGCTCCGGCTGATCGACGACGGGACCATCAGCGGCAAGATCGCCAAGGATGTCTTCGAGAAGATGTACCGGACGGGTCAGGACGCCCCGTCCATCATCGAACGCGAAGGCCTCACCCAGGTGGCGGATTCGGGCGAGCTGTCCCGGATCGTGGACCAGGTCCTGGCGGCCAACCCGAAGGTCGTCGAGGACTGGCGCTCGGGGAAGAAGGCCGCGCTGGGCTTCCTCGTGGGCCAGGTCATGAAGGCCACGCAGGGCAGGGCCAACCCCGGGCTGGTCAATCGGCTGCTGGGGGAAAAACTTCCGACAGGTTAAAGGGTTAAGTAGAATGGTGGGAGCCCATGATCCGGCTCCACCATGTGGCGAAGCTGTACGAGGTCGGCCCGGTCGCCCTGCCGGCCCTCACTGACATCTCGTTCAGCGTGGGGAAGGGCGAGTTCGCCGTCCTGAGCGGTCCGAGCGGGGCCGGCAAGACCACCCTCCTCCGCCTTCTCTACCGCGACGAGCGTCCCTCCGAGGGCGACATCGAGGTGGCGGGCTTCGACGTCGTCACGCTGCGCCGCGCCCAGGTCCCCCTCCTCCGTCGCTCCGTCGGCATCGTCTTCCAGGACGCCAAGCTCCTGGCCGGCCGGACCGTCTTCGAGAACGTGGCCTTCGTCCTGCGGGTGCTGGGAGCTCCCCGCGGCGAGATCACGCCGCGGGCCTTCCAGGCGCTCAAGGCGGTGGGGCTCTCGGCCCGCGCCCAGGCCTACCCCGCCCAGCTCTCGCAGGGGGAGGCGCAGCGCGCCTCGCTCGCCCGCGCCATCGTCAAGGCTCCGGCGCTGCTCCTCGCCGACGAGCCCACCGGCAACCTCGACGAGGACATGGCCGCCGAGATCCTGGAGCTGATCAAGGATATCTGGACGCGCGGCACCACGGTCTTGCTGGCAACCCACCAGGCCGGGCTCGCCGCTGGGCTCAAGCGCCGCACGCTCACCCTCCGCGACGGCCGCATCTCCAAGGACGAGGGTTGATGAGCCGGGGCGTGCGGGTGGGCGCGACTGAAGTGGCCCACGGTCAACATGCCGCCAGGCATGTTGAACATGGTGACAGCTAATGACTCTTGCGGATTCCCGTTACGCCGGGGGCCGGCAGGCGGGAGCACTGCCTGGACCTCGCACCCTCGTCACGGCCGATCCGCGGACGTGGTGCAAACGAGAAGGGCGGGCGCCGGCTTCGAGACCCGCTAAGGCACGGGTCCAGGCAGCGCCCCCGCCTGCCGGCCCCCGGCCCATTCGCGTAACCGTGTTCGGCAAGAGTCAATAGTGCTCGCGTTCCTTGTCGGCGAGGCGGTGCGCGACCTCAGGAGAGCCGGCCGGGTGGGGCTGTCGGCCGTGGTGCTGATCACCCTTTCGCTGGCGGCGCTGGGCGGCTTCTGGCTGGTCTCCCTCAACCTCGAGCGGGCCGTCACCCAGTGGCGCGAGCGGCTGCGGGTCGTCGCCTACCTTCGCGAGGAGCCCCGGTCCGAGGCGGTGGCGGAGCTGATCCGCAAGGTCCAGGCCGTTCCCGGCGTCCAGCGCGTCCGCTACGTCTCGCGAAGCGAGGCGCTCGAGTCGCTCAAGCGCACCCTCGGGGGCCAGTCGAGCGTGGTAGACCAGCTCCCGCGCAATCCGCTTCCCGCCTCCGTGGAGGTGACGCCCGACGAGGCCACGGCGACGCCCGAGGGCACCCGGGCGCTGGTCCAGCGGCTCGTCGCCCTGCCGGAGGTGGAGGAGGTGCAGGGCGGCGCCGAGTGGGTGGAGAGCCTCGCCCAGTGGCGCCGGCTCTTCCAGCTGACGGGGCTCGGCGTGGGCGCGGTGCTGGCCCTGGCCGCGATCCTCACCGTGACCACCGCGACGACGCTGGTGCTGCACGTCCGGCGGGACGAGATGGAGATCATGCGCCTGGTGGGAGCGACGGAGCGGGTGATCCGGCTCCCGCTCCTGCTGCAGGGGATGGCGCAGGGGCTCATGGGCGCGGTGATCGCGCTGGGGGGTCTCGAGGCGGCCTATGCGCTGCTGGCGCCCCGGCTCGAGCCGCTCCTCACGCTGACCCTGGGGCTGTCCCGCGCGGTATTCCTCTCGGCCCCGGAGATGCTCGCCCTGCTGGGCGGCGGCGCCGTGCTGGGCGCGCTGGGTGGGGTGCTGGCCAAGGGGCGCCCCTTCGCATGAGGCGCAGAGCGCTGGCGGCGCTGCTGATCCTGCTCGCGCTGGCCGGGGCCGCCTGGGCCCAGCCGAAGAAGGACGCCTCCGAGATCGGGGACAGGGAGCGCGCCCTCCAGCAGAAGCAGCGCCAGCTCCGCGAGGAGCGCGCGAAGGCGGCGGAGGCCCGGAGGCGCGAGGCCTCCCTCCTGGCCGAGCTCGAGGAGACGGAGAAGCGTCTGGCGGAGAAGCGGCGCCAGGTCGCCCTGCTCGATACCCGGATCAGGCGCGCCCAGTCCGACATCGCGACGCTCCAGGCGGAGATCGGGAGGCTGGAGACCCAGCGCGGCGGGCAGGAGGAGGCGCTGGCCCGCCGGCTCCGCGCGATGTACAAGCTGGAGGCCCAGGGGGGCGTGCTGCCGCTGGTCCTCTCGGGCAGAGACCCAGTGGCCCAGGCCGTGCGCCTGCGCCATCTCGCCACCCTGGCGGCGGTGGACGCCCGGACGATTCGAGAGTATCGTGTAACTTCCGAGGGGCTGGAGGAGCGCCGGGTCCGCATCGAGGCGCGGCGCAAGGAGCTGTCGGCGCTCCGGGCTGAGGCCGATACCGAAAGGGCCGAGGCGGACCGGGAGGCCGGGAAGCGGCGGGGGCTGCTCGCCAAGGTCAAGGACGAGCGGGCCTATCACGACCGGATGATCGTCGAGCTGTCCGAGGCCACGCGCCGGCTGGAGGCCTTCATCCGGGACCTCCAGGCGAGGCAGCGGCGGGCGGCCCGGGCGCCGGAGCGCTCGCGCCCCGCGCCCGGGGACATCGGGCCTGGCGTCGGGCTCGGCGCGTTGCGCGGGCGGCTCGTGTGGCCGGCCGACGGGAAAGTGGTCGGCGAGTTCGGCGCGCAAGTCCACCCGCGGTTCGGGACGAAGACGTTCCGGAACGGCATCGACATCGAGGTGGCCGAGGGGACGGACATCGTGGTCGTCTACCCCGGGCACGTGGTGTACACGGGGTGGTTTCGCGGGTATGGGAACCTGATCATCGTGGATCACGGCAACGACTACTACACGCTCTACGCCCACGCCGCCGACATCCGGGTCGCGGAGGGCGATGACGTCAAACAGGGACAGATCATCGGCACCGTGGGGGACACAGGCTCGCTCCAGGGGCCGCGCCTGTACTTCGAGGTGCGGCACCAGGGCAAGCCGCAGGACCCCGCGCAGTGGCTGAGGCCGCGGGGCTAACAGGGAGCGGCCGAGGAGGAGGGTGGAGGACATGGGTTCGATCCGGCACATCAAGAAGGTCGCGATGGTCTCGGCGCTGCTCTTCGTGCTCACGCTGTCGGTGGGCGGCGGCGTGGCGAGCAAGGGGACCGACCAGGCGGCGACCTACGAGAACCTCCGCCTCTTCACCGAGGTCCTGTCCATCGTCCAGAGCCAGTACGTGGACGAGGTGGCGGCCAAGGACATCATCTACGCCGCCATCAAGGGCACGCTGCGCGGGCTCGATCCGCACTCCTCGTTCCTCGACCCGGAGATGTACCGGGAGATGCAGGTGGAGACCAGCGGCAGCTTCGGGGGCCTCGGCATCGAGATCACGCTGCGCGATGACGTCCTCACCGTCGTGACGCCCATCGATGGCACGCCGGCCCACCGTGTCGGGCTGCAGCCCGGGGACCGCATCGTGAAGATCGAGGGCATCACGACCAAGGACATGCAGCTGACCGATGCGGTCAAGCGCATGCGCGGCAAGCCGGGCTCGAAGATCGTCATCAGCATCATGCGCGAGGGCTTCACCGAGCCCAGGGACTTCGAGATCACCCGCGAGCAGATCCACGTGCAGTCGGTGCGCGCCGTGCCCCTCGAGCCCGGCATCGAGTACCTCCGCCTGCGCCAGTTCCAGGAGCAGACGGCCCAGGACATGGAGGCCGCGCTCGAGAAGTTCATGAAGAACGGCAAGCTCCAGGGGCTCGTGCTCGACCTGCGCAACAACCCCGGGGGGCTGCTCACCTCCGCCGTGGAGGTGTCGGAGAAGTTCATCGAGGCGGGCAAGATGGTCGTCTACACCGAGGGGCGCGTGCGCAACCAGAACATGCGGTTCAACGCCAACGCCAAGCGCGTCTACCTGGACTTCCCCATCGTGGTGCTGGTGAACCAGGGAAGCGCCTCCGCCTCCGAGATCGTGGCCGGGGCGCTGCAGGACCACGGGCGGGCCGTCGTGCTGGGCACGCAGACCTTCGGCAAGGGGTCGGTGCAGACGATCATCCCGCTGTCGGACGGCTCGGGTCTGAGGCTCACCACGGCCAAGTACTTCACCCCGAAGGGGCGCTCCATCCACGGCAAGGGCCTCGCCCCCGACATCCTCGTGGAAGTGCCCAGGGTCACGGCGGCCGCGCCCCCCGCGGCAGAGCCCCCGGCAAAGCCCTCGGGCCCGCACGTGGAGACGAAGCCGCAGGACGACCTCAAGAAGGATCCGCAGCTGCAGCGGGCCCTGGACCTGCTCAAGGCCATGCGGATCCTCGACCGGACGCGTCCGACTCCGGCGGGGACGCAGGCTCAGGTCCGCTAGGGAGCGGAGCGGGGCGGGATGCCGGCCGGGGTCTGGAAGGCTCTGGCCGGCCTCATCGGGGCGCTCCTCGTGGCCGTGGTCGCGCTGGACCAGTGGCAGGCGCGACAGGGAGAGCCGAGCCTCCTGGGGCTGTCCCTCTTGGCCCCCGCTCCCGCCCCGGCTCGCGCCTCCCGGGGACCCGGGTCAGCGACCGAGCCCGGGCCGGCGCAGCGGCCGCAGCCGCCAGCCCCGCCTCCCGGTGGCGGCGCCTCCCGGCTCGCCGTCATCGTGGACAACCTGGGTAGCCGGCGCGACGTCTTCGATCTCCTGAAGGACATCGGGCGCCCCGTCTCGGTGGCGGTGCTGCCGGAGCTGCCCCTATCCCAGTGGATTGCCGGGGAGGCGGCGCGGCTCGGCATGGAGGTGCTGCTGGACTTGCCGATGGAGCCGTACCGCTACCCGGAGATGGATCCGGGGCCGGGCGCGCTCTTGCTGGCTATGGCCCCGGAGACGGCGGCGGGGCTGCTGGCAAAGCACCTGGCAGCGCTGCCGGCGGCGGTGGGCGTCACCAACCACATGGGCTCCCGCATGACCGAGGACCGCGCCCGGATGCGGGCTGTCCTCGAGCCGCTCCGGGCCCGGCGGCTCCTGTTCGTCGACGCCCTCACGAGCAACCTGTCGGTGGCATACGATGAGGCCAGAGGCCTTGGCCTGCGCGCCGGGCGCCGCCAGGTGGCCATCGACGCCGCGGGGGGCGAGGAGGCGCTCCGGGCCCGCTGGGAAGAGGCCGGGCGACTGGCGGCGGGGCGGGGCGAGGCCATCGCCCTGGCCCACGGCCATCCGCTCACGATCCGGCTCCTGAAGGAGTACATTCCTCGCTGGGAGGCCGCAGGGGTGAGGATGGTACCCGTGTCCCACCTGGTGCGATAGAGGCCGGTATGCTCGTGCTGGGCATCGAGACATCGTGCGACGAGACGGCAGCGGCCGTGCTGGACGGCGGCCGCAAGATCCTGGGCAGCGTGGTCGCCTCCCAGGACGCGGTGCACGGGCCCTACGGCGGGGTCGTGCCCGAGCTCGCCTCGCGGCGGCACCTGGAGGTCGTCCTGCCGGTGATCACTCAGGCCCTCGCGCAGGCAGGAGTCGGGCTGGCTGATCTCCACGGCATCGCCGTCACCCAGGGCCCGGGGCTGGTGGGCTCTCTCCTGGTCGGCTGCTCCGTGGCCAAGGCCATCGCCTACTGCCACAGGCTTCCCCTCGTGGGGGTCAACCACCTCGAAGGGCACATCTACGCCGCCTTCCTGGAGGAGCCGGCGCCCACCCTGCCTTTCCTCGCCCTGGTCGTCTCGGGGGGCCACACGGCGCTCTACCTCGCCGGCGGGGGCGGCCGCTACGAGCGCATCGGCCAGACCCGCGACGACGCCGCGGGCGAGGCCTTCGACAAGGTCGCCAAGCTCCTCGGCCTCGGCTACCCCGGGGGGCCCGTCATCGAGCGCGCCGCCCGCGCAGGAGACGCCAAGGCCATCCGATTCCCGACGGCGCAGATGAGCGACGGCGCGCCCGACTTCTCCTTCAGCGGGCTCAAGACAGCCGTGTCGTTGCACGTCAAGCGCCACGCCCCGCTGGGCCCGCGGCAGGTGGCCGACGTGGCCGCCTCGTTCCAGGCCACGGTGGTGAAGATGCTGGTGCGCAGGACCGTCAGGGCGGCCCAGCGCGCGCGCGCCCGGCGCCTCGTGCTCACGGGCGGCGTGGCCGCCAACGGCGCGCTCCGCGAGGCGCTCCAGGCGGAATGCCGCGAGCGCGGCTGGGCGCTCCACGTGCCCTCGCCCGCGCTCTGCACCGACAATGCGGCCATGATCGCCGCCGCCGGCCACGACCGTCTCGTGGCCGGCGAGCGGGCGCCGCTCACGCTGAACGCGATCCCCGACCTGACGCTGGCATGAGCGGGCCCCGTCGATGAGCGCGCGGCTCGACTACGAGGCGCTCCTGGCGGGCCTCCCGGACGCCGTCGTGGGCGTGGACGAGGGACTCCGGATCGTCCTCTGGAACCCGGCCGCCGAGGCGCTGCTCGGCCGCTCGGCCCGCCGGGTGATGGGGCGCATGCTCAAGGACGTCTTTCCCCCCGACACCTCCCTGGTCCGCCATCTCACCGACACCCTCGCCACGGGCGAGAGCCGCTCGGAAGCGGAGGCCACCGTGGAGGGGGGCGACGGCCGGCCTCTCCACGTGAGCGTGATGACGGCCCCCCTGGCCGCGCGCGGCGGCGCCGTCGCCGCCGCCGTCGCCGTGATCCGGGACATCACGCGCCTGCGCCAGCTGGAGGCCGAGGTGCGCCGCGGCGAGACGCTGGCGGCGGCGGGGCGGATGGCGGTGGGACTCGCCCACGAGATCCGGAACCCCCTCACCGCCATCCGCGGGGCCGTGCAGCTCATGAAGCGCGAGCTCGGTGACGACGCGCGCTTCCGCGAGTACACCGATGTCCTGCTCAACGAGGTCACCCGCGTCAACCGCATCATCGAGATGCTGCTGGACCTCGGCCGCCCGGTGACGCTGCGGCTGGCGCCGCTGAACCTCCACCAGCTCCTGGAGCGGGTCGCGCTGCTCTCGCAGGAGATGGCCGCGCAGCAGGGCGTGCAGGTCATCAGGCGCTATGACCCGAGCCTGCCGCCCATTCTCGCCGACGAGGACCGGATGCTGCAGGTCTTCCACAACCTCGTGCGAAACGCGCTGGAGGCCATGCCCGCGGGGGGGCGGCTCACGCTGATCACCCGGCTCAGCCTGAACCCGCTCTTCTCCAAGGTGGACCTGGGGCAGGGCCCCCGGAGCCTGGCGGAGGTGCAGTTCGTGGACGAGGGCCAGGGGATTCCCGAGGCGACGCGGGCCCAGCTCTTCACGCCCTTCTTCACCACCAAGGACCGGGGGCTCGGCCTGGGGCTCGCCCTGTGCCACCGCATTCTCGAGGAGCACAAGGGCACGATCCAGGTGGAGAGCCAGGCCGGGCGCGGGACGACGGTGTCATGCTTCCTCCCGGTGGCGCGCTAATGCCTCCTGGCGAATACGGTGACGCGAATGGGCCGGGGGCCGGCAGGCGGGGGCGCTGCCCGGACCCGTGCTTTAGCGGGTCTCGAAGCCGGCGCCCGCCCCTCTCGGTTGCACCCCCTCCGCGGATCGGCCGTGACGAGGGTGCGAGGTCCGGGCAGCGCCCCC
>MGBV01000254.1 GCA_001788415.1 Candidatus Rokubacteria bacterium GWC2_70_16 | reverse complement strand
GCCGGTCATCGGCGACCGCTACCCGGAGCTGCTGGAGGAGATGCGCGGCATCGCCGAGGGCGCCGGGCGCGCGATCGAGGAGATCGTGGCGCTGAACGCGCGCACGGAGCTGCTCTACGGCGAGCCCGCGGACGGCTGCACCGGAGCCGTCCTCCTGCCCGAGCGCACAGGGGGACCCGTCATCATCGGCCAGAACTGGGACTGGCGGCCGGCCTGTCGCGAGGCGGCCATCGTCCTGCGCGTCACGCCGGAGCGCGGGCCGGGGTTCCTCACGTTCGTGGAGGCGGGCATGCTCGCGCGCAGCGGGATGAACTCGGCCGGCATCGGGCTCTGCGGCAATTTCCTGAACTCCGACATGGACGGCACGCAGCGCGGCGTGCCGATCCCCGTCATCCGCCGCGCCATTCTCATGTCGCCCTCGCTGCCCACCGCGGTGGGCGAAGTGCTGCGGGCGCCACGGGCGTTCTCGTCGAACCACCAGGAGGTCGTCATCCGGAACGTCTCGCGCGCGCCCGTGGTCGCGTCCGTCATCGGCGGACGCTTCCACGAAGGCGCCCCGGGGCTCGACGGGGGCGCCCGCGGCGGCACCGGCGTCATCGCCGTGAACGACGGCGCTCCACTCGGCCAGAGCTCGCAGGTCCTGCTCGAGCACGGCGCCCGCATCCTGATGCGCTTCCCCGGCGGCGGCGGCTTCGGCGACCCGCGCCAGCGCGCGCCCGAGGCGGTGCTGGCCGACGTGCGCCGCGGCTTCGTCTCCCCCGAGCGCGCGCGCGAGGATTACGGCGTCGCGCTTCGGCCGGGGGGGCGGGAGATCGACGCTGAGGAGACCGCGCGCCTACGGCGGCACGGCGGGAGCTCATGAGAGGCCGACAGGTCCGGTTCAGGCAAGGACCGGATGGCGTCCGGGTGGCGGAGGGGTGCCAAAGCCGGGTATAGTGCGGCTACCCGCACGTGGAGGTGGCGAATGAAGCGAAGAGTTGTGGCTCTCGTCGTCCTGACGATCGCGCTGACGGGCGCGCCCGCCGTCGCCCAGCAACCCTTGACCACCGGGCTCGACGGCACCTTCGCGCCCCACGCCATGCCCAAGATGGGCGGCGGCGTCGAAGGGTTCAACGTGGACATGGCCAACGAGATCGCGCGCCGGCTGGGACGGCCCATCAACGTCGTGGCCCAGGAGTTCTCGGGGCTGATCCCCGGGTTGCAGTCCAAGCGCTTCGACTTCATCGCCGCGCCCGTCACCGTCACCGCCGAGCGGGCCAAGTCGCTGCTCTTCACCGAGGGCTACCTCAACACCGACTACCAGTTCGTCATCCCGAAGAGCGCCGCCGGCATCACCAGGCTCGAAGACCTCAAGGGTAAAACGATCGCCGTCAACCGCGGCTCCATCTACGACACCTGGGCGCGTAACAACCAGGCAAAGTACGGTTTCCAGGTGGAGAACTTCAACACCCAGTCCGACGCCGTGCAGGCCGTGCTCTCCGGCCGAGCCGACGGCAATCTCGCCGGCAACACCGCCTCCGCGTGGGCCGCGCAGAAGACGCCGGGCCTCAAGCTCTCCTACCTGATCAAGACGGGCGCCGTGTGGGCCGTGCCGTTCCGCAAGGACGACGTGGCGATGCGCAACCAGGTGGAGGAGGCGCTCGAGTGCATGAAGCTCGACGGCTTCTTCGCCCGTCTCAGCGAGAAGTGGCTCGCGGTGAAGCCGGAGGCGGGCTCGCCGCCGATCACCGTCTATCCCGGGTACGGAACGCCCGGCTTCGAAGGCTACATCGCCGACAAGCCGGCGCCCAAATGCAAGTGAGGCGCGACGCCTGACGCCGCTCCTCGACGTCGTCGGGCTGCACAAGCACTTCGGCGCCCTCCACGTCCTGCGCGGCATCGATCTCCGGGTCGCCCCGCAGGAGCTGGTGTTCATCGTCGGGCCCTCGGGCTCCGGCAAGAGCACGCTGCTGCGCTGCGTGAACCGCCTGGAGGAGCCGAGCGCGGGCGCGATCACCTTCGACGGCATCGACGTGCTCGCCCCCCGCACCGACATCAACGGCATCCGTCGCCAGATGGGCATGGTCTTCCAGTCCTTCAACCTCTATCCGCACATGACCGCGCTCGGGAACGTGGCGTTGGCGCTCCGGAAGGTCTTGAAAATGTCCCGCACGGAGGCGGCCGACTGCGCGCGGGCCGCGCTCACGCGCGTGGGCCTGGCCGACAAGGCGGACGCGCATCCCAGCGAGCTGTCGGGCGGGCAGCAGCAGCGCGTCGCCATCGCCCGCTCGCTCGCGCTTTCGCCGAAGATCATGCTCTTCGACGAGCCGACCTCGGCGCTCGACCCCGAGCTGGTGGGCAGCGTGCTGGCCGTCATGCGCGCCATGCGCGAGTCGGGGATGACGATGGTGGTCGTCAGCCACGAGCTGCAGTTCGCGCGGGCCGCCGCCGACCGGGTGGTGTTCATCGACCACGGCGAGATCGTGGAGCAGGGGCCGCCCGCCCGCGTCTTCGGTGACCCCGCGCACCCCCGCACCCGGGAGTTCGTCGCCCGCATCGCCGGCCACCAGTGACCGACCTCGATCGCTTCGTCTTCAGTTTCCTCAACGTCGAGGTGATGCGGCGTTACCTGCCCTCGATCGCCGAGGGGTTCGTGCTCACCGTCGAGCTGGCGCTCGCGGTCATCGTCACCGGCCTCGCCCTCGGCCTCACGCTGGCGGTCGTGCGCTCGCTGCAGATCCGGCCCGTCAACTGGCTCATCATCCTCGGCGTGGACATGCTGCGCGCGGTGCCGCCGCTCGTCATCATCGTCCTCTTCTATTTCGCGCTCCCTCACGTCGGCGTGCGCATGAGCGGCTTCACCGCCACCTGGGCGAGCCTGAGCCTCGTGCTCGCCGCCTTCTCGGAGGAGATCTTCTGGGCGGGCATCCTCGCCGTGCACAAGGGGCAATGGGAGGCCGCGCGCTCCACCGGCCTGACGTTCGGCCAGTCCCTGACGTTCGTCGTGCTGCCGCAGGCGGTCCGGCTCACCATCCCGCCCCTCACCAATCGCGCGATCGCGATCACGAAGGGCACCGCGCTCGCCTCCGTCGTCGGCGTTCCGGAGATCCTGAGCGCGGCCATCACCGGCCAGTCCTTCGCGGCGAATCCGTCGCCGCTCACGCTGGGCGCGATCGCCTACCTCATCCTCTTCATCCCCTTCGTCGTCGCCGGGCGCTTCATCGAGACGCGCTTCGCCTGGAAGCGGTGATGGACGCCCTCGTCCAGAACTTCTTCAACGTGGCGATCATGCGGGCGGCGGCGCCATTGCTGCTCAAGGGCCTGCTGATGACGGTGATCCTCTGCCTCGTCGTCGCCCCCGCCGGCGTGCTGGCCGGGATGGGGGTAGCGCTGATGTCCACGGTGCGCCGCCGCTGGGTGGCGTGGCCCTTGATCGTCTACGTGGACTTCTTCCGCGCCTTTCCGCCGCTCGTCCTGCTCATCTTCATCTTCTTCGGCCTGCCCTTCGTTGGCATCGACCTCCCCGCCTTCGCCGCCGTGGTCCTCGCCTTCACGTTGAACGCGTCGAGCTACTACGGCGAGATCTTCCGCGCGGGCATCGAGAGCGTGACGAGCGGCCAGACGGAGGCTGCGCGCTCCACCGGCCTCACGCGCGTGCAGACCCTCGCCTACGTGATCATTCCGCAGGCAGTTCGCAACGTCCTGCCCGATCTCATCGGCAACACGCTGGAGGTCGTCAAGCTCACGTCGCTGGCGAGCGTGGTGGCGCTCCCCGAGCTGCTTTACGCTGCCCGCTCCGCGCAATCGGTCACGTACAACCCGTCGCCCATCGTGCTCGCCGCCGCCATGTATTTCGTGTTGCTGTGGCCCGGCGTGCGCCTGCTCTCCCGCCTCGAGCACCGCATGATCGCCTCGCGATGACGAGCCCGCGCGTCGGCGTCGCGTTCAGCCGCGGCCTCGGGCCCAGCGAGATCGTCGAGGGCGTGCGCCTGGCCGAATCGCTTGGCTACGAGTCGGCGTGGGTGGCCGAGGGCCACGCGGGCGACCAGTTCGCGATCCTCGCCGCCTGTGCGACGGCGACGACGCGCATCCGCCTCGGCACGGCCATCAGCAGCGTCTTCGTGCGCAGCGCGCCCACGCTGGCCATGGCGGCGGCGACGCTCGACGAGCTCTCGGACGGCCGCTTCATCCTCGGCCTCGGCACGAGCCACCGCGAGCAGGTGGAGCCCGAGCACGGCGTCCCCTTCGACCGCCCCACCGCCCGACTGCGCGACACGGTGGCGATCGTGCGGGGGCTGCTCGCCGAGGGCGTGGTCTGGCACCGGGGGGAGACGGTGACCATCGAGCGCTTCGAGCTGTGGTTTCCGCCGCGGCGCCCGCGGATCGCCGTGTACGTGGCCGCGCTGTTTCCGAAAATGCTGGAGATCTGCGGCGAGATCGCGGACGGCGCCCTGCTGACATGGCCGACCCTGGAGGCGCCACGCCGCGCCGCCGAGCACGTGGCACGGGGCGCCGAGCGGGCCGGCCGGTCGGCCGAGACCATCGATGTCGCCTCCCTCGTGCCGTGCGTGATCGCGGACACGCGGCGCGAGGCGCTCGAGCAGATGCGGCCGTCGGTCGCCTTCTACGCCGGCTTCTTTCCGCGCTACAAGCGTTTGCTTGCCGAGAGCGGCTTCCCCGACGTCGCCGCCGCGATCGCGTCCGCCTGGGAGGCCGGCGACCACGACGGGGCCGTGCGCCGCGTGCCCGACGCGCTGATCGATGCGGTCGCCATCGCCGGCACCGCGGAGCAGTGCCGCGAGCGCCTCGCCCGCTACCGCGAGGCGGGCCTGCCTCTGCCGATCATCAGCCCGCGCGTGACGGGCCCCGGCGCGCGGCGTGCCGCCGTCGACGCGATCAGGGCTTGCGCGCCCGTACCGTCTTGACGGATCGGGGCCGCGGTATCAGCATGGGCACCGGCCCCGCGAACCCGAGAGCCGAAGGAGAACCGCCATGCCGCGCTATGTAAAGGTCGCCGCCGCCCAGATGGGTCCCAACAACGAGGGCACGCCGCGCGAGGAGATCGTGGAGCGGATGCTCGCGCTGCTCGAGCAGGCCGCGCGCGACGGCGTCGAGCTGATCGTCTATCCCGAGATGGCGCTCACGACGTACTTCCCCAAGAGGATCCGCTCCGACTTCGACCAGTTCTTCGAGAGCGAGGTGCCGCCCAAGGCGCTCGTGCCCCTCCTGCAGCGCGCGGCGGCGGCGCGGGTGGCGGTGCACGTCGGCTTCTGCGAAAAGACCGACGGCAAGTACTTCAACACCGCGCTCCTCACCGACCGCGCCGGCCGGCTGTGCGGGACGTTCCGAAAGATCCACCTGCCCGGCACCAGGGCCCCCGACGGCTTCGCGCAGGTGTACGAGCCGCATTACTTCGCCCACGGCGACACCGGCTACCGCGTGTGGGACTGCGCGGGCGCGAAGATCGGGATCGCGATCTGCCAGGATCGCCGGTATCCGGAGAGCTACCGCGCGCTGGCGCTGCAGGGCGCCGAGATCATCCTGATCGGCTACAACACGCCGGGTTCCGCGCTCGCGCTGGATCTCAACGACTTGTGCATGCGGGCGGGCGCGTACGCGAATGCCTGCTGGGTCGTCGGCGCCGCGAAAGCCGGGATCGAGGACGGCCTGGAGCTGATCGCCGGCAGCAGCGTGATCAGCCCCCAGGGCCAGATCGTGGCCAAGGCCTCGACCACGGGCGATGAGCTGATCGTGGCGCGCATCGATCTGGATCAGATGGCGCCGGTC
The DNA here is from genome assembly GCA_001788415.1 of Candidatus Rokubacteria bacterium GWC2_70_16. Taxonomy (GTDB): domain Bacteria; phylum Methylomirabilota; class Methylomirabilia; order Rokubacteriales; family CSP1-6; genus UBA12499. The sequence continues at coordinate 6,052 of MGBV01000254.1, read as the reverse complement.
CGCAAGCGCTGGAACTTCCTCGGGCGCCGCCAGCCCCAGCATTACGGAATCCTGCTGCAGCCCGTGACCGGCAAGGAGCCCCACCGATGAGCGCGCGCGGCGTCGACCTCATCGTCCGCGGCGGCCGCATCGTGACCGCCACCGACGTCTTCGAGGCGGCGGTGGCGATCACGCGCGGCGCCATCGTGGCCATCGGCCAGGAGGAGATGCTGCCCCCCGCCGACCGCGTGATCGACGCCGCCGGCAAGATCGTGTTTCCCGGGCTCATCGACTGCCATCTCCACGTCGGGCCCGAGTACGACGACTGGAAGACCTCCGCGCTCGCCGCCGCGCGCACGGGGCTCACCACGCTCGTGCCGTTCGTGACCTACGACGACGGTGAGAGTCTGCCGAAGGCGATCCACCGGCTGCGCGAGGAGGCGGAGGGCGCGTCGGTCATCGATGTCGGCTTCCATGTCATCCTCGATCACGAACCCTCGATTCTGGACGATCTCGCGGAAGCGGTGAGCCTCGGCGTGCGGTCGTTCAAGATGTTCATGACGTACAAGAAGCGCGGCAAGCGGATGGTGTCGGACGAGTTCCTGTGCAAGGCGATGGAGCGGCTGGCCCCGCTCGGGGCGCTCTGCCAGCTGCACTGCGAGAACGGCGACGTCCTCTGCTACCTCGAGGACAAGGCGATCGCCGAGGGCCGCACGGCGCCCGCGGACTTCCCGGCCACCTGCCCGGACTGGACGGAAGAGGAAGCCATCAACCGCGCGGTCCTCATCGGCCGCCTCACGGACTGTCCCGTGTACGTGGTGCACCTGTCGACGAAGCTCGGCCTCGAGCGCATCAAGCGCGCGCAGGGCGAAGGGCAGCGCGTGTGGGTGGAGACGTGTCCGCAATACCTGCTGCTCACGGACAGGGAGATGGAGCGTCTGGGACCGTTCGCCAAGATCGGCCCGCCGCTGCGCCCGGCGGACGGCCCGGACCGCGACGCGCTGTGGGCGGGCCTGGCGGGCGGCTACATCAACACGATCGCCAGCGATCACGCGCCGCGGCCGCCGCGGTTCAAGGAGCCCGGACGCACGAACATCTTCGTCGATCCGCAGGGCAAGCCGATTCCCTTCGGCGCGCCGTCGCTGGAGACGCTGACCACCCTCATCTACAGCGAGGGCGTGGTGAACCGCGGGCTGCCGCTGCCCTGGATGGCGCGTGTGATGGCCGAGAACCCCGCGCGCATCTTCGGGCTCTTCCCGCGCAAGGGCGCGATCCGCGTCGGCGCCGACGCGGACCTCACGATCTGGGATCCCGCCGCGGAGTGGACGATCCGGCAGCGGCAGCATCTCAGTGTCGCCGGGTACACGCCGTACGAGGGATGGAAGATGCGCGGCCGCGCGTGGATGACCCTCGTGCGCGGCCAGGTCGTGCTGAACCCGGACGGCGAGCTGGAGCAGGAGCCGGGCTTTGGTCAGTACCTGAGCGAAGAGCCGCCGGCGGCGCCGGTCTCGGGAGCGGTCTTTGCGGGAGGAAGAGGACGATGACGGTGGTCGCGCGCATGCTCACGCAGGAACAGGACGGCATTCCGGGCTACATGGCGCATCCCGAGGGGACGGGCCGGCGCCCCGGCATCCTCATGGCGCATCACGCCCATGGCGTCACCGCCGACTACAAGATCGACGCGTACCGGCTCGCCACGCTGGGATTCAACGTCCTCGCGCCCAGCCTCTTCAACATGTTCGGGATCGCGGGCACGCACAACATCGGCGGCGGGGCGGATCTCCAGGCCAAGCACTCCGATGGCGAGTTTCTCGACAAGCTGGACGAGGCGTGGCGCTATCTCACCGGACGCATGAATTCGGACCTGGCGCGCACTGCCGCCATCGGCCATTGCATGGGCGGCCGGCTGCTCATCCCCTTCGCGGCCGACCATCCGCAGGTGCGCGCGATCGTCCTCTACTATCCGTCCGTGCGCGACGAGCCCGAAACCCCGCACCGGCCACGGCACGCGTTCAAGCTCGCGAAGACGCTCACGTGCGCCTCCCTCGTGTTCTGCGGCGGCAAGGACTACATCGCGACGCCGGCCATCCAGGGCCCGCTCTGGCAAAGCTTCATCGCGAACACGCAGCCCGTCGAGTGGCACTTCTTCTCCGACGCCAACCACGGCTTCCGCCATCCTGACAACGACGGCTTCCAGCCGCAGTACGCCGACCTCGCCTGGCCGCTCGTGACGGACTTCCTGCAGCGCAGGGTGTGAGACGCCCGGTCGCAACCCGCCAGCTGGCCGTGACACGCGGAGCGCGGGCGGGCTCTGTCCTGGTGCGCGGGTGGGAGCGTCTTCGTCTGCCGCTGTGGGGTGCAGCCTGGGGCGGGCGGACGTCCATCGGGTCGCGGGAGCCTGGCCCGGGTTGCGTTCGGGCCGGCGGGGCGGTCGGCCGGGCGCCGGCCCGGTGCCCCGGTGCCGAGAAGGGCTTCATGTCGCCTATCGTCTCCGCATAGACACCATCCAAGGGAGCACCCCGTGGGGTTCGTCGCGGCTCGCCCGCCTTGGCAATGTGATTCGGTTTCATCCTCAAAATCTCGGTAATCTCAATCGTGATGTTCTCCAGCGTGAAGTGCTTGCCGCTGAAGCTGACGCCGTCGCGGCTCCACAGCGCGCGACAGATCTCGAGCGTCTCGAGGTACCGCCCGACTCGACGGTGCCACGGCACGTCGGCGGCCGCGAACTCCTTGCGGATGGGCGGCGAGTCGGCGGCGATGCCGACCCCGAGGATGACGCGCCCCTCGGCAACGCGATCAAGCGTTGCCACGATCTGGGCGAGCACGACGGGGTTCCGCAGCGCCGGCAGGAGCACAGCCGTGCCGAGACGCACCCGCCGCGTGCGCGCGGCGACGGCGGCCAGCAGGGTGAGCGGCTCGTGGCGCGGCTTGGCGGTCAGCGAATCGCCGATCCAGACCGAGTCGAAGCCCGCGGCCTCCGCGCGCTCAGCCATGGCCAGCATGGGAGCCGTCTCCGGCCGGCCGGACATGACGGCCTCGCGGGTGGGAAGCAGCACGCCGAACTCGACCGCCATGTCAGCACCTCCTGGACCAGATGTGTATCACATTCTGGACATTCCACGATGACGGCGCCAGCGACTAGGATGATGCCCAATGGCAAGCCAACGCGGGGGCGCCCCGACCGACCGTATCCGGCAGGCCATCCTGCTCGTTCGGGGCCAGCGTGTCATGCTCGACGCCGATCTCGCTGCGCTCTACGACGTTCCAACTGGCGCGCTGGTCCAGGCCGTTCAGCGAAATCTCTCGCGGTTTCCTGAAGACTTCATGTTTCGACTGACCCGAGACGAGGCCGCGGCTTTGAGATCACAATCTGTGATCTCAAACGCAAGGCCCGGTCGCGGCGGCCGCCGCTACAATCCCTACGCCTTCACAGAGCAGGGGGTGGCGATGCTTTCGACCGTGCTCCGGAGCCGCCGCGCGATCGAGGTCAACATCGCCATCATGCGGACCTTCGTGAAACTCCGCCAGCTGTTGACGTCGCACGAGGAACTGGGCCCCAAGCTGGCAGCGCTCGAAAACAGGTACGACGTGCAGTTCAAGGTCGTCTTCGACGCGATCCGAGAACTCATGGCGCCACCCGTCCCGGGACGCAGGCCGATCGGGTTTCGGCCCCGCCGGGACAAAGGCAACACTGACTCCCGGGCGAAAGGTCTGCGATCTCCGCGCCAACCAACCTTGCGCTTGACCCGCCGCGCGCCCGATCCGGGCGCCGGCTAGGCTTCCTGCCAGGCGCTCGCGCTGTCGAGCGTCGCGGTCGCCTCCTCGTCCAGCTTGAGCTCGATGCCGCCGATGAGCTCCTTGAGCTGGGCGACGGACGTTGCACTGGCGATCGGAGCGGTGATGCCGGGGCGGTGCGTAAGCCAGGAGAGCGCGACCTGCGCCGGCGTCGCGCCGACCTTGCCGGCCACCTTGTCCACCGCGGCGAGGACGGCGAAGCCGCGGTCGTTCATGTAGCCGTTCTGGACGTTGACGGCGCGGGCCGTCTTGGGCAGGTCCGCGCCGGGACGGTACTTGCCCGACAGGAACCCGCTCCCGAGCGACGAGTACGGGATGACGCCCACGCCCTGCTCGAGACAGAGCGGCTCGAGCTCGCGCTCGTACTCGTCGCGGAACACGAGGTTGTACTTCGGCTGGATTGACTCGTAGCGCACGTAGCCGCGCTTGTCGCTCTCCCAGAGCGCGCGGGTCAGCCGCCACGCGTGGTGGTTCGAGGCGCCGGTGTAGCGCACCTTGCCCATGCGCACCAAGTCGTCGAAGGCGCGCAGCGTCTCCTCGAGCGGCGTGTCGCGATCGTCCCAGTGCGCCTGGTAGAGATCGATGTAGTCGGTCTGGAGACGCCGCAGCGAGGCTTCGACCCCTTCCACGATGTGCTGGCGCGAGAGGCCCGTATCGTTCGGCCCCGGTCCCATCGGCCCCATCACCTTGGTGGCGATGAGCACGGTGTGGCGGTTCTTGCGCGCCGTCATCCATATCCCGAGCGCGTTCTCCGACTCGCCGCCCTTGTTGCCTGGCGCCCAGCGCGAGTAGATGTCCGCGGTGTCGATGAAGTTGCCGGCGGCCTCGACGTAGGCGTCGAGCACCGCCTCAGAGGCCTTCTGGTCCGTGGTCCATCCGAACGTGTTGCCGCCCAGACAAAGGGCGGATACTCGCAGCCCTGTGCGGCCCAGCTTGCGTATCAGCACGGTGGTTCTCCTTTCGCAGAGGAAGAGCATAGGCTAAGCGGTGCTCCGCGAGCAACTGCTTGACGGACCTCTGACCAGGTCGCAGTATCGCTCCGTCAACCGGAGGGAATGGAACGAATCGAATGAGAGCGATCGCGCTGGCCGCGCTGTTCTCCCTGGGCCCGTGGGACGCGTCCCCGTCGGCAGCGGCGCCCGAGGGCCGGATGACGTGGGCGGTCCACGTCTCGCTTGCGCCCACGTGGTGCGATCCGGCGGCAACGCAGGGGTCAGCGTGCCGTGTTTGGTCCTCTACGCGCTCCACGATGCGCTCGTGAAGCCGATGCCCGGCCAGCCGATGGCCGCGAGCCTCGCCGAATCCTGGACCACTTCGCGCGATGGCCTCGTCTGCGAGTTCGCGCTCCGCAAGAGCGTGACGTTCTACAACGGCCATCCCGTCACCGCCGAGATGGAGCGCGCCGTCTACTTCAACGCGGACACGGAGAAGGCCTTCAAGCACATCGTGCGTGTGGGGAGCGCGGCCGCCGGGAACGCCGCCACGCGCATCGAGGCGTTCGTGATCTCGGGCAGCAGCCGTTCCTACGGGGGCTATCCCGACATCGACGGGCTCTACCGGGAACAGGCGCGCGAGATGGACGCGAAGAAGCGCGAGGCGATCCTCCACCGGATCCAGCAGCTCGTGCACGAGAAGGTGATGTTCGCCCCCATCGTCGAGGCGGCCTTCCTGAATGGGCACGGCGCCCGAGTGGCCGAGCCGGGCCTCGGGCTCATCGTCGGCCACCTCTACTCGGCGCCGTACGAGGACCTTCGCCTGAAGGAGTAGCGCGCCGCGATCAGCCCTTCACTTCGAGGAGGGCGCCCAGCCCCCGATGGAAGGTCGGGGCGCCGCCCGGCACCAGGCAGGTTTCGAGGACCTCGAACAGCTCCTCTCGCGTTGCGCCGAGGCGGATCGCGCGCTCCATGTGCGCCACGAGGCCGGCCTTTTCGGCCCCGCGGAACGCGAGGAGCGCGATGGCGACGAACTCGCGGACCTTTGCCGAGACGTGCTTGCCCTCTCCCAGGCCCAGCTCGTAGATCCGATTGTACGTCTCGACGAACTCCGGGTCCTGCCGCGCAGCGAACTCCCACTCGGGATAGATGTAGCCCCGCGCCTTCTTCATCCGCGCGATCAGCTGATCCGCCCTGCCCTTGTCGCCGTCGTTCCGTTTCGGCGGGATCATCTGAGCACCTCCTGGAGCAGGCGTGTATCATACTCGGCCGGAGAGCGTCCCATGATCCTCACCCGCGCCGAGCGGCTGTCGGCGCCGTACCTGGCGCGCGCGGGCCTCGCCGCG
>MGBV01000253.1:3352-12033 GCA_001788415.1 Candidatus Rokubacteria bacterium GWC2_70_16 | reverse complement strand
GCCGCTCATCAACACGGGCATCGCCGGCCGCACGGCCGGGACGGGTCAGATCGGCGCGGGGACCGCCCGCGCGCCGCTCGCCTGCTTCGAGCAGGCGCTCGAGGCGCTCGTCGGATGAAGCCGCGCGTTCCTGGAGCAGGCCACCCGCGGCGCGAGCCGGCCTCGCGGACCCCGCTCCAATCGGCGCCGGGGCGCATCTCGATCAGGCCACCCACGGCGGTGCCGGCCTCGCGGACCCCGCTCCAATGAGCCTGCTCGTCGTCGCCATCGGCGGCAACGCCCTCAAGGGCGACGAGAGCGGCTCGGCGACGGAGTGGTTCGAGGCGCTCACGCGCTCGCTCCCGCCCCTGCTCGACGTGCTCGCCGCGGGCCACCGCCTCGTGCTGACCCACGGCAACGGGCCGCAGGTCGGCGAGGAGCTGCTCAGGATGGAGATCGCCAAGCTCGTGATCCCGGCGCTCACGCTCGACCTCTGCGTCGCCGAGACGCAGGGCAGCATGGGCTTCGCGATCCAGCAGGTGCTCGGCAACCTCCTGCGCGCGCGCGGGCTGCCCGCCCGCGTCGCCGCCGTCGTCAGCCAGGTCGTCGTGGACCCGGCCGACCCCGCGTTCGCGCACCCGACCAAGCCGATCGGCACGTTCTACCGGAAGGCGCAGGCCGCGCGGCTCGCGCGGGAGAGCGGCTGGCGGGTCGTCGAGGACGCCGGGCGCGGCTGGCGGCGCGTCGTGCCCTCCCCGCGCCCCCTGCGGGTCGTCGAGGCGCCCCTGGTGCGGGCGCTCGTGGACGGCGGCATGACCCCGATCGCGGTGGGCGGCGGCGGCATCCCCGTCGTCGAGACGGACGGCGGGCTGCGCGGCGTCGAGGCGGTGGTCGAGAAGGACCTGGCGAGCGTCGTGCTCGCGCGCGCGCTCGGCGCCGACGCCGTCCTGTTCCTCACCGGGGTCGAGGGCGTCGCCGTCGGCTGGGGCACGCCCGGGCAGCGCTTCCTCGGCCGGCTCACGGTCGGCGAGGCGCGGCGGCTCCTCGCCGCGGGCGAGTTCCCGCCGGGGAGCATGGGGCCGAAGGTCGAGGCGGCGGTCGAGTTCGTCGAGGGCGGCGGCCGGGCGGTCATCACCTCGCTCGACCGTGTCGCCGAGGCCGTCGCCGGGTGCGCAGGGACCGCGATCGTGCGGGGCGAGCCGTGACACTGGCGACCTGGAACGTGAACTCGATCCGCATCCGTCTGCCGCGCCTCGTGGCCTGGCTCGAGCGCCGCCGGCCCGACGTCGTGTGCCTGCAGGAGGTCAAGGTGACCGACGAGGAGTTCCCGCGCTCGGCGCTCGAGGCGCTCGGCTACCGGGCACTCGTCGCGGGCCAGCGCACGTACAACGGCGTGGCCATCCTCTCGCGCGCCGAGGCGACGGAGGTCGCGCGCGCCCTGCCGGGCGACGGCCCCGACGCCCAGCGCCGGCTCCTGGTCGCCGACGTGGGCGGGCTCCGGGTCCTCAGCGTCTACGGCCCGAACGGGCAGGAGGTCGGCTCGGAGAAGTACGCCTACAAGCTCGACTGGTACCGGCGCTTCCGCGCCTTCCTCGACGCGGGCGCCGACGCCGGACGCGCCGTCGCCGTCTGCGGCGACCTCAACGTCGCACCCGAGGACCGCGACGTGTGGGACCCGGAGCAGTGGCGCGGCCGGATCATGGCGAGCGAGCCCGAGCGCGCCGCCTTCCGGAGCCTGCTCGCGTGGGGGCTCGCGGACTCGCTCCGCCTCCACCGCCAGGAAGGCGGCCTCTTCACCTGGTGGGACTACCGCGCCGGGGCGTTCCACCGCGGCTGGGGACTCCGCATCGACCACATCCTCCTGACCCCGTCCGTCGCGGGCGTCTGCACCGCGGTCGAGATCGACCGCGACGAGCGCAAGGGGGCGAAGCCCTCGGACCACGTGCCCGTCGTCGCCACGCTCGCCGGGGCCTGACGGGTGCACGACCTCGTCCTGCGCGGCTGCCGGCTGCCGGACCGGCTCGAGCCCGCGGACGTCGCGATCGCCGGCGGCCGCATCGTGTCGGTCGGCGGCGCCGCCGGCGCCGCGCGCGAGACGCTGGACGCGGGCGGCCGGCTCCTGACCCCCGGGCTCGTCGAGGCCCACATCCACCCGGACAAGGCGCTCCTCGGCGACCGCGTCCGCGCCACCGCGGGCACGCTCGAGGAGGCGATCCGCCTCACGGGCGAGGCCAAGCGCGCGTTCACCGCGGACGACATCGCGGCCCGCGCGCGGCGCGTCCTCGATCTGGCCGTCGCCGCGGGCACGACGGCGATGCGCGCCCACGTCGAGGTGGACCCGCTCGTCGGCCTCGCCGGGATGGAGGCGATGCTCGCGCTCCGCCGCGAGTACGCGCCCGCACTCCACGTCCAGCTCTGCGCCTTCGCCCAGGAGGGGATCCTCGGCGCGCCCGGCACGGAGGGCCTCCTGCGCCGGGCGCTCGCGATGGGCGCCGACCTCGTCGGCGGCTGCCCGTACGCCGACGCCGACGGCCCGCGGCACATCGAGAGCGTCTTCGCGCTCGCGCGCGAGTTCGGCGTGGACGCCGACTTCCACGCGGACTTCTTCGACGAGCCCGACCACCTGCACGTGCTCGAGATCGCGCGGCAGACGCTCGCCGCGGGCTGGCAGGGGCGCGTCGCGGTCGGCCACCTCACCGAGCTCGGGGCGTTGCCCCCCGCCGAGCAGGACGCGATCGTCGCGCGACTCGCCGCGGCACGGATCGGCGTGATCAGCCTGCCCGCGACCGACCTCTACCTGATGGGCCGGCGCGACGCGCGCAACGTGCGCCGCGGCCTCGCCCCGATCCGCCGGCTCCTCGCGGGGGGCGTGCCGGTGGCGCTGGCGACCAACAACGTGCGGAACCCCTTCACCCCCGTGGGCACCGCCGACCTCGCCCACATGGCCTTCCTCGCCGCGGTCGCGGCGCACATGGGGACGCCCGAGCTGCTGCGCGAGCTGGTGGCCTGCGTCACGACGCACCCCGCGCGCATCCTCGGTCTCCGCGACCACGGCTGCGCCCCCGGCGACCGGGCGGACCTCGTGCTGTGGGAGTGCGCGCGCCCCGAGGAGATCGTGACCGCGCTCCCCGCGCGGCGCCTGGTCGTGAAGGGCGGGCGGATCACCGTGGAGCACGAGCGGCGGACGGTCGAGCGCTGGCGCGCCTCGCCCGCCCTCAGTTTGAGGTTCGGCAAGGCACGCAACCCCGACCTTGGCCCATAACGCAGGAGCCAAGCCCGATCGGCGGCATGCGATTTTCCTTAGAGGACGTCGGATACCGCACCGGCGTGCACGGGGCGCGGCGAGCTGGCCCAGTGGACGAGGGCAGGCGGTCCTTGACAACCTTTCAAGCCGATCCTATATTTCCCGTGCGTCGCGCCCGTGACCGTCCTTGGGTGGGGTGTCCATGGCTCAAGACCCGGTACCCGAAGGACCTCTTGGAGTCCTCGTCAGTCGCAGAGGCCAGCGGGGGCGCGCGCGTCAGCGCCCGAAAGGCGTTCCCCCCAGATCGCTCGGTGCCCTTTGTTGTTGCTTCTTTCTCACGTTCTTCGGCTCATCATCCTTCGGCGGCGACAAGGACGCCGGAACCGCGTTCAACCTCACCCTCAGGGGGCTTGAAACCGTCGGGGGATTCCCGCCACCACCGGCGTGGGCGCCCTACTACCCCCCGTGGTGGGGCTGGGGGTGGGGCGGTCCCGGACCCTATCCGCCCCCGCCGTACCTCTCGCAACCGTACCTGCAGCCCGGTGCTCCGACACCACCTGCCTATCCGCTCCAGGTCAAGCCGGCGGGACGCCTCGTGGTCCTCACCAATCCCATCGACGCCGATGTGTATGTGGACGGTGTCCGCCTCCAGCAGCAGCCAAATCTCTCGTACGATGTGGGGCTCCTCGCGGGTCCGCATCAGGTCGACATCCGGAGGGAAGGGTTCAAGCCGTTCTCCTACAAGGCAGATATCCCGCCAGGCGGAGGGATCGTTCTCCCCGTCGAACTGGAGAAGCAGTGAAGGAGGCGAGACCGATGAGGAGGGCCCGGCGCGCGAGTCGAGTCGTGCTCATGGGGTTGTGTCTTCCTCTGATCGCGGGGTGCGCCGAGCTGATGCAGCCCACCGCTCGGGTGACCAGCTCGACGGGACCGGACATCCAACAGGCGACGCTGGAACCATACGACGGGCCCAAGGCGCGAATCGCGGTATCCCGGTTCGCCGCAAAGGCAGCCAAGGCGTCAGGCGCTATCGGGGATGGGCTTGCCGATATGCTGGCCACGGCTCTCTTCCAGTCCAACCGATATGTCGTCCTCGAGCGGCAGGCACTCAGCGACGTGCTCGCCGAGCAGGACCTTGGCGCTTCCGGGCGAGTCAGGCCGGAAACCGCAGCCGCGATCGGTCGGATCGAAGGTGCCGAGCTGCTGGTAGTCGGAACGGTGAGCGAGTTCGACCCCGGGACCGCCGGGGCCGGCGCCAGCGTCGGGGGTACGGTGGGGAGCACCGTCGGCTCCGCTGCGGGCGGATGGGGCGGTGCTGTCGGATACATCTTGGGGACGCTTGCCGGCTCGGTCCAGACCTCGCACGTTGCCATCGATTTGCGCATCGTTGATACGCGCACCTCCCGGGTCGTTGCGGCTACCAGCGTCCAGGGGAAGGCCACGGATATTGCGGGGCTGGGCGCGATCTCCGGCCCCGACCTGGGGGTCGGGTTGTCCGGCTATTCCCGAACTCCGATGGAAAAGGCGGTCCGCATCGCGATCAACGAAGGGGTGAACTTCGTCGTGAGCAAGACCCCGGCCCAATACTATCGGTATACTGAGCCCGCTTCCACGACCCAACCGCCGCCCCCAGTCACCGTGGGCCCGACCCAAGCCCCACCTCCGGTTCCTCCTATTCCTGCAGCGACGGCACCGGTCGCGCCGCCGTCTCAACCTGTGGCTGCGATCCCCCCGCCTTCAACACCGCCGCCGGCGTCCGAGACCACGCCCATCCTCTACGTGAAGACGCAGTTCGCCAACATGCGAGCCGAGCCCGGCAACACCGCGAGAGTTCTGGCCATCCTCAAGAAGGGAATGAAGCTCACCGTCCTGGACGAGAAGAGTGAGTGGTACCGGGTGAAGCTCGAGGACGGAAGAGAAGGCTGGGTGGCGCCCTCCGTCGTTTCGATTCAGCCCGAGTAATGCGCCTCAGGGCGCAACACGGTGGAGCCGGACCTATGGCAACAGGAGTCGCAGGAATCCCACGCAGCGTCTGTTACCGACCGAGGCTTGCTCCCGCTCGATTCGCGGTTCCCATCCGGCGCACCGCTGCGGCGGTGCTTCTCGTCGCATTGCCCGCGCTCGCGGCCGGCGCCCACGCTCAGGCCCCGCCGTCTCCCTATCCGCCCCCTCCCAGCCAGTGGCCCGCGCCTGTGGCCCCGCCTCCGCCTCCAGGACAATGGTCACCTGCGCTTCCATACAACGTCCCTCAGATCCCGGTCCCTGGCCAACCGCCGCAGATCCCCGGCGCTCCAACGATCCCGCCCGGCACCTCGTGGCCTGCTGGATCAACCGGCGCGCCACAGACCCAGCCGCCGTCCCAACCTTACGGTCAAGGCCCGGAGTGGTGGGAGCGGGTACGCCAGCCGACGACGGTGACGCCGAGTACGCCACCTGCCCAGTCACCCGGCCGGGTCCCGTCGACGTCCCGTCCGCCGGGGACAGCCCCTCTCTCCACTCCCACCATTCCGCGCGTCACCGACCCAGACTGGGGGAAGCCCCTTGAGGAGTACCGCGGCGTTCGGGCGTTCTCGCGCGGCAACTGCACTGGAAACCGGCCGGGCATGTCGCCGAACAATGTGCCGTGCGAGGAGGATCTGCAGTGGCAGTGCGTCGACTACGCAAAGCGCTTTTACGAAGAGGCCTACCGCCACGTGCCACAGGTCGTGTCTGAGGTGGTGAAGACGCAGTGGGACACCGCCTGGGCGTTCTGGCTTCGCCCCAACTACATCACGCTCGATCGCTTCATCAACGGCAAAAGCGTCGAGCCGCCGCAACGCGGCGACATGCTCTTCTTCGCGGAATCGAAGTCGAGGCCGGGTGGACACGTTGCCATCGTCACCGGCATTACCGGCGCCGCGGTCAACGTGATCCAGCAGAACGTGAGCCGGGACTCGGCGCTAGGGAGCGTCAGCCTCACGAAGGAGGCCAGAGGGTACGTGGTTGGCAGCGTCGCCGGAATGCCGGCGGTGGGGTGGCTGAGGCCGGCAGTAGCACACGCGAGCCAGGCCGTAACTGTCCGTGTCGAGTCGGCCGAGACGGTGCCGGGAAGTGCAAGGGTGGGGCAAGCCGTGACGCTGCGCCTACGGTTCACCAATACGAGCACCACCCTGCACACGTTTATTGCCGGGGCCAGCCTCTGGCGGCCCAATGGGGGGCGCCAAGATTTTGAGAGACCGGTCACGCTTTCGCCCAATCAGACCACGGAGGTCACCTGGAGTTATCAGGTAGCTCGACCTGGGAACTGGAGCTATCAGTTTGCGGTCTGGAGGCAGAAGCCTTTTGTCGCAGGAAACCTCCTCACCAAGATTCCCTCGCCCGTGGGTTCCTTCTCTGTAAGCGCGGCCGCAGCGCAGCCGCAGCCTCAAACGCCGGATGTCCGGCTGCCACTTCTGCACTGGCCTCTTCTGGGGAGCCGCGCCTCTCGAAACGTGGCGCTCGGCTATGGGGCCGACTGGACGTGGACCGAGTGTGCCGGTAAGTCAAAGCAGCACACCGGAGTCGATTTGAGCGCAAAGGCAGGCGAGAGGGTCTTGGCGGCGGCTGACGGGATCATAGGAGAGACGTTCACCGTGTCGTCAACCCACGACTGGGGCCAGGGGATCGTGATGGACCACGGTTCGTTCGTTACTGCGTACCTTCACGTAGTCCCTCTCAAGGCGGGAGGCCAGGCCCGGGCGGGTGAAGAGATTGCGACCATCTATTCGATGCCAGGGCCTCATCTGCACTTCAACGTGGTGAACCGCGCGTACTTGCAGGTCGCTGGCGTTGCTAAGAGAGGCGGCCTTCCCCGTGCGCGTGGCGCGTCCGACTACGAAGCTGGAAGGTTCACGGGGTGTAAGACCGATCCACTGTTCCCAGAAGGACCCTTTGTCGATCCGTTAAATCTGGCTTATCGCGAGTCAGCGACTTCATCGCCTCTCGTCGCGCCGCCTCCTGCCGGTCCAGACCCACGGCTCCTCGCTCAGCTGGAGCAAGCCCGGACCGCTTGGCAGGGTCTCAACGCCCGGGCCAGTCAACTCCGATATCCGACGGACGCTGAGCGAGTGGCGGTGAGCCAGGCCCTCCAGCACGCAGGCAAGGCTCTGGACGCGGCGGAGGCCGCGGCGCGGCGGGGAGATCGCGCCACCGTACAAGCCGAACTGGCCAACGTGCAGCAGGTCTTGAGCGCTACGAGCCAGCGCCTCGCCCAAATCGCCCAGCGGTCGACCCCGGTGCCACAGCCGGCGCCGTCGCAGCCAGGCCGGCCAACCGCAGCGGCTTCGCCCGCGCAAACCGTCGCCCCGCGCGTCGCCGTCATTCCGGCGTCTGGCGACCGTGGCACGTTCTTCAACCAGCCCGGAGAAGGGTTCACGCCGAACAGCACCGTCAGTTTGTACTTCCGAAAGCCAGATGGGAGCCAGTACGCGGCCTTGAAGAAGAGCACCGATGCCGTTGGGCGGTACAGTCACGTGTGGACGGCTCCACCCGGGGCCGTCGCTGGCCGGTATCAGTACTGGGCCACGGACGACCGCACTGGGAAGCAGAGCAACGTGGTGACGTTTGCTGTTACCGTCGCATCCGCAAGCCCTGTCCCGCCGCCCGTGGCGGCGGCCCCACCGCGCGCCGTAGCGACCCCTGCACCGCCGCCTACCCCACCAGACGCACCATCGACCTTGGCCGTAGCGAACACGGGCGGCCTGGGACTCCGCCTGCGTGCGAACCCGACGCTGAAAGCATCTGTCGTCGCTACACTTCCAGAGGGCGCCCGAATCACCGTGACCGGTGGACCGGTCCAGGCTGACGGATACACCTGGTGGAAGCTTTCAGGTCCTCTTGGAACGGGATGGGGTGCTGTCGGAACCTGGCTCACGCCCGCGCCGGTCGTTGGCGGCACGGTTACCGTGGCCAACACGGGTGGCCTGGGGCTTCACCTTCGCCGCGATGCGTCAGCCAGGGCTCCTGTTGTCGCGACGCTCGGGGAAGGAGCGAGCGCAACGGTGGTTGGCGGCCCAATTCAGCGCGACGGCTACACATGGTGGCGGATCAGGAGCGCCTCCGGAACCGGGTGGAGCGCGATCGGCAACTGGCTCGTGCCCTGACGAGCAACAGAAGGGCGGCCGCGGTTGGCGTGGACCGCCGCTCACTCGCCGCGGGCCTCGTCGGCTACCGCGAGCCGCTGACGCCCGCGCGCCCGCGCCTTACTCCCGCGACTTGTCGGACACGCGGCACTGGGGGACGCGATCCCAGTCGTCGCGACAGTACTTCCACCGTACGCGCTCCCCGCACACGATCCGGCTGAAGAAGTCCTTGGTCTCGCACGCGGCCAGCTCGCGCGCCATCGCGGCCCACCGGCCCTCGGGCGCCGCCGATGGCGCCGCTTCGCGGGGCGGTGCGGGACGGCGCTCCTCCTTGCCGGCGGGCGGCGGCGCGGGCTCAG
>MGBV01000253.1:578-3334 GCA_001788415.1 Candidatus Rokubacteria bacterium GWC2_70_16 | reverse complement strand
TGACGGCCTCGGCCGGCGGTTCCGCGGGCCGCGCCGTCTCGACCGGTCTGGCCGGTGGCTCGGCTGCCGGCGGCAGCGCCGCGGCAGGCGCCGGCGGCTCGGGCTCGCGCGTGGTCGTCGCCGGCGGCCCGGCGGGCCGGGGCCGTGCGACGGTCGGCATCGCCGGCAGTGTCGTCGGCCGTGCGGGCGATGGTACCGTCGCGGCTGGGCGCTGCGGAGGTTCCGGGACGACGACCGGGTCGGTGGGCGCCGGCAGCGGCGTCGTCACCGCGGGCGGGGTGCCGCGCTCGGGCGTCCGGGGGCGATAGCCGACATACGCGGCCGTGCCGGCAGCGACCGCCACCGCCACCCCGATCACGAGGCTCTGGGCCGGGCGCCAACGTCCCGGCGCTGGCGGCACACCGCCGACGTCGCTCCCGCGAGGCGGCGGCTCGGCTGCGCGGCCCGGCTCTGCCGCGGGCGGCAGCGGCGCAGCGGCGGCGGACGCCTCTGCCGCGGCCGGCAGCGACGGCGCGGGGACGAGGGGAAACCCGGTGGAGGGCGACGTGGGCGCAACGGCGGCGTGCACGTCGGCAGCGCGCGAGTCGTCGGCGGCCGCGGTGCCGCAGTGCCGGCAGAAGTGCGCCCGCTCGGGCAGCGCGGCGCCGCACGCCCGGCATATCAGCGCCGCCGACGCGGTGAGGGCGGCGCCGCACCGCCGGCAGAACCGGGCGCCCTCGCGATGTTCTGCTCCGCAGCGACCGCACGTCATGCCGGGCTGCCGCTCACTCCTGGTCGGCGCTGCACGCGGGGCAGAAGCGCTGGCCGGCCGGCATGCGCGCGCCGCAGGCCGTGCAGAACGTAGGGCTGTCGGTCGACCGCCCGCCCGCCGCCACTCGGCCGGTGATCGGCTGCCGCTGGTCCACCGCGGCGGCATAGGTGGGGGCTACGTGCGCCTCGACCACCGCACGATTGGCAATGTCGACCGCGCGCAGGACCTTATCGAAGTCGGCCGTCACGTTCTCGATCAGGCTGCGTTTGAAGCCGCAGCTGATGGTCGTCTTGCCCGACTCGACGGTCAGGAACATCCGCTTCCGCAGCCAGTAGACCCCCAGGCACACGGCTGCAATGGCCCAGAACCCGATCACCGCCGCCAGGTCGTAGAGGATGGACGTGCGGCTACTCGACCGCGGCCAGTCGCTGCCCGCGGATGGCCCGGCCACCAGTGTCGTGAGTCCGAACAGGCCGAGGGCGATCGCCACGAACAGGAGCCAGATCGGGCGCGCGTAGCCGCCGCGGACGACGCCGACGTGCTGAAGCGGTGCGACCTCGTACACCTCGCCCGAGAGGGCGTGCTGCTTCAGGTACGCCTCGGTACGCGTCACGCGGAGCGTCACCTCCGGGTTCCAGCCCAGGCGCGTCAACGCCCAGCCGATGAAGCCCGACTTCCGGCCGACCAAGTCCACGAGCACGCCGTCCGGGGGACGGTCGGACACGACGAAACGGCGCAGGACCAGGATCGGCCCGGGAAACCTGAACTTCATCGTGTTCTGGAACAGCGCGACCGCGAGGACGACCAGGACGAGGACGAACAGGAGAGCGGAGCCGCTGGCAACGGAGGGCAGGGTAAACATGGCCAGTCACCTCTCGGTGGTGCTTCGTATCGCCGCGACGCTGATGCGAGACTTAGCGCCAACGATGGAGCTCTGTCAATGGCCTTGCCGGCTCGCCCGCCCTCAGTTTGAGGTTTGGCAAGGCACGCAACCCCGACCTTGGCCCATTTTCAAGACCCACCTGGGCGTGCGCGGGCTGCAGTTGCGCGCCCGCGTGGCGGAACGCCTGGGACGCCTGGTGCACCGGTTACCGGTGTTTAGAGAGCTCCCGGCGAGCCCTCGGCCCTCCGCTAAACTGAGGGTGGACGAGGGGCAGGTGGTGGGCTACTTGCTACTACTACCGAGGGTCGGCGGCGGTTGACAGCGGCGCGCGCCCGCATGTAGAGTGACGTGGTAGTTCGTGCGCGCCTTTCCTTTAAGTGGGCCCCGAGAGGCCCGTAAGGAGAGCAGTGTGAGCAGCCCCGCCCGGCCCTCCCGGGAGAAGGCGCAGGTCCTCGACGAGGCCGCGCTCGACCGCGCGTTGACCCGCATCGCCCACGAGATCCTCGAGCGGAACGGCGGCGCCGCCGACCTCGCCTTCGTGGGCCTGCGCACCCGCGGGATCACCCTCGCCCACCGGCTCGCGGCCAAGATCGCCCGGATCGACGGGGCCGCCCTGCCCGTCGGCACGCTCGACATTACGCTCTATCGGGACGACCTCGCGATGCGCGGCACCCCGGTCATCCGGGGCACCGACATCCCGTTCTCCATCAAGGGCAAGACCGTCGTGCTGGTGGACGACGTGCTCTTCACCGGCCGCACGATCCGCGCGGCGCTCGACGCGATCATCGACCTCGGGCGCCCCACGGCCATCCAGCTCGCGTGCCTGATCGACCGCGGCCACCGCGAGCTGCCGATCCGCCCCGACTACGTCGGCAAGAACCTGCCGACGTCGCGGCGCGAGAGCGTCGCGGTGCGCCTGCGCGAGCACGACGGCGAGGACCGCGTGGTGATCGAAGAACCCGAGGAGGCCTGAGCATGGGCTGGACGCGGAAAGACCTCTTGGCCATGCGCGATCTCGACGCGGGCGAGATCCTCCTGCTGGTGGACACCGCCGCGTCACTCCAGGAGATCGCGACGCGCGAGATCAAGAAGGTGCCGGCGCTCCGGGGCAAGACGGTCGTG
>MGBV01000253.1:0-535 GCA_001788415.1 Candidatus Rokubacteria bacterium GWC2_70_16 | reverse complement strand
AGATCGCGGGCAAGTGGCTGTCGGCGGACGTCGTGAACTTCTCGGCCGGCGGCTCGAGCGTGAGCAAGGGCGAGAGCTTCATCGACACCGCGAAGAACATCGCCGCGATGAGCCCGGACGTGGTCGTCGTCCGCCACGCGGCCTCCGGCGCCGCGGCGCTCCTGGCCCGCGAGCTCCCCTGCTCGATCGTGAACGCCGGCGACGGCACCCACGAGCATCCGACGCAGGCGCTCCTGGATCTCTTGACGATCCGCGAGCGGAAGGGCCACTTCGAGGGGCTCCACGTCGCGATCGTCGGTGACATCGCCCACAGCCGGGTCGCGCGCTCGAACATCCACGGCATGAAGAAGCTCGGCATGACCGTGACCGTGGCGGGGCCGCCCACGCTGATCCCGCCGTTCGTGCAGGAGCTGGGCGTCAAGGTCGCCTACCGCCTGGAGGACGCGATCCGCGACGTGGACGTGATCATGATGCTGCGCCTGCAGCACGAGCGCATGGCGGCGGGCCTGATCCCGTCGCTGCGCGAGTACGCGCG
>MGBV01000252.1 GCA_001788415.1 Candidatus Rokubacteria bacterium GWC2_70_16 | reverse complement strand
CCGCTGAGGAAGAGCGGGGTGTTCAGGTCCCGGAGGCTTGCGAGGAAGACCAGGGTGAAGGTGCCGAGCGCCACGAAGCGCAGCAGGGGGAGCGTGATGGCCAGGAAGATGCGCCCCCGCCCCGCGCCGCAGGTCGTTCCCGCCTCCTCCAGGGCGCGGTCCACCTGGGCGAGCCCGTCGCCGAAGTTCCGGACGACGATCGGCATCACGCGCGAGGCCTGGGCCAGCGCGATCAGCGCCAGCGTCCCGTACAGCGCGAAGGGCGGCCGGATCCAGGCCCAGATGACGCCGGTCACGAAGGCGACGGACGGGAGGATGACGGTATAGGAGGCCGCGGCTCCCAGGAGCCCGCGGCCCGGCAGCGCGGTGCGCGCCTGCAGGTACGCGACCCCGAGCCCCACCGCGAGCACCAGCGCCGAGCCCCCGGTCGCCAGGGCCACGGAGTTCCACACGATGCGCCAGGTGTTCGGGTACTCCGTCAGGACATAGGCGTAGTTGGTCAGCGAGAGGTCGGCCAGCCCGGCCGCGCCAAACCAGCTCGTGTTGAGGGACATCCACAGCACCATCAGGTAGGGGAGGCCCACGGCGAGCCCCGTGAGGACCCAGCACGCCAGCGCCGCCGGCCAGCGCGCCCCGCCCAGCGGCATGAGCGCGGGGCGGTGTCCCTTCCCCGTGATCACCGCGTAGCGCCCGGCCGCCCGCGGCCGGCGCAGGAGCCAGAGGGCGAGCCCGAGCACCGCCGCCGACAGGCAGAACACCATGGCCAGCGCCGCCGAGAGTCCCAGCTTCGGCGGGAAGGCGTTGAGCAGCAGGTAGAGCTGGGTGGCGAAGACGTAGATCCGGGCGGGCATCCCCAGGATGGCCGGCGTGGCGAAGAGGCTCCACGCGATGACCAGCGAGAACACGGTGGCGGCGGTGAGGCTCGGCGTCACCAGCGGCAGGGTGACGCGGGTGAGGACGGTCCAGCGCGATGCGCCGGTGACGCGGGCGGCCTCCTCGTAGCTGCCGTCCACCGCCGCCAGCGCGCTCTCCACCGTGAGGAAGACGAAGGAGTAGAGGAAGAGCGCCGAGACGACGATCATGCCGCTCATGCTGTGCACGTTGAAGGGCTTGACCCCGAAGAGCTGGTGGAGCCAGACGTTCAGCGTCCCGGCATTGGGGCTGGCCAGGAACACGTAGGCCATCGCCGTCAGCCACGGGGGGCTCACGAAGGCCAGCACCGTGGCCAGGCGCACCGCCTCCTTCCCCGGTAGGTCGGTGCGGGCGATGAGCACGGCCAGCGGCACGCCCAGGCCCAGCGCGAGCAGCGTGGTCCCGAGGGCGAACAGCCAGGAATCGAAGAGCACCGAGGCGAACGACAGGCGCAGGAACAGCTCCCGGTAGTGGTCGAGCCCTATCCCCGCCGGGGTGGAGAGGCTGCCGACGGCCAGCCAGCCGAGCGGGTAGATGTTCAGCACGAAGACGGCGAGAACCACCGGCGCCGCCACCAGCCAGGGGCCTCCGCGGCTCACGCGCGCCCCCCCGCCGCCTCGGCCTCCGCCGGGAAGAGCAGCGCGCGGGCGGCGTCGATCCTCAGCCCCACGGGCTCTCCCACCCGGAATACCGTGGGCTCGGACGGGGCGCGCACCGTCAGGGTCGCGCCTCGCGCGCGGAGCCGGTACTCGACGACATCCCCGAGGTAGAGGGCGCCCTCCACCACCCCGGGCCAGTCCTCGGGCCTCGCGCGCTCCGAGAGCGGCACGATGGCGATGTCCGCGGGGCGGAGACAGACGATCACCGATCGCGCCCCCCGGGGCGGCGTCAGGCCGGCGAGCCGCCCGGCGCCCGCCACCTCGAGCGCCCCGTCAGCCGTCACGCGCGCCTCGAGCCGGTTCGCCGAGCCGAGGAACTCGGCCACGAAGGGCGCCGTCGGCCGCCGGTAGATCTCGGGCGGCGTCCCCCGCTGCACGACGCGGCCGCGATCCATGACGAGCACCTGGTCGGACAGGGACAGCGCCTCGGCCTGGTCGTGGGTGACGTACACCATGGTGGTCCCGGTCTCGCGCTGGATCCGCCGCAGCTCACCGCGCATCTCGTCGCGCAGCCTGGCGTCGAGGTTCGCCAGTGGCTCGTCGAGCAGGAGCAGCGCGGGGCCATAGGCGAGGCAGCGCGCGAGCACCACCCGCTGCTGCTGCCCGCCCGAGAGCTCAGAGGGGTAGCGGCGCTCGAGACCCGTGAGGCGCACCAGCGCGAGCGCCTCGGCCACGCGGGCCGCCGTCTCCGCGCGCCGGCCGCGCACGCGGAGGCCGAAGGCCACGTTGTCGAAGACCGTGAGATGGGGCCAGATGGCGTAGGACTGGAAGACCATGCCGAGATTGCGGCGCTCGGCGGGCACCAGGGTGCCGCGCTCGCCGTCGAAGACCCGCCGGGCGCCGATGTCGATGGTCCCGGCGTCGGGGTGCTCCAGTCCCGCCAGGCAGCGCAGGATCGTGGTCTTGCCGCAGCCCGACGGCCCGAGGAGCGTGAGGATCCGCCCGTCCTGTACGGCGAACGAGACGTCGTCCACCGCCAGCGTCGGGCCGAAGCGCTTGGCCAGGTTCCGGACGTCGACGGCGCTCACGGGGTGCGCGGGCGCAGGCTCGCTACCCCATGATCTTTCGCCAGCGGTCCAGGAGCTCGCCCCGCTGGGCCAGAAGCTCGTCGAGCCTCGTCGGATGGATCTTGAGCGAGCCGAGCGGCGGGAAGAGGGTCGGCGGCACCACGCCGGTCACCGCGCTGTAGGCGCCGACCTTGGGGAAGGCCGCGGCCTGATAGTCGGCCGAGATGAGGTGGTTGGCCAGTACGCGCGCGGCGCTGGGGTGCGGGGCCTTCCGGGCGATGAACATCGTCATCTCGGCCATGACCACCCCCTCCTCGGGCCACACGACGGCCAGCGGCGCCTTCTGGCCGAGGAGCAGGAAGGCGAAGGCCTGGGCGACTGCCGTCACCTGCTTCTCGCCCCGCGCCACCGCCTGGATCGCCTCGGTCTGCAGGCGCGTCTCGGCGGTATTGTTGGCCTTGAGCTTCTGCACGAACTCCCAGCCGTAGAGCTCCAGCCAGGCCTTGATCAGGAGCGTCGTGGAGGCGGCGTTCTCCGGCGCCCCGAGGACGAGCTTGTCCTTGAAGCGCGGGTCGGCCAGCTCGCGGTAGCTCCGCGGCGCCCCGGTCTCGGCGATCAGGTTCTTGTTGTACACGATGGGGAGCCCGAAGAACCCCGTGGGCACGATGTGGGCGCTGGTGATGGGCAAGGTCGGCACGAGCTGCGCGACGTTCGGCACGGCCATCTCCGCGGTCCAGCCCTGCCGCTCGGCGTGGACGCCCAGGGTCTTGTCGGTGAGCCCGCAGAGGTCGGCGAGCACGCGCCCCGCCTCGAGCTCCGTCTGGAATTTCCGGATCACCACCTCGCCGCCTCCGGGGCGCGAGTACTGCACCCGGATCCCGGTCTGGCGCTCGAACTCCTTCATCAGCGGCTCCTCGGTGCGGGAGACGCCGCTGGAGTAGAAGACCACCTCGCCTTCCTTCTTCGCCGCCGCGAGCACCCGCTGCCACTCGGCGGGCGGGACCGCGGGCGGGGCGGCCGCTCCGATGGGGCGACTGCCCGCCGCGACGGTCAGCCCTGCGGTGGCGGAGGCGAGAAACCGACGCCGGGTCAGCATGGTCATGGGATCGCTCCTTGTCAGATGACGCCGTCCTTCTGCAGGGTGGCGAGGTCCTCCGCGCCGAGGCCGAGGAGCCCGCCATAGACTTCGGCGTTGTGCTGCCCCTTGTCCGGACCCGCCCAGCGGATCCGGCCGGGGGTCCTGGAGAGCTTGGGCACGACGCCGACCATCGCGAGGGGGCCCACGCGCGGGTCGTCGATCTCGACGATGTTGCGCTGGCGGCAGTGAGGGTCGGCCGCGATGTCGGCCGCGGAGTACAGCTTCTCGGCGGGGATGCCGGCCTCCTCCAGCCGCCGGAGCAGCTCCGCCGCGGGCAGCGTCGCCGTCCACGCGGCGACCAGCCCGTCCACCTCACCGGCGCGGGCCACCCGATCCTGGGAGCGGGCATAGCGGGGGTCATGCGCGAGCCCCTCGCCTCCCATCACCCGGGCCAGGCGCTCCCAGAGGGAATCGGTCCCGGCGTTGAGCACGACCCACGCGCCGTCCCGGGACCGGTAGTTCCCCGCCGGGCAGACGCCGGGATTTCCGTTGCCGCTGCGCTCGCGGACCGTGCCCAGCTTCTGATACGCGGTGAGCAGGCCTTCCGAGCTGCGCAGGATGCCCTCGTAGAGGGCGAGGTCGATCTCCTGGCCTCCGCCCCCGTTCCGGTCTCGATGGTAGAGCGCCAGCATCACCGCGTAGGCGCCGAAGGCCGCCGCCAGATAGTCGGCCAGGGCGAATCCCTGGCGCACCGGCGGGCCGTCCGGGAAGCCCGACACGTAGGTGAGCCCGGCGAAGGCCGAGGCGACGCGGTCGAAGGCCCCCTTGTGCCGGTAGGGACCCGTCTGGCCGTAGCCCGACACGCGGAGCACGACGAGCCCGGGGTTCTCGCGCGCCAGCGACTCGTAGCCGAGCCCCCACCCGTCGAGCGTCCCGGGACGGAAGTTCTCCGTCACGACATCCGCGCGCGCGGCGAGCCGCCTGAGCAGCGCCTGGCCGGCCGGGAGCCTGAGGTTCAGCGTGATCGACTTCTTGTTCCGGGCTTCCTGGAGCCAGAGGAGCGGCCGGTCCGCGTAGCGGGGGCCGAACTGGCGCAGCACGTCGCCCGTCGTCGGCTCCTCGACCTTGATGACATCGGCGCCGAACTCTCCCAGCAGGGTGGCCGCCACCGGCGCCCCCAGCACGGTGGCCAGGTCGAGCACGCGGATGCCACCGAGCGGCTGGGCCGTCGCGTCCATATCGCCCCGTAGACTACTACAACCCAGGTATAATCCGGTTCAGCAGCGCGTGCTCCCACGCGAGGGGGGTCTCCCATGGCGCCTCACCGGCTCATCACCGTCCTCCTCCTGGCCCTCTCGGCATCCGCGGTGGTGCTCACTCCCTTCCCCGTCACGGCGGGCGGCGGCGGCGGAGGCGGCGGCGCGGTGGGTCCCGCCGTGAGCCCGGTCAAGGGCGCCCCGGTGGGCCAGACACCGAGCGAGGCCCAGGCCACGGCCGCCGCCGGCCAGGTCGCGGCCCAGAGCCCCGATGGCTCGGAGGACGACAGGAAGCGCAAGCAGCTCGAGATCTACCGCCTGTCTGCCGAGATCGCCCAGCTCTCGGCGGAGTTCGGCCAGTGACGCCGCGCGCGCGCGCGGCCCCGGCCTGTGCCCTCGTCCTGGCGGTGGCCGTCATCGCCGCCGGGTGCGCGACCTCCCCGGGGGTGAGCCCCCGCCTCGCCCAGGCCCGGGCGGCCCGCGAGGCGTTCTTCCAGGACAATCTCGCCACCTACCAGCCCAGGCGCCCCGACGAGGCGGCCGCCCTCGACGCGCTCCGTCGCTACAAGCACGCCCACGAGAGCTTCGACGCGCGAGGGCTGGAAGCGCTGCTCGCGCCGTCCTTCGAGGCGCGCCACTACCCCTCGAAGGACAGCGCCGAGGTCCAGACGCGGGCCGCCTACCTCGAGCAGCGCCGCGACTGGCGGGCCCGCCCCGCCCCGGCGCGCCACCTCGACATCGCCGTGCAGGCCAGCCACCTGAGCCAGAAGAGCGGGCAGGTCGCGGTGACGGCGCTCACCACCCATCGCTCGAAGCACTTCGCCCCGCGCTTCCTCGAGACCTTCGTGTTCGGGCGAGAGGGCGGCGAGTGGAAGCTCCGCCGCATCATGACCTACCCCCTGCGCCCGCCGGCCCCGGAACTCTACGAGGTTCGTGTGGCCTTCACCGAGATGGCGGGGCTGCAGCAACCGGCCCCCGAGGCCATTGCTCGCGACATGCTGGCCGAGGGGCCGGACAGCGTCTTCGAGAAGCATTACCGTCTCGGCTCCACGGTGCGTAGTGGCGTCCGCAGCCTGGTCTCGGCCGGCCCCTTCGTCGTGATCTTCAGGGAGCCGCCGCCCGAGGGGGCCCGCATCGAGATCCTCGAGCAGGCCTATGGCCCGGTGTCGGAGCGCGCCCAGGGGACCATCGTCGCCGGGGCCGCCGCGAGCCCCTTCTTCTACGTCGTCAGCCAGAGCAAGTGGTTTGGCTTTCGCTTCACCGTGGACGTAAGAGTGCTTCTCGACGGCGTGCCCGTCGCCGAGGAGACGCTCACGCTGCAGTGACGGGCGCCGCGCGATCTCCCGTCACGGGCGGCCGGCCAGGACGAAGCCGGCCCAGGCGAAGGGGTGCGGGGCCTCGACGAGCGTGGCGCGCTGGGCGTGGCGGAGCGCCTCGGCGGGCCCTGCCGCGCCCAGGCGGGCGTGGAACTCGCGCATGAGGAGAAAGCTCGCCCGGTCGTCCACCTTCCAGAGCGTCGTGATCACGGCGGGGGTGCCGGCGTAGAGGAAGGCGCGCTGGAGACCCACCAGCTCGTCGCCTCGCGAGAGGCGCCCGAGTCCCGTCTCGCAGGCCGACAGCACCACCAGCGAGGCCCCGAGCTCGAGCTGCAGCACCTCGCCCACCTCGAGCCGCCCGTCCTCGGCGCCGCCGGGGGCAAGCAGCAGGGCCGAGCGGAGCGGCGCCCGCTCGTCGAGATCCCCGTGGGTGGCCAGGTGCAGGATCCGCGCCCTCGGCGCCAGCTCCTTGATACGCGCCTCGGTGGCCTCGGCGCCCAGGAGCACCATCGCCCCGGGATGGAGCTGACCCACGGCGCGCGCCTCGCGCTCGGCGTAGCGGAGCGCGAGCGCAGGGCCCAGCTCCGGGTTGCCCAGGGCCAGGACGGGGCCGCCCGCGCCGCGCCCCTTGCCCTCGAGGTAGCGCAGCACGCTGGCGCTGGGCAGCACGGCCAGCTCGTGATCCTCCACGAGCCAGCGGCCGCTCGGGCTCCGGAGTGCCGCGAAGGGCAGGTAGTGGAGCACGTCGTGGGGCACCAGGAGGAGCCGCTCGGCGCGGAGATGCGGCCGCGCCGGGGCCAGCAGGCGCTCGTCCAGCGCGCGCGCCTGGCGCTCCACCTCGGCGAGCGGGGCATGCTCGGACAGCGCCCGGCGCAGCCCGCCCACGCTCTCGGCCAGCTCCGCGCGCGACAGCGCCAGGCGGAAGGTCAGGCTCGCCCCGCGGTCCACGACCCAGAGAATGGTCTCCGTCTCGGTCACGAGGAACTCGAGGAGCGTGACGCCCTCGGGGATGAGGCGTTGCACCTCGGCGAGCGTCACGGGTTCCACCGCCATGAGCGAGGCCTGCTCGGCGCTCTCGCTCCGCACGCGACCGAGGAAGCCGCGATAGGCCGTCTCGGCGGCGGCCAGCCGTGACCTCGCCGTCGCCCGCTCGGCGGCGCCGGCCGTGCGCAGGAGCGCCTGCGCCTCGGTCAGCTCCGCGCGCAGGCGCGTCTCCTCGCCGGCCAGCGCGCGGGTGCGGGCCCGCGACAGCACGGTGTGGCTGCCCAGGAGATCCAGGAAGGCCCGCGCCCGGGCGCGCTCGGCGAAGCCGAAGGCCTCGGCCTCGCGGCCCCGGGACAGCGCCGCGCGCACGGCGGCGTGGTAGATCGCCTGCTTGTCGTCCAGGAAGCCCGCGCGGAGATCCGTCTCCGAGAGCCTCCCGCGGAGGTCCTCGACCAGCGCCATGGCCCTGCCGAAGGCCTCCAGGGCCTCGTCCCCGCGCCCGAGGGCATCCAGGCTCCGCGCGGCGCCCGTCTCCACGGACATCAGCAGCGCCGCGTGGTCGAGCCGCTGCCCCAGCGCTCGCGCCTCGTCGAAGCGCGCCAGCGCGGCGCGCGCATCGCCTCGCGCCAGCGCCGTCCAGCCGAGAGAGCCGACAGCGCCTGCCTCGACCTCGACGATCCCCAGCTCGCGCGCGAGGGCCCGCGCCCGGCCCAGCGTGGCCTCGGAATCGGCCAGCCGGCCCGTGCGGCGCTCGGCATTGCCCGCGAGCGCCAGCGTCGCGGCCAGGCTCGAGCGCACGACGCGCCCCGTCTCGTCCGTCCTCGCCTCGGCGGGCAGCCGCACCACATGCTCCTCCAGCGCGTCCACCGCCTCGCGGCCGAGGGCCAGCGCGCGCCCGTAGTCGCCCTCGGCATAGGCCACGTCGGCGAGGTTCCGGAGGAAATGGCCGCGCCAGAAGAGGATGCGCTCCACGTCGGTGAAGGCCCCTGTGGCCTCGAGCCCCGCCTGGAGCGCTCGCGCCGCGGCGGCGAGGTCGCCTGCCTGCTTGTAGCTCTGGCCCACCACGGTGAGGGCATTGGCGAGCCGCCACACCGTCTCCTCGGTCCGGTGTGCGGCGCGGAAGAGCTCGGCGGCTCGCAGCCCCTCGCGGATGGACACCTCGTAGGCGCCGAGCCGCCAGCCGAGCGAGGCCGCGGCGGCGCGGGAGCGCGCGGCCTCGAGCGTCCGGCCCCGCCCTTCGAGCTCGGCCGCCGCGCGCTGATGGAAGGCGAGGGCCTGGCGTCCCTCCCCCCGCTGGATGGCCTCCTGCACGTCGCCAAGCTCGGCGCCATACCGGGGCTCCCCTCCGGCGCCGCCAGAGGCCGCGCAGCCCGCCAGCAGGCCCAGTCCCAGGAGCCACAGCCCCCGCCCCCCCCAGCCTGAGTGCCAGCCCATGCGGGCACGCTACGGGTCGGACCCGGCAGCGTCAAGGGCCGCCCTACTAGTTTCGGGGTCTTGACGCGGCTGCCCGATTGCCCTATGCATAGCCAAATCCGAGCCGGGGAGGGGAGCCATGGCCGTGGCGACGACGACGCTCCGTCACCTGTACGAGATGATGCTGCGGGAGCGGATCTTCGAGGAGCGCATCCTGGCGCTGATCCCCACCGGCCGGCTGCCGGCCCATTACCACCTGGCCATCGGCGAGGAGGCCACCTTCCAGGGGGCCATGGCGGCGCTCGGCCCCACCGACTGGGTCATGACGACGTACCGCGGCTTCGGCGCGGCCATCGGCAAGGGCATCCCCCTGGAGCGCATCGCGGGGGACTGCTTCCTGACGCTCGCCGGGACCACCAAGGGGAAGGGTGGGCATGTCCGCGTCGTGGACCCGGCGCGGGGGCTGCTCGGGTTCAGCGGCGTCCTCGGTGGCGAGTTCGCTGTGATCATGGGCGCGGCGCTCTCGTCCACGCTCCGGCGCGATGGCCGGGTGGCCATGGCGATATTCGGCGACGGCACGGCCAACCGCGGCACCTTCCAGGAGGCGGTGAACATGGCGGCGCTCTGGCGGCTGCCCGCCATCTACCTCTGCCACAACAACCAGTACGCCATCGCGACCTCCATGGCGCGCTCCACCAGCGTGCCGAACATCGCCGATCGCGCCGCGGCCTACGGCATCCCCGGCATCATCGTGGACGGCAATGACGTGGAGGCCGTGTACGAGGCCGTGGCCGAGGCGCGGCGCCGCGGGCTGGCCGGCGAGGGCCCCACGCTCATCGAGGCCAAGACCTACCGCTTCCGCGGCCACTTCGAGGGGCTGCCCGAGTGGCGGCCGCTGGAGGAGGTGGAGGCCTGGAAGCGCCGCGACCCGGTGGCGCTGTCCCGCCAGCGTCTCTTCGAGGCGGGCGCCCTCACCGAGGCCGAGGACCAGCGCTTGCGGGCCGCCATCGCGGACGAGGTGGATCGGGCCATCGTGGCGGGCGAGTCGGCGCCGAAGCCCGCCCCCGAGTCGGCGCTCGACGACGTCTACGCCTGAGAGGACGCCATGCGCGAGATCACGTACCGCGAGGCATTGACCGAGGCGCTCAGGGAGGAGCTGCGACGCGACCCCACCGTCTTCCTCATGGGAGAGGAGGTGGGGCGGATGGGGAATGTCTTCGGCGTGACCAAGGGGCTCCTCGAGGAGTTCGGCGAGGAGCGGCTCCGGGACACCCCGATCTCCGAGACCGCCATCGCCGGCGGGGCCGTGGGCGCGGCGCTCGCCGGCAGCCGGCCCGTGGCCGAGATCATGTTCGCCGACTTCCTCAACGTGTGCATGGACGAGATCGCGAAGGCCGCCAAGTGGCGCTATGCCTATGGCGGCGCGTTCAAGGTCCCCGTGGTGTTCCGCTCCTGCGCGGGGCATGTGCCCTATGGCGGCGGCACCGATCAGTCGGAGATGCCCGAGGCGCGCTTCCTCAACATGCCCGGCCTCAAGGTCGTGGTGCCGGCCACGCCGGAGGACGCCAAGGGGCTGCTCAAGAGCGCCATCCGCGACGACAATCCGGTGATCTTCCTCGAGCACAAGCAGCTCTACGTCACGAAGGGGCCGGTGCCGGAGGGGGAGTACCTGACTCCCATCGGCCGAGCCGCGCTCAGGCGCCCGGGCAAGCACCTCACCGTGGCGGCCTCGGGGCTCATGGCGCTGCGCAGCCTGGCGGCGGCGGCCGAGGTGGCCGGGGACGGGATCGAGGCCGAGGTGATCGATCTCAGGACCATCAAGCCGCTGGACTCGGACACCGTGATCGAGTCGGTGAAGCGCACGAGCCGGCTCCTCACCGTCGAGGAGGGCTACCGCTCGGCGGGCGTCGGCGCCGAGGTGGCGGCGCGGGTGGCCGAGGAGGCCCTCGAGTACCTTGAGGCGCCGATCCGCCGGCTCGCGGTTCCCGATGTCCCCATCGCCGACAACGGCGTGCTGTCGGACTTCGTCGTGCCCACCGTCCCGCGCATCGCCCGGGCCATGCGTGACCTGGTGAAGGGGTAGCCCGCATGCTCCACACCATGGTGATGCCCAAGCTGGGGCTGACCATGGAGGAAGGCCTCATCGCGCGCTGGCTCCGGAGCGAGGGGGATGCCGTCAAGAAGGGCGAGGCCTTGCTCGTCATAGAGACCGAGAAGATCACCTACGACATCGAGGCCCCAACCGAGGGCATCCTCCACATCGTGCGTCAGGCCGGAGAGACGGTGGCCGTGGCGAGCCCCGTCGCTGTCGTTGCCGCGACGCAGGAGGCCTACTCGCAGGCAGTCTCGAGTGCGGCGGCGGTGCCGGCGCCGGCGGCCGGTGAGGACGCCCGGCCGGCGGGCGACGCGAGCGCCGCCTCCGGAGCTGCCGCCGGCGCCGCCGGGGAGCGCGGAGGGGTGCGCGCCTCGCCTCTGGCGCGCCGGCTCGCCGCGGAGGCAGGCCTCGCCCTGGCGGCCGTGAAGGGGACGGGGCCCGGCGGGCGCATCACCCGCGAGGACGTCGAGGCCGCCGTGGCGGCCCGCGGGGCAGTCCCCACCCGGGCCGAGGCGCCTGCGCCCGCGCCTGCTCTCCCGAAGGTCCTCGAGGTGAGGCGACTGTCTCCCATGAGGCGCACCATCGCCGCGCGGCTCGCCGGGAGCCTGAGGGAGATGGCGCAGCTCACCGTCATGGCCGACGTGGACATGAGCGCGGCGCGCGCCCTGCGCGAGGAGCTGAACCGCGATGTCGCCGCTGACGGCGCGCGGATCACGTACACGGACCTCGTGGTGAAGCTCGCCGCCCTCGCCCTCAAGGCCCACCCGGTCCTGAACGCGACGCTCAGGGGGGAGGAGCTCCACCTACTTGGCGAGTACCACATCGGCGTGGCCGTGGAGATCGAGGACGGCCTCATCGTCCCGGTGATCCGGGATGCCGACCGGAAGTCGCTCAGGGCCATCAGCCGGGAGCTCGCCGAGCTGAGCGAGCGGGCCCGCGCTCGCAGGCTCGGGCCGGAGGATCTCCAGGGCGGGACCTTCACCGTCAGCAATGCGGGGATGCTCGGCGTGGACGCGGTGACGCCCATCATCAACCCGCCCGAGGTCGCCATCCTCGGCGTCGGCCGGATTGCCGACCGTGCGCTGGCCGTGGGGGGGCGCGTGGAGGCGAGGCCGGCGGCGACGCTCTGCCTGACCTTCGACCACCGGGTCGTGGACGGGGCGCCGGCCTCGCGCTTCCTCGCCGACATGCGGCGGCTCCTCGAGGAGCCGCGCGCGGCGCTGGCGGGGCATATCGGGTGAACGGGAGCAGTCGCATGAGGGCTCACAGGGGGGACATGCCATGACGACACGCAAGGGATGGATGCTGTGGGCGCTCGCGGCCGGGCTGGCGCTGGGCATGCTCGGCGCCCCGCCGGCCGAGGCCAGGACCACCATCAAGTTCGGCCACTACCTCTCGGAGGACTCGGCGCTCCACAAGGGGGCGCTCGAGTTCGCGAAGCAGGTGGCGGCCAGGAGCAAGGGCGACATGGAGGTGCAGGTCTTCCCCAGCTCCCAGCTCGGGAGCCTGCGGGAGATGCCGGGGGCGCTCAAGTCCGGCACCCTCGGCGTGACCTTCTTCGACTACGGCTTCCTCGCCGTGGTCCGCAGGGGCGGCGACTTCAACCTGCTCGTGGCGCCCTTCGTGTTCCGCGACCACGCGCACGTGAAGGCCTTCTTCAAGACGCCCATCTGGGCCGGAATCGTCGAGGACTTCAACAAGGCCGGGGTGGGCTTCCGCATCTTCGCCCACTTCGGCGACCGCGGCCCGCGCCAGATCTCGACGAAGAGCGTGGTGGTGCGGACGCCCGCGGACCTCAAGGGCGTGAAGCTCCGCGTGGCGCCGATCCCCATGCACCTCGAGACCTTCAAGGCCTGGGGCGCCACGCCCACGCCCGTGGACTTCTCGGAGCTGTTCTCGGCACTCCAGCAGGGGGTGGTGGAGGGGCAGGACAACGGGGTGGACACGGTGCGGCAGATGAAGTTCTACGAGGTGCAGAAGAACATGATCCTGCTCGAGCAGAGCCAGAGCGCCATCGGGCTCACCATCAGCGACAAGGTCTGGGACGGGCTGACGCCCGCGCAGCGGAAGATCCTCGAGGAGGCCGGGGCGGAGGCCGGCGTGGCCCAGACCCGCGCCTACCTCGAGGAGGAGAAGACGGACCTCGAGACGCTCAAGGCCAAGGGGATGACCATCATCACGCCGGACCGCGAGGCCTTCAGGAAGATCATCGAGCCCATCCTCCAGGACTGGGACGCCACGGGGAAGTTCTGGCGGAAGGGGCTCATGAAGGAGGTGCGAGGCATCAAGTAGTGCCGGGCCAACTGACTTCGCCGTGGCTCGCTCACGCTCGCCGGAGTTCCACATCCGGTCGCCTTGCCTCCGGCTCCGGCTCCCCGGGCCACGTTCTCGGTCGGCGCGGGCGCTCAACGTACACCCACGTACGCCTCGCGCCCGCGCTGGCTCGCTCCGCTCACCAGCGTGTCCCTTGCCGCTCGCCTCGCCTGCGGCTCCGGCTCGCCCTGCGGGGCCTCGTCTGGCTCGCCATTTGGCCCGGCACTGTGCGGTTGCCCGCGTGCCCATGGCTGAACGGCTTGGCGGCGCACTAGCCCCGTGAGGCGGCTTCAGCAGGCCGCGGGCTGGCTGGACCTGGCGCTGGAGCGTCTGTCGGGGCTCCTGCTCCTCGCCATGGTTCTCACCGCGGGCGCGCAGGTTGTCTTCCGCTACGGGCTCAACGCCTCCCTGTCCTGGCCCGAGGAGCTGTCCGTCCTGCTCTTCGGCTGGGGCACGTGGCTGGGGGCGGCCACCGGCGTGTACCGGAAGACCCACCTCACCATGGACATCCTGTACGCGCGCCGCGGCGAGGTGGGGCGCCGCCGGCTCGACCTCGTGATCGACCTGCTCGTGCTCGGCTTCCTCGTGGTCCTCATCGCCAAGAGCATCCCCGTGGTGCAGGGCGCCGAGATCACCTCC
>MGBV01000251.1 GCA_001788415.1 Candidatus Rokubacteria bacterium GWC2_70_16 | reverse complement strand
GCGCGGAAGTCGCGAAGCCAGCTCTACGCCGAGGCGCTCTCGGAGTACCTCTCGCGGCATGCGCCGGACGAGGTCACCGAGGCGATGAACCATGTCGTCGAGCAGCTGCACGAGGCCAGCGACCCATTCGTGACGGCAGCCGCCCGGCGAATCCTGGAGCGGAGCGAGTGGTAGAGGTGTCGCAGGGCGAGGTCTGGTGGGCGGATCTGCCTGACCCCGCTGGCTCTGGCCCCGGTTTCCGACGGCCCGTGGTGATCGTGCAAGGCAATCCCCTGAACCGAAGCCGGATCGCCACGGTGGTCTGTGTGCCGTTGACGCGCAATCTGACCTGGGCCCGGGCGCCCGGGAACGTGCTCCTCCCTGCCAACGTCGCGGGCCTCCCGAAGGATTCGGTGGCCAATGCGTCACAGATCGTTGCCCTCGATAGAGCCTGTCTCGCCGAGCGCGTGGCAAGGCTGCCACCAAAACACGTCGCCTAGGTGCTGAACGGGATCGATGTGGTGCTCGGCAGATGAGAACACCGCCTCGCGGGCCGACATCAAGACGCTCGACCACAAGCGGGTTCAAGAGCTGGACTCCGGGGCGGTCGCGCCAGTGCCTTGGGCTGAGGCTCGCCGGATGATCCTGCGCCGGTAGTGCCACCCGAGCGAGCATGGGTTCATCCCGAGGCAATCGCGGAGGCCCGTGCCGCAAGAGAGTGGGACCAGTCGCGGAACGCTGAGGCGGCCGAGGCGTTCATGGCCGAACTCAACGCGGCGATTGACAGAATCGAGGAGGCACCACGCCAGTGGCCGCCTGACCTCGCCAAGACGCGCCGATACCTGCTGCGCCGATTTCCCTTCTTCAGCGGGGGGACATCGTCCTGGTCCCCTTCCCGTTCACTGACCTGAGCGCTACGAAGAGGCTCACCACGCGCGGGTCCCATGAGCCGGCGTCAGTCTCGCGCTTGAGGATGCCCACCGCCTGCTGATGTGGCATGGCCGTCTTGTACGGCCGCGCCGTGCGGAGCGCGTCGTACACGTCCAGCACCGACATGATGCGCGCGGCCGGCGGGATGGCCTCGCCCCTCAGGCCATCGGGATCGCCCGTGCCGTGCCAGCGTTCGTGATGGTGGCGGGTGATGGGGCGCACGCCGGGGTCGTCGCCGGCGCCGCGTCAGTCGCGAGGGTGGTGGCGATGCCCCTTGTGCGGGCCGTGGGGGAAGTTGGCGAGGAGGTACGCGAGCGTGTCCCGGGCCTCGCGGGCCGTCACCTTCGAGCGCGCCATGGTGATGGCCACGAGCGTGCTCCCGCGCGAGGCCGTCAGGAGGCGCTCGGCCCGCCGCTGACTGACCTGGCCGAAGTGGCTGACCAGGCCCACGGCGCGCGCGCGGAGCTTGGCCGAGCGCGGCTGCACGGCGATCATCCGGTTCCCGAAGATATTGCCCATCCGCGCGAAGGTGGCGGTGGTGAGCGTGTTGAGCGCGAGCTTGGTGGCGGTGCCGGCCTTGAGCCGCGTGGAGCCGGCCAGCACCTCGGGGCCCGTGTCGAGGAGGATGAGGTGCCGGGCGACGCGCCGGCCGATGCGCGGGTTGCAGGTGACGAGGATGGTTGCCGCACGGCGCTGCTGCGCTGCCGCCAGCGCCCCCAGGACGAAGCGCGCGGTGCCGCTGGCGCTGATCCCCACGACGACGTCGCCCGGGCGAACGCGCCGGCGCATCTGACGGGCGCCGTCCCGCGCATCGTCCTCCGCGCCCTCCTTCGACCGGAACACGGAGCCGCGTCCTCCGGCCAGCACCGCCTGGACCTGGGAGGTCGGGATGCCGAAGGTGGGCGGGCACTCGGCGGCCTCGAGCACGCCGAGCCGGCCGCTGGTGCCGGCCCCCACGAAGAAGAGCCGGCCGCCTCCGCCCAGCGCCTCGAGGATCAGATCCACCGCCCGCGCGATGGCCGGGGCCGCTCGCCCGGCCGCCCGCACCGCCTCCCGATCGGCGCGGTTCATCACCCGCGCGATCTGGAGCGGCGACAGCCGGTCCAGCGCCCGCGTCCGCGGGTCAGCCCACTCCGTGGTCAGCTTGTCGTAGCGAATCCTGGCCATGCCCCTGCCCCCTGTCGTGACGCAGCCGCTACTTCTTCATCACCGAGACGGTGCGATGCTTACCGTCCTGTTCCCACGTCCCCTGCATCCGGTTGCCCTCGACGCTCAGCTCCGTTGTCTGGCCCTTTCGCCCGAAGCTCAGGGTAGCGCTTCGGGGTCCACGCTCCCCCCTGGGCCCAGGTCACCCCGGCGCGGGCACCGCAGACCGCCACGAACACCGAGAGCCACAGCACGACGCCCGAGGTCCTTGGTGTCTTCATCGGGCCCCTCCTCGCATCGCGCGACCTGTTCGTTGTTCTTTGCTTCGTCCGGGTGAGAGCCTACCATAAGGGGCCGTGGCGCCCGTCCTCGCCGGTCTCGATGTGCTGCGTCGCCGCTTCCCGGCGCTCCTCCGCGGCCGCCGCGTGGGGCTGCTGTGCCACCAGGCCTCGGTCACGCGCGGCCTCGAGTGCGCGGCAGATGTGATCGGCGGGCTGCGCGGCGTGCGGCTGCGCGCGCTGTTCGCGCCGGAGCACGGTGTCACCGGGGCGGCGCAGGACCACGCGCCGGTGGGCGCCGAGCGCCTGGGGCCGCGGGGTATTGCCGTCCACAGCCTCTACGGGCGCCGCCTGGCGCCCGAGCCGCGAATGCTCGCGGGGCTCGATGCCCTGGTGGTGGATCTCCAGGACGTGGGCGCGCGCTACTACACCTTCGTCTGGACCATGGCGCTCGCGATGCGCGCCTGCGGCGAGGCCGGCGTGCCGGTGATCGTGCTGGACCGGCCCAATCCGCTGGGCGGCGAGCGTCTGGAGGGCAATCTCCCCGACCCGCGCTTCGCCTCGTTCGTCGGCCTCTACCCGCTCCCCGCGCGCCACGGCATGACCATCGCCGAGCTGGCCGCCTACCTGAACGAGACGCATGCCCTCGGCTGCGACCTCACCGTGGTGCCGATGCAGGGCTGGCGCCGCGCGATGCTGTGGGAGGCCACGGGACTGCCCTGGGTCATGCCCTCCCCCAATATGCCGACGCCCGCCACGGCGTGCGTCTATCCGGGCGGCTGCCTCATCGAGGGCACCAATCTCTCCGAGGGGCGCGGGACGACGCGGCCCTTCGAGCTGGCGGGCGCGCCCTTCCTCGACGGCGCGCGGCTGGCGCTGGCGCTCGCCCGGCGGGGCCTGCCCGGCGTGGGCTTCCGCGCCGCCGCTTTCGAGCCCGCCTTCCACAAGTGGCGGGGCCGGCGCTGCGGGGGCGTGCAGGTACACATCACGGACCCGGAGCGCTTCCGCCCCTTCGCGACCTATCTCGCGCTCATCGTGGAGGCGCGCCGGCAGGCCCCCCGCCGCTTCCGCTGGCGGCAGCCGCCCTACGAGTTCGAGCGCAGGCGCCTGCCCTTCGATCTCCTCTGCGGAGGCGACGGGATCCGGCGCGCCATCGAGCGCGGTGTGCCGCTCCGTCGGCTCGAGGCTTCCTGGCGTCAGGATCTCGCCCGCTTCGCGCGCGCCCGGCGCCCGTACCTGCTCTACCCGTGACACCGCTGGTCCTGCTGTTCACGGTCT
This sequence comes from Candidatus Rokubacteria bacterium GWC2_70_16, assembly GCA_001788415.1. Lineage (GTDB taxonomy): Bacteria > Methylomirabilota > Methylomirabilia > Rokubacteriales > CSP1-6 > UBA12499. Next base: position 16,527 of record MGBV01000251.1, on the reverse strand, counting down.
CGTTCGTGATCGCGGTGGACAACCGGATCATCGCGCCGCTGCTCCCGTCCATCTCGACGTCGCTGGAGGCCACCCCGGGGGCCGCGGGGCTGGCCATCGCCACCTATGCGCTGGCCTACGGGGTGGCCCCCCTCCTCTACGGGCCGCTCTCCGACCGCCACGGACGCGTGGCCGTGGTCCGGGTGGCGGCGCTCCTCTTCTGCGTCTGCACGGCCGCCGCCGGGCTCGCCGCCACCCTGCCGCAGTTCGCGCTGATCCGCCTGCTCACCGGCGCCTTCGCCTCGGCGGCGATCCCGCTCACGCTGACCTATATCGGCGACCGCTTCGCCTACGGCGAGCGCCGGACGGCCATCGGCCGGCTGGCGGCGACGACCTCCTCGGCCCAGGCGCTGTCGGCCTCCGTCGGCGGGATCGTCGCCCACTTCGTCTCGTGGCGCGTGATGTTCGTGGGCTACGGCGCGCTCACGCTCCTGCCCGCGCTGCTCATGTTCAGGCTCGACCCGGGGCGCCCCGAGACGCCGCCCGAGTCGCACGACTCCGCCGTGGGGTTCGTGGACCTGCTCACGGACCGGCGCGCCGTCGCCGTGTACCTCGTCGTCTCCGCCGAGGCCTTCTTCCTCTGGGGCGGCTACTCGTATCTCGGCGCCTTCGCCGCGCGCCGCCACGGGCTCGACCAGCTCCAGGTGGGGCTGGTGCTGGCCCTGTTCGGGCTGGGGACGATGACCGGCGGCTTGCTCGTGCCGCGGCTCCAGCGCGTCCTGTCCGAGAACGCGCTGGTCCGCGCGGGCGGCCTCGCGATGGGGGCCGGCTTCGCCGCCCTGATCCCGCGCTGGCCCTGGCCGGTATACGCCTGCGCCATGCTGGCGCTGGGGCTCGGCTACATGGCCCTGCACACCACGCTGCAGCTCCGCGGCACCGAGATCGCCCCCGCGGCGCGGGGCAAGGCCTTCTCCCTCTTCGCGCTCTTCCTCTTCTCGGGCTCGGCGCTCGGCACGGCGCTCCTCGGCCGGCTCATCGACGCGGGGCGCGACGACCTCCTCTGGGGGCTCTGCGCGGGCGGCCTCGCGCTGGTCGGGCTCCTCGCCGCGCGACCCCGGGTCGGGGCCCGGCCGTGACGGGCGATCCGGCCATGACCCTCGAGGCGCTCGTCGGCCGCAGGCTCGTCTTCGGGCTGCCGGGCCCCGATCTCACCGACGCCGACGTCCGCCTCTTCGCCGAGACGCAGGCGGGCGGGCTCATCCTCTACCGGCGCAACTTCGAGTCTCCCGAGCGGCTTCGCGCGCTGATCGGCGGGCTGGAAGAGGCCCTGGGGCGCCGGCTGCTGGTCGCCACCGATCACGAGGGCGGCCGCATCATCATGCTCAACCGGGGGGTGACGATCTTCCCCGACAGCCTGGCCGTGGCGGCGGCAGCCGAGCCCGCCCATGCCCAGCGTCAGGGGCTCTTCGAGGGGCGCGAGCTGCGGCGCCTCGGCGTCGACATCAACTTCGCCCCGGTGCTCGATGTCCTCACCGATCGCTACAGCCCGAACATCGGCATCCGCTCCTACGGCAAGGACCCGGGCATCGTGGCGCGCTTCGGCGTGGCCCGCATCCGCGGCCTGCAGCGGGCGGGGCTCTCGGCCTGCGCCAAGCACTTCCCGGGCAAGGGGCATGCCCCCGTGGACGCGCATCTGGGCCTGCCCGTCATCGACTCGGACTGGGCCGAGATGGAGCGCCAGCACCTGCCGCCATTCCTGGCGGCCATCGAGGCGGGCGTGGACTGCATCATGACCTCGCACCCGCTCTACCCGCACCTCGATCCCGCGCCGCGCACGCCCGCCACCTTTTCGCGGCTCATCGTGGAGGAGCACCTGCGGGGCGAACTCGGCTATCAGGGCGTCATCGTCTCGGATGACCTCGAGATGGGGGCCATCGGCGCCCTCTGCCCGGTGGGCGAGGCGGCGGTGCGTGCCGCGGCGGCCGGGCATGACCTGCTGCTCGTCTGCCACAGCGAGACCGCGCAGCGCCAGGCCCATGCCGCGCTCCTCGAGGGGTACCGCTCGGGCGCGCTTCCGCGAGGGCGGCTGGAGCAGAGCGCGGCCAGGATCGAGGCGCTCGTGGCCAGGCGCGCGGCGCGCGTTGACGGCGGGTCACCCCGCGCCGAGCGTGACGGGGAAACGCTGGCCCGCGCGCTGGCGACCCGCGCCGTCACGACCGTCGCCCCGCCGTCGGCCGGCTGGCGCCGGCGTCTCAACGGCCAGGTCGCCGTCGTCTTCCCGCGGCTGTCGTCACTGGCCGACCGGATCACCGTCGAGCCGGCCATGCAGGAGGAGGCGCGCTACGTCAGGGAGGCGATGGCGCCCCACGGGATCGAGGCCAACGTGCATGTGGTGGGCGTCGAGCCCGGCGAGGATGAGATCGCGCGCGCGGCCTCGGCGGCGCGAGAGGCGAGCGCGACGATCCTCTTCCTCTACGACGCCCACCTCTACGGCTCGAACCGCGTGCTGCTGGAGGCGCTCCAGCAGTCGGCGCCCGCGCTGGGCGTCGTGCTGATGCGCGATCCCTGGGACGCCGAGTACCTCGCCCCCGGCGGCGCCGCGGTCACCTGCTACGGCTGGAGAGCCTGCCAGCTCGAGGCCTGCGTCGCCCGCCTGGTCGCCTGATCGGCCGACGCGGCGGGCGGCACTGTCATCCCACCCGCTCCTTCGTCAAGCCCTCGGCGATCCACATCCTGAGCAGGGTCTGGTACGGGACGCTCTTTCGTCTGGCCACCTGCTTGGCCGCAGCGATCTGCTGGGCCTCCAGGCGCAGGGTGCCCGGCTTCTTCAACTCGGCCCTCTGTGCCACGCGGCGCCGCAGGGCCGGCGAGGCCTTCACAGCAACCTCGCGCCGCGCGCCCGCATACGGCGCCGAGTCGTGGGTGGCCCAGAACTCGGCCGCCTCCCTGTCACTCTTGAACTTCGGGGTGTCCCGCTTGGCCTTCATCCTCTAGGCCCCGGCGGCCCCTCCAGCAGGAACTCCTGCCACGTGACGGCCTCGATGCCGGCACGCTCCGCGGCCGGGCGCCCGGCCGGGTCGCAGACCAGCAGCGGGCGGAAACCCGGTAGCCGGCTACCGCACTCCAGCAGCCCTCGGAGATCGGCGGGGCTCATCGCTCCCGTCTTGACCTCCACGAGCCATCGCCCCCAGCTCCCCTCGATGACTCCGTCCACCTCGACCGGCTCCTCGCGCCAGTACGTGACCTGCTGCCCAGCGTTCCAAGCATGCGCCAGGCAGGCGTTCTCCACCCAGGCGCCGAAGCGCGCGGGATCACGCTCCGGGTCGGGCGCGCCGCGCGGATCGGCGACGGCGAGCAAGGCCTGGTTCAGGACCACGAGCTTCGGCGGCGCGGCCCGCCGCCGGGCGAGACGACGGGAGCGCTTCGGAAGCGCGGCCACGAGGTAGGCCTCCTCGAGCAGGGCCAAGTAATGGGCAATGGTCTCGAGCGCCCCCGCATCGTGAAGCTGACCCTGGATCTTCTGGAGCGAGACGATCTGCGCCGGGGAGGCGACGCACACCCCGAAGACCTGGCGCAGGAGCCCGGGCTTCCTGATCGGGGCGAGCGCGAGGAGGTCGCGGCCGATGGCCGGCTCGACGATGGCGTCACGGACATACGCAGTCCAGCGCGGGCCGTCGGCGCGGAGCGGCACGGCACCCGGATAGGAGCCTGACCGCGCTACGAGGTCCGCCGCCTCGCCGCGGGGCAGGTCGAAGGTTTCCGCGACGTCGGCCGCCGACCAGTGAGTGAGCGTAATGCGCTCGAAGCGGCCGGCCAAGCTCTCTCGTGAGCCCGCCGCAAGCCTCAGAGCCGATGAGCCGGTGGCGACCACGTGAACGGGCGAGCGCCGGCGCCTCAGGCGGTCCCACTCTCCCTTCAGGCGGGGGGCCCAGTTCGGGAGGAGATGGGCCTCGTCCAGCAGCACGACTGCCCGACCCTGCGCGGCCAGGATCTCCTCTGCCCTTGTCCACAGGCGCTCCCAGAAGCCGGGCAGGCTCGCCTCGGGGCCATCGCAGGCCGCGTAGAGGGCGATCGGGCCCAGCCACTCGGCCAGCGCGAGGAGCAGGGTCGTCTTGCCCACCTGGCGTGGCCCGGACAGGAGCTGGATGCGTCCGGGGGCGGGCTCCGCCAGACGCTCCTGGAGGAGTGCCAGGCACCGCCGATAGCCCACCCTGATCCCCTGCCCGGTCATACTCGAATAATTATTCGGGTACGCCCGGAAATGCAAGCCTCGGAGCCGGACCATAACTCCGCTCTTCTTCCCCCCGACCCGCGCAGAATCAGGTTCCAGGGCATGCACATTCCTTCCTTCTGGGAAAGACTCTCCCTTCCGTCACCCGCGAAATCCTTCAGCTTTGTGGGAGAAGAGCGGAGTTATGGCCGGAGCGCCCCGCGGATCCCCCGGCGGGGGGGCGAGCGGGACGGGGGCTCGCCCGCCCGGTCAGGCGATGGACGGATGGGGCGTGTCGGGCTGGACCGCCTCGTCCAGCGTGAGGAGCGGCCGGTCCCGGAAGGGCTCGCGGCGGACGCCGCACTCCTCGAGGTCGCACATGGCGCAGTAGATGCGGTGGCAGGGATCGGTGTGGAAGACGATCTCCCCTTCCACGCCGAGCTGCTGGATCACGCGCTCGGCCAGCGACTCGGCCATGTCGTGGGCCCTGTCCACGGGCCAGAACTCCGGCACCACGAGATGGGCGTCCACGTGGTGGAAGCGCCCCGCGCGGATGGCGCGGAGATGGTGAACGCGGATCACGCCCTGCCCGACGTGGGAGCGCAGCACCTGCAGCAGCCGGTCCAGCATCTCCGTGTCCTCCTCGTCGAGGAGGCCGCCCGCCGAGTGGCGCACGAGGCGGTAGCCGGTCCACAGCAGATTGAGCGCCACCACGGCGGCCACGATCGGATCGAGCCACGCGAGCCCCGTCAGCCGCACGAGGAGCAGGCCCACGACGATGCCCGCGCTGGTCCAGGCGTCGGAGAGCACGTGCTGGCCGTCGGCCACGAGGGTCAGCGACCGGTGGCGGCGGCCCGTGCGCACGAGGAAGAGGCCGAGCACCAGATTCGCCACGCTGGCGGCCGCGATGATGAGCACCCCCGTGTCGAGCCTCCGGACCTCGGCGCCGGTCGCCAGGCTCAGCACCACCTCGTAGATGATGAGGACGGCGGCGAAGGCGATCAGGCCGCCCTCGAAGGCCGCCGAGAAGAACTCGATCTTGCCGTGGCCGTAGGGGTGGTTGCGGTCGGCCGGATGGGCGGCGAAGTACAGGCCCCCCAGCGCGAAGACGGCCGCCACGACGTTGACGATGGACTCCAGCGCATCCGACAGGATGGCGGTGGACCCGGTGAGCCGGTAGGCCTCGTACTTGGCGGCGAGGATCACCACGGACGCCACGAGCGAGATGACGCCCGCCCTCAGGCGGATCCGCGAGTCGTCGGCGAGCGGCTCGTGCACGGCGGCCATGCCCGCATGATACCGCGAGGGGGTCAGGTCTTGCATTCCGACATCGGCAGGCGTGCGGTCTTGCATCGGGATATGGGTCAGGGCACTGGTCATCGTGTGCCGCAGGGAGCGCAACAGCGGTGGGGCCGGGGCTACGTGTCGGAATGCAAGACCTGACCCCCTTTGGCGAGGAGCGCGGCCAGCGCCATGGTGCCGGCCGTGCCCAGGATCACGAGCCAGGACCAGCCCAGCGCGATCACGCGCGTCTCGGCGAGGACCAGGAGGACGAGGTTCACGAGCGCCATGATCACCATGGCCGCAACATTGGCGCGGTCGGCCCTGAGGCGAGTCACGAGGCCCAGCAGGAAGACGCCCAGCAGCGAGCCGAAGGTCACCCCGGCGATCTTGAAGGCGAGCCAGAGGATCTTGTCGAAGTAGGAGAAGCCGAAGGCCAGCGCCGCCAGGATCAGTCCGAAGGCGATCACGGAGAGGCGCGAGACCCGCACGTAGTGGCGCTCGCTCTGGCCCGGCGCCAGCAGCGGCCGGTAGATGTCGGTGACGAACGAGGCGGCCAGCGACCCCAGCGGCGAGTCGATGGAGGCCAGCACGATGGCCGTGAGCATGAGCCCGCGGAGCAGCACCGGCATGGCGGAGCGGATGAAGAAGGGGAAGATCTCGTCGGGCCGCGGCAGCGGCGTGCCGGCGTGCTGCGCGTAGTAGGTGTAGAGGCCCGCGCCGATGGTGAGGTAGAGGGCCAGCGTGACCAGCGTGCCCAGGGGCGTGATGGACAGCGTCCGCTGGCTCTGCCGCCGCGTCTCCACCGTGAGCAGGCGCTGCATGAGGTCGTGGTCGGTGCCGAAGGCCGCCATGGAGCCCACGAGCCCGTTGAGGATGGCGAGCCAGAAGATGTTCGGATCCGTGAGCACGCGCCGCCAGAAGTCGGCATCGCCCGGCACGGGCCCCCAGTTGACGACGCCGAGCCGCCCGGCCTCGCCCGCCGTGGCGAAGATGGCCCCGAGCCCGCCCTGGACCTCCCAGGCGAGGAAGCCCACCGTGGCGAGCCCGCCCAGGAGGAACATGCTCGCCTGGAAGACGTTGGTCCAGACCACGGCCTTGACGCCGCCCATGGCGATGTAGGCGATGGACACCACGCTGAAGAGCGCGATGGTCGCCCAGAGCGGCCAGCCCACCAGCACCGACACGGCCAGCGCCGCGGCCATGAGCCGCACTCCCGAGCCCAGCAGCCGCGTGACGAAGAAGAAGATGGAGCCCGTCACCTGGCTGGCGGTGCCGAAGCGGTGCTTGAGGAACTCGTAGATCGTCACGCAGTCGTAGCGGTAGAAGGCCGGGATGAACAGGAAGGCGACCGCGAACTTGGCGAGGCTCGAGCCCACGAAGAACTGCGCGTACTCCCAGTTCTCGCTGTAGGCGGTGGCCGGCACCGAGATGATCGTGACGGCGCTGATCTCCGTCGCCAGGAAGGACATGCACGCCGCCCACCAGGGGATGCGGCGGCGGGCCAGGAAGAAGTCCGAGGTGTCCCGCTGCTGACGGGTGAAGGCGCCGCCGATGGCGACCAGCAATGCCAGCGAGAACAAGAGGACCGCGTAGTCGGGCCAGGTGAGCGACCCGCCGAGGTTCGCCGGGGCCATGGGCGTGCATCATCATGCCACGGCGGTGAGGTGGTCCGAAGGTTTTCCCCGGGGCTTTCCCCGTACAATACCCGCGTGACGTCATCCTCCCGCCGACCGGCCGCCTCCGCCGCGCTCCGCCGCGCCGCGCCCTGGGCCATCGGCGTGGACCGCGGCGGCACCTGGGTGCGCGTGCTCGCGCTGAGCGCCTCGGGCGGCGTGCGCGCCGCCCGCTGGCCGGCGGCCGCGCCCGCCCCGCTCGAGCGCGACCTCGGGCGCGCGCTCCGGCGCTGGCGGATCGCGCCGTCGGATCTCGGCGCGCTCGTGGTCGCCTCGCGCGGGGTGTGGACCGCCCGGGAGCGCCGGGACGCCGAGCGCAGGCTGGCCGGGCTCGCGTGCCGCGTCCGCGTCGTCCCGGATGTGGAGGCGGCCCATCGCGGAGCGCTGGGCGAGGCGCCTGGAGTGCTCCTCCTGGCCGGCACCGGCTCCATCGCCCTGGCCCGCGGCGCGCGAGGACGCTGGCGGCGGGCCGGAGGGCTCGGGCCGCTCCTCGGCGACGAGGGCTCGGCGTTCTGGATCGGGCGCGAGTGGCTCAAGGTCACGGCCGGCGAGGCGAGCCGGCCCCGGCTGCGGCGGCTCCTCGGCGCGCCGGATGCGGTGAGGCGCATCGCCGCGCTGGCCCCGGGCGTGCTCCGGCGCGCCCGCCGGGGCGATAGCCGGGCGCGTCACGTGGTGGCGGAGGCTCAGGCGGAGCTGGCCCGACTCCTCCACGAGGCCGCGCATCGAGCGCGCCTGCGGCCCCCGGTCCGCGTGTCGTGGGCCGGGCGTCTCCTGGACGATGCGCGCTTCCGCGCCGCGATCTGGCGCGCCTGCCGGCGGCTGGGCCTCGGCATCGCCCCGCGCCCGCCACGCGAATCAGCCGTGGCCGCCGCCCTCAGGCTGGCGACCGCGATGAGACCCTGACGCCCCTTCGCTACCCCCGGCGGATCGCCTCCAGCAGGTCGCCGGCCAGCACCGCGCACGAGGCCGCGATGGTGTCAGGGTCTTCCAGGGGCACCGCCGCCTGAGCCGCCATGAGAGCGCCCCGGCGCCGGCGGCCGGCAAACTGGCGCTCGAGATACTCCAGGGCCTCGCGGGTCACCTCGGCGGAACCGTCATCCCGCAGCAAGACGCGCAGCCGCGCGGCCAGCCTGGCGGTCGGAACGGCGCGCAGGAGCCTGAGCAGGTCGAGGGCATCCTTGGCGGCAGCACGTTCGGTATTGGCTCGGTCCTCGATCTTGTGCAGCTTCGCCACCAGGAGGGCCGCTGGACCAGCCACGGCCACGTCGAAGCCTCGGGGATCCTCGCGGTCCAGCGAGCCGATCGCCATCCTCGCGCGATCGACCACCGCCGCCTCGAGCCCCCGGACCTTGCGCGCCACCCGATCACCGTGCGGCCCCAGCCGTGCCGCGCGCCGCCCGGGTCCGCCCAGCAACTCCGGCACGAGGAGGTCCACCGCCACCGACACAGGTCGATCGCCAGGAACCTGCTTCTCCCAGATCCCGATGTCGGGCGTCCGCCGGAACCCGGCGGCTTCCAGACACTCGTGGAGCCGCGGCTCGGGGAGAAGATCGGGCGGAACGAAGGCAAGATCCGCGTCCGTCGTGTAGGGCGCGACCGCGAGGTCCGCCTCGCCGGTGTGGAGATAGATCGCCTGCGCCCCCACCAGGATGACGGCGGTCCGCTGCTCTCCGAGGGCCTCGAGAGCGTCGAGGAGCACCCGGCGCGCGAGGACGTACAGGAGATCAGGACCGCCAGTCACGCTCATGCTCGCCCATCCACTGCATGAGCGCCTGCGCCTCGGCAGGGCCTCGTCCGGGGCTTCCGAGCAGGTCCGCCGCGACCTGGCTGACCGCCGCGAACGTGACACCATCGCGTTCGCGGGTCCGCTCGTACACGACAGCGTCGAACGGCGCGAGCAGGAGGACGTTCGCCCCCCCCTCCGTCGGGCGCAGATCGAGGCTCCCTGCGGCTCTGTCTGCATCGTCAACGTAGCAGGCCAGGAGTCGGGACGCGGCCACCGGCGCCACCGTCGCCGCGGCAACGGAGCCCGTCACCGCGTATCGGATTCCGGTCTCGCGCAGCCGCTCGAGCACAGCCTGAAGGCCCCTGGGCGCGAGGTACGAGGAGACCCGACGCGCTGCGAACGAGGAGCACTCCCCCGCCCAGCGTCGAATGAGGCCTCTCCAGTCACAGTCGATGACCGGCCCCCTCGGCTCGCGGGTGATGAGGTCCTCACGGTCGAGGAGGGCGAGGATCCTGGACACGTAGCCGGGGTCCGTGCGGGTCCGCTTCGCCAGCTCCCGGGTGCCGAGGGGCGGAAGGGAGTCGCACAGCGTGCGGACGATGCGCCCCGCCTTGGCGCCCTTGAGAGAGCGCGCGGAGCGACTCTCGCGCGAGGGATTCCTGTCCACGCCACGGTCGGCGATGAACAGCCCGGGCTGGGCGGCGACCAGCCGGACGTTCCCGGTGAGGTCCAGGTAGCCGACCCCGAGCCCCGCCAGACGCTCGCGCACTCTCGGTCCAAGGAAGGGCGCCACCACGAGCGGGATCCCTCCCCGGCGGCCCCGCGGCCCAGCAACAAGCCCCGGTACGTCCCTGGGCTCGATTCGACCCCTCCCCTGGAGCAGGCACTCGACGACTCTCCCGTCGGGAGCGGAGAGCCTCACCACGGTATCCGCACCTGAGGCAGCCGGCCTTCGGGGTCCCCTCAGCCCCCACCCCGGGGGAAGCCGACCGGCCAGCTCTTCGACGGCCCTGGAGAGCAGTGAGCCCCGCATGTTGCCCATTATCGTACTGTTGCTCATATTGGACAACATTGATATTCCAGACAACATACAAGAGATACCTGGCGGGATCAGCCCTCAACCGGCCGAACAGGCCTCCCGCGTCCCCACCACCCCCACGCCACGGGCCCCGTCAGCGCCGCCGCCACGCCCACCGCCGTGTCGAGCCAGCCGGCCGTCGCCATCGCCAGCAGGCACACCGCCGCTGGAAGCGCCGCCGTCAGCCACATCCCGGTGAGCCCTCCGCCCACGCGCCATGGCCGCGGGAGGCCGGGCTCGCGCAGCCGGAGCGCGACGAAGGCGGCGAGCTCCAGGAGCAGCGCCAGCGAGTAGAGCCACATGTTGAGCACGATCAGCTCCTTGAAGGACCAGAAGGCGAAGAGGCTGTAGCAGGCGCTCGAGAGAACCACGGCGGCCCAGGGCGTGCCGAGGCGCGGGTGCACGGCCGAGATCCACGCGGGCAGGCGCCCCGCCTGCGCGAGGACGAAGGGCAAGCGGGAGCTGGTAAGGAGCGAGGAGAGGAAGAGGCCGGCGGTGGCGGCCAGCGCGCCGAGCGTCACGAGCCCCGCGAGCCCCGGTCCGCCCACCGCGGCAGCGATCAGGGGGAGCTGGCCGGTTTCCCACTTCTCCCAGTCCTCCGTCGCCGACAGCGCCGCTCCCACGGGGAGCACGTAGGCCAGCGCGATGAGCGGCAGCGCCCCGAGGACCGCGCGGCGGAAGTTGCGCTCCGGCGCGCGGGTCTCGCCGAGACAGGTGCTGGGGTTGTCCCAGCCCGAGTAGTTCCACATCATGACGGCCAGCCCGAGGCCGAGCCCGCCGAGGAGCCCCTGCCCCTCGGCCGCGAGCGGCAGCCATGGCGCGTGCCGGGCGCGGCCGGCGGCGACGAGGGTGAGCGCCGCCACGGGCAGCAGCGCGCAGATCCCGAGCACGACGGCGCTCCGTCCCGTGAGCCGCACGCCCGCCACGTTGAGCCCGGTGAGGGTCCAGATGAATGCGAGCGCCAGCGCCCAGCGCGCGGGCGCCGACATCCCGGGCCACCAGAAGCGAAGATAGTCGGCGAAGAGCGCCGGGTACACGGCCACGTCCACGAAGGAGTTGAGCCAGGACCACCAGCCGACCTGGAAGCCCCAGAAGGGACCGAAGGCGCGGCGCACCCAGGCCACGTAGCCGCCCTCGTCGGGCAGCGCCCCCGCCATCTCGGCCATGGCGAGAGAGACCGGCAGGCTCCAGACGAGCGGCGTCACGACGAGGAGCAGGAGCGCCAGCCCGGGGCCGAAGGAAGCCACCGCATCCTCGATCCCGTAGGGGCCGCCGCTCACATTGAAGAAGACGACGGCCAGGAGAGAGGCAAGGCCGAGCTCCCGGCGGAGCCCGCCGCTCACGGGGACTCGACGGCCCTGATCAGGTCCGGCAGTCCCCGCAGCCACTCGTCGATGGGCGTCTCGGCGTCCACGACGATCTCGAGCTTGCCGTTGAGGAGCCTCCGCACCCGTCCCGGGCCCGTCCCCAGCGGGATGACGATCTTCTCCCGGTGGATGCCCAGCGCGTCGGTGACGGCGAACACCTTGTTGATCTCGTTCATGCCGACGGCGTCGAGCACGGACTGGCCCTCAGGGGCCCTGGCGCAGCTCGGCGGGCAGGCGCTCGCCTGCGGGGAAGTGGACGAGGCTTGCGCCGCCGCCCGCGGGGAATCCCGCCAGCGGCGGCACCGAGACCTGCGTGTCGGAGATGCGCCGTTCTGTGTGGGCGGGGATCACCACCTCCTGCCCGGTCTCCGGCACGCGCACCCGCCGCTCGGGCACCACGCGCTCGGCCGGCGGCGTGGCGGGAGGCAGGGCGGGCCGGGGGCGCAGCGAGAGCGCGCGGGAATGCTCGATGGGATCCGGCGCCCCGGGGCCGATCTGCGGGGTCTGCGCCGCGACGGAGATGGCGCAGGCGAGGCTCCCGAGCAGGGCCAGGCACGGCAGGAGGCGCTTCATACCAGGCCGATGGTAGATGAGGGGTCCGGGCGATGCAACAGCTGTGGTATCGCCATAACTCCGCTCTTCTCCCCCGCGACCCGCCCAGAATCAGGCCCCAGGGCATGCACATTCTTTCCTTCTGGGAAGGATTTCCCCTTCCGTTACCCGCGAAATCCCTCAGCTTTGCGGGAGAAGAGCGGAGTTATGGTATCGTGACCGCCGATGACAAGGCTCCTGGCCGCCGGCCTCCTCGTGTTGCTCGGGGCGAGCGCGCCCCGGGCCCAGCCCGCGGGGCTCCGGATCTTCGACACCCACATCCACTACAGCGCGCCCGACTGGGGGGAGTACCCGGAGGAGCGCATCCTCGGCATCCTGGACCGGGCGGGCGTCACCCGCGCGCTGGTCTCGAGCACCCCGGACGACGGCACGCTCAGGCTCTACCGGAAGGATCCCGCGCGCATCGTCCCCATCCTGAGACCGTACCGGACGCGCGAGGACATGAGCGGCTGGTGGAAGGACCCGTCCATCGTGGCCTACCTCGAATCGCGCCTGGCCCTCGGCGTGCACCGGGGCATCGGGGAGTTCCATCTCCACGGCGGGGAGATCGACACCCCCGTCATGCGGCGCATCACTGCCCTGGCGGTGGGCCGCGGGATCCCGCTGCACGCCCACTCCGACGAGGCCGCGGTGGTGGCGCTCTTCGCGCTGGAGCCGCGGCTGCGCATTCTCTGGGCGCATGCCGGCATGTCCTCGGGACCCGAGGCCGTGGGCGCACTGCTGGACCGCTATGCGGGGCTCTGGGTGGAGCTGGCGCTGCGTAACAGCGACGTGGCGCCTGGGGGCGTCCTCGACCCGGCCTGGCGGGCGCTCTTCCTGCGCCACCCGGACCGGTTCATGGTGGGCACCGACACCTGGGTGACCTCGCGCTGGGGGGCGCTGCCGGGATCGGTGGACGAGGCGAGGCGTTACCTCGGCCAGCTCCCGCCCGACATCGCCGAGGCGCTCGCCTGGAAGAACGCCGAGCGGCTCTTCCCGAAGTGACGCGAGCCGGCGCCGGGCGGCGAGGGCCGGCGCGTGCCGGGGAGGCCCTGTTCGAGTCCACCGGCCCATGGCAGGGAGCCCCCCGACCAAAAGTGGCACTCCCCGTCCAGGCCCGGCAGACACGCGCCCTTTCCGGCTGGGTCAGGCGGAAGGTAAGTCTCTGATTTCGCGGCCTCAACCTCAGCAGGCCGCGGCCCGGGCAAACGGGCACAGAACTCGCATCCTCTGGGGCGCGTGAACCATGGAACGGGGTGGGTGGCGAAATCTCGACATCAGGGCGGTCGGGCGGGCACAATCAAGGGCGTCGTCCTCCACATCGGCTCCGATGGGCCAGTGAAGACCCCGGAGAGGCCATCAGCGTGAACACCGCAGCACCGGGCTCCCGAGCAGACGGCACGAGCGGCGCCGGGCCTGCCACCGAGGCCCGCCCGTGGCCGTATGTCCTGGTCTTCGCGCTGGGACTCGTGCTGGTCTCGGGCTTCATGTGGTACCACATCGCCAACGAGCGGCGCATCGCCCGGGAGCACTGGAAGGCCCGCATCTCGACCATCGCCGACGACCGCGCCCGGCTCGTGTCGGGCTGGATCAAGGCCCGCCGGGCCGACGCCGAGGTGCTCTCCGCCTCCCCCGCCGTGCGCGCGCTCCTGACGGGGCCGGGCGGGAGCGCCGACGGCGTCGGGGTGGCGCTGGACCGCGTCACCCGCGCCTACGGCTACTCGGTCGCGGCCGTGCTGGACCCGCGCGGGCGGGTCCTGGCGCGATCGGGGGGGGCGAGCGACCTCGGCCCCGGCGGCGCGGCCGTGGCCGGAGCCGTGACCCGCTCGGGCGCCTTCCGGGTCGAGCTGTCGGTGGAGGGATCGGGACGCAAGCAGCTCGACTTCGGCTTCCCCGTCCTCGTGGATCCCACCGCCAAGCCGGGGCCCGGCCGGACGCCCCCCATGCTGGGGATGGTGCTGCTCCGGATGTCTGCCGAGACATCGCTCTTCCCGCTCCTCACGGAGGAGAGCGTGCGCACGCGCACGGGCGAGGTGCTCCTCTTCCGCGTGGACGGGCAGGAGCCGGGCTATCTCTCCCCCTTCCGCCACGGCCCCGGGGGATGGGGCGCCGTGGCCCGGTCGCGGGAAGCTCTCACGACGAAGGCCGCCGCCGCTGCCGAGGGGCAGGACACCTTCGACGACCTGATCGACTACCGCTCCGCGCCGGTCTTCGCCACCACGCGCTGGCTCCCCGACGCCGCGTGGGGGCTCGTGCACAAGATCGACACCGACGAAGCCCTGGCCGACTTCCACCAGTCGGGCCGGCTGACCGGGCTCGCCGCCGGGTTCCTCCTCCTGGCGCTGGGCGCCTTCCTGATCAGCCTCTGGCGCCAGCGCCAGCGCGCGCTCCTGCTCAGCGAGCAGATGAAGCAGGAGCGGGCGATCTTCACGCTCAAGAGCTACGCGGAGAAAATCGTCGCCAGCGTCCCCTCGGGGCTCCTCGTGCTGTCGGGCGACCTGCGGATCCTCTCCGCCAACCGCTCCTTCCTGGACGCCTTCTACCTCCGGAACGACGAGGTGCTCGGCCGCCGGCTCGGCGAGGTCGTCCAGTCGGACGGGCTCGTGGCGCGCATCCTCGAGACGCTGCAGACCGGCGTCGCGCAGCAGGACGTCTTCTTCGACCTCCAGCTGGCCTTCAGGCGGGAGAGTCGCCCGGCGCGGATCACGATGACGGGCATCCGGATCGCCGAGGACGAGGAGGCGCGGCTGCTCCTGATCGTCCAGGACCTCAGCGAGGAGGAGCGGCTGCAGGCCGCTCGGGTCACCTCCGAGCAGCGCTTCCGGGACCTCGTCCAGGGTCTCGACGCCATCGTCTGGGAGGCGAACGCCACCGACTTCAGGTTCACCTTCGTCAGCGAGCGCGCCAAGGCGCTCCTGGGCTACCCCACCGAGCACTGGCTGCGGGAGCGGGACTTCTGGAGCGCGCGGATCCACCCGGAGGACCGGGAGCGGGTCCTCGGCGTGACGCGCCAGGCGCTCGCCGCGGGGACGGACCACGAGGTCGAGTACCGGGCCGTGGCCGCCGACGGCCGAGCGGTGTGGGTGCGCGACATCGTGCACGTGGCCCCCGACACCCAGGGCCAGCCCCGCCAGCTGCGCGGCCTGACCGTGGACCTGACCGAGCGCAAGCAGGCCGAGGAAGCGCTCCGGCAGAGCGAGGACCAGCTCCGCCAGGCCCAGAAGATGGAGGCGGTGGGCCAGCTGGCCGGCGGCGTCGCCCACGACTTCAACAACCTCCTCATGGTCATCCAGGGCGACAGCGACCTCATCCTCCGCCGCCTCCCCGAGGGCCACACGCTGCGCCGCAACGCGGAGGGCATCCGGGAGGCCGCGCAGCAGGCGGCGACCCTCACCCGACAGCTCCTGGCCTTCAGCCGCAAGCAGGTGCTCACGCCGCGAGTGCTCGACCTGAACAGCATCGTGGCCGGCATGCACCCCATGCTCCAGCGGCTCCTCGGCGAGACGATCCACCTCGTCACCGTCCCCAAGCCGGATCTGGGCTGCGTGAAGGCCGACCCCGGGCAGATCGAGCAGGTGATCATGAACCTGGCGGTCAACGCGCGCGACGCCATGCCGGACGGCGGGCGGCTGACCATCGAGACCGGCACGCTCGATCTGGACGAGGTCACGGCCCGCCAGCACGGCGAGGCCGCCCCGGGGCAGTACGCGCTGCTCGCGGTGACGGACACCGGCTCCGGCATGGACGCCACCACGCGGGCGCGCATCTTCGAGCCCTTCTTCACCACCAAGGAGTCGGGGAAGGGCACGGGGCTGGGGCTGTCCACCGTCTACGGCATCGTCAAGCAGAGCGGCGGTCACATCTGGGTCTACAGCGAGCCCGGGCGCGGCACGACCTTCAAGATCTGCCTCCCCGTGGTGCCGGAGGAGATGGAGCCCGAGGCGGGCCAAGGCGTGGACATCCCCGCCGAGACGACGGCCCGGGGGGCGGAGACCATCCTCCTCGTGGAGGACGCCACCCGCGTGCGCGAGGTGGTGCGCGAGATCCTCGAGATGAGCGGCTACGTCGTGCTGGAGGCCAAGCTCGGCGCCGAGGCCGTCCAGATCAGCCAGCGGCATCCGGGCAGGATCCATCTGCTGGTCACGGACGTGGTCATGCCCCAGATGAGCGGCCGCGAGCTGGCGCAGCGCCTGACGATCAGCCGGCCCGACATGGGCGTCCTCTTCATCTCCGGCTACACGGACGACGCCATCGTCCGCCACGGCGTGCTCGAGGCCGGCGTCGCGTTCCTGTCCAAGCCCTTCACGCCGGACGCGCTCACCGCCAAGGTGCGCGAGGTGCTGGATGCCCCACGCGCCGGAGGCGATCCGTCCAGGCCGTCGGGGCCACGGCCGCAGCGGCCCGTCGCCCCGCGCGCGGCTTCTCTCCCCGCGGGGGCGGCGGCGGTGCTCCGCGGCTCCCACAACTAACGACTCTTGCGGATTACCGCTACGCCGGGGGCGGGCAGGCGGGGGCGCGGTCTGGACCTCGCACCCTCGTCACGGCCGATCCGCGGAGGGGGTGCAACCGAGAGGGGCGGGCGCCGGCTTCGAGAGCCGCTACGGCACGGGTCCAGGCCG
>MGBV01000250.1:5479-12240 GCA_001788415.1 Candidatus Rokubacteria bacterium GWC2_70_16 | reverse complement strand
GCTGCGGCGTCCAGAGCCGGCCGCCGATGATGCCACCGTCCACCACGAGGTCGTGGCCGTTGATGAAGCGCGCGTCGTCCCCGGCGAGGAACACCGCGGCGCGGGCGATGTCGTCGGGCAGGCCGGGTCCCGGCAGCGGCTGCATCCCGGTGAAGATCTGCTTCATCAGCTCGGCGGTCCTGTCCGCCGCCTCGTCCGGGAGCCCCGCGACCTTCCCGAAGATGCCCGTGGCGATGGCGCCCGGGGAGATGCTGTTGACGCGGATGCCGCGCTCGCCCAGCTCCATGGCCACGCAGCGGGTGAGGTGGATCACCGCAGCCTTGGCCGCGCCATAGATGATGGACGACGAGTAGCCCGCGCGGAGGCCGGCCACACTGGCGTTGTTGATGATGCTGCCCGAGCCCTGCTTCTTCATGACGGGGGCGGCGTGCTTCATGCCGAGCATCACGCTGCGCAGGAGGACAGCAATGGCCGCATCGAAGCGCTCGACGGTGATGCCCTCGATACCGCCGGCGGGGGCGGGGCCGCCCGCGTTGTTGAAGAGGCAGTCCAGGCGACCGAAGCGGGTCACGGCGTGGTCAATCATTGCCTTGACGCCCGCCTCCTGAGTGACGTCGGTGCGCAGGAAGGCGGCGCGCGGGCCCAGCGCCGCGGCGATCTCGCGTCCCAGGTCCTCGCGGCGGGCGGCGATGAGCACGGAAGCGCCCTCCTCCACGAAGATCTCCGCTGTGCGGCGGCCGATACCGCTGGTGCCTCCCGTGACGATCGCGACCTTGCCGTCGAGCTTGCCCATGGCGCCTCCCTCGGGGTGAACTGCGTCGCGGCCGAGCGTATCCCGGCGGTGGGTGGGTTGACAACCGTCGGGAGGCGAGCGCAGAGTCTCCTCCACCGACACCGCCGCGGGAGGATCACACCATGGCGCGCACCCGTCGCAAGAGCCCGAAGCGAGCCCGGCCCAAGCCCACCAGGACCACGCGCGCCCCGTCCAGGCCCCGGAGCGTCAAGCCGGCCGGTGCCAGGTCCGGGGCCGCCGGGCCGGGCAAGCCCTCCGCACCCGGCGCCGCGGACCCGCTCCTCGCGCGGATCGAGGGGGCCCAGCACCAGAAGTTCGGAGGCGCCACGGTCGACGTGCTGAAGGTCGGCAACGGACGCATCAAGCGCCTCGTCTATCCGCCCGGCTTCCGCTGGTCCACGCACATGCAGGCGGTGGTCGGCACGGACCAGTGCATGCACGCCCACGTGGGCTTTCTCGCGCGCGGCCACATCAAGGGAGAGTACGCCGACGGCTGCGGCTTCGAGGCGGTGGCGCCCCAGGCCGTCGTCGTCCAGCCCGGCCACGACGCCTGGGTCGTGGGCCGCGAGCCGGCGGTGCTCATCCAGTTCGACTGCGAGGACGACACCGCCAGGCGCTTCGGTCTCCCCGAGGAGCACACCCACCTCTAGCCGGCCTGGCCTGGCTCCCCGGATCGCCGCGTGTGGTCCGTGGGGCTCGAGCCCCTCGGAGCCGAGGGGGCGCACCTTTTTCCGCTTGACAGCTTCGCGCGGAGGGATGGGCCGCGGACCGGTTGTGCTCGGCGGATGGCGGCCCAGCGGCCCGCATTGGCCCGGCGCTGGCCGGCGGGGAGCGACCGCACCGAAAATCGTCGCCGCTCACCGAATCGCTCGTCCTGGGCGCTCCCGGGAGGCGCCGAAACCGAGGTGTAGAGTCGGCATAACGAGAGGGAGGTCGTCATGCCGAGCCACATGCCCGCCATCGTTCCTACCCCGAATTCCGTCGCTGAGCTGGACCGACTGGGCGATCAGATCGCGGAGCTGTCGGCGCACCTCGAGGCCGCCACCGCCCGCCTCCTCACCCTCATCCGCGACTTCGACGCCCGGGGCGGCTGGAATAGCGGCTTCCGCTCCTGCGCCCACTGGCTCTCCTGGCGCGTCGGCCTCGACCCCGGTGCCGCCCGCGAGCGGGTGCGGGTGGCCCGCGCGCTGGGGACGCTGCCGCTCCTCGCTGCCGCCCTCGCCCGCGGCGAGCTCTCCTATGCCAAGGTCCGGGCGCTCACCCGCGTGGCGACCCCCGAGACCGAGGCGCGGCTGCTCGGCGTGGGCCGGGCCGGCACGGCGGCCCATGTCGAGCGCATCGTGAGGGGCTGGCGCCGCGTGGACCGCAAGGCCGAGGCGCGGGAGAGCGCGCGGCGGCACGCCGGTCGCGCCCTTCACATCTCCCAGGACGAGGACGGCATGATGGTGCTCCGGGGGCGGCTCGAGCCCGAGGTCGGCGCGCTGGTGATGCGGGCCCTGGAGGCCGCCCGCGACACGCTCTACCGGAAGGAACGGGCCGCGGGCGCGCCCGCGGCGACGGCTGACCCGGCGGCGGACCGCCCCACCCGCGCCCAGCAGCAGGCCGACGCCCTGGCCCTCCTCGCCGAGAGCGCGCTGCACCACGGCCTCGATCCCGGCGCCCCCGGGGAGCGCTACCAGGTCGTCGTCCACGTGGACGCCGCGGCGCTGGCCGACGCCGATGAGCCCGGCCAGTGCGTGCTGGAAGAGGGGGAAGGCGTTTCCGCGGAAACGTCCCGCCGCCTCGCTTGCGATGCCGGCCGCGTGGTGATGCGGCACGAGCCGGATGGGCGCGTCGTGGAGATAGGGGCGCGGACCCGGACCATCCCGCCGGCCTTGAGGCGCGCGCTCCAGCACCGGGACCGCGGCTGCCGCTTCCCGGGCTGCGGCGTCCGCGTCGCCGAGGGCCATCACCTCCACCACTGGGCCCAGGGCGGGCCCACCACGCTGTCGAACCTCGCGCTGCTCTGTCGGCGTCACCACCGCGCCGTCCACGAGGAGGGCTACGGGATGGAGCGACAGCCCGACGGCGTCCTCCGCTTCCGTCGGCCCGACGGGCGGCTCCTCCCTGACGTCCCGCCGCTGCCCGCTGTACCCGCGGATCCGGTCCACGCGCTCCGGGTGCGACACGAGGCGCTGGGGCTGCGGCTTCATCCGCGGACGGCCTGCCCGGGCTGGCTCGGGGAGCGTCTGGATCTCGGCTGGGCCATCGACGTCCTGCATCCCCTGGCCACGCGGGCCGTGGGCTCGAGTCCGTCACCTGCCCCGGCAATGTGAAACGCCAGCAGGCCAACACGCAGGCCCGGGCCACGCCTGCCTCGCCGCGCGGTGATCTGGAGGCCGGCACAGGTGCGGCGGCCCGGCTGCTTGGCCACTTGCAGGGGGACCGGCTCGAGGCCGACGACGCTGTCCTGGCCATCCGCGCGCGGCCGAGGGGGACGAAGGCCCCGGCGGGGTCAGGCGAGGTCGAAGAGCAGGAGCTCCGCGGGGGCGGTCGCAGTCAGTGACAGCGCCGTCTCATCGCTGACGGCCGCGCCGTCGCCACCGGCGAGCGCCACGTCGCCGAGCCCGATCGCCCCCGAGATCACGTGGAGCCAGGCGTGGCGACCCGGGGCGAGGCGATGCGTCAGGCGCTCGCCGGGCTCGAGCACGGAGGCGTAGACCCGCGCGTCCTGGTGGATGGTGGCCGCCCCGTCGCGACCGTCCGGCGCCGCGATGAGGCGCAGGGCGCCGCGCTTGTTCTCGCGCGCGAACTCCTTCTCCTCGTACGAGGGCGGGAGCCCGCTCCGCTCGGGCAGGATCCAGATCTGGAGGAAGTGCACGGGCTCCACCTCCGAGGCATTGAACTCGGCGTGCGTGACGCCCGTGCCGGCGCTCATCCGCTGCACGTTGCCGGGGCGGATCACCGAGGCGTTGCCCATGCTGTCCTTGTGGGCCAGCCCTCCCGTGAGGACGTAGGTGATGATCTCCATGTCCCGGTGCGCATGCGCGCCGAAGCCCGTCCCGGGCGCCACCGTATCGTCGTTGATGACCCGGAGCGCGCGGAACCCCATGTGGGCGGGGTCGTGGTAGCCGGCGAAGGAGAAGGTGTGCCAGGTGTCGAGCCAGCCGTGGTCGGCATGCCCGCGCTCGCCCGCCCGCCGCACCCTGATCATCCGCGCCCCCCTATTTCGCCGTACGCCGCGCAGGCCGGGGAGAAGGGTCCAGATGCGAGGCGGCGCCCGACGGCCGCGCGCGAGGCGTACTGCCTGTACGTTGAACGTGCGGCCGAGGGTGCCAACGAAGCAGATGGGCCCTTATCGCCGGCCTGCTACCGGGGTTGCATCCTGATCGCGCCATCGAGGCGGATGGTCTCGCCGTTCAGCATGCCGTTCTCGAGGATGTGGGCGGCCAGCGCGGCGTACTCCGAGGGGCGCCCCAGGCGCGACGGGAAGGGGACCTGCTTCCCCAGCGAGATCCGCACGGGCTCGGGCAGCGTCCCGAGCAGCGGGGTCTCGAAGATGCCGGGGGCGATGGTGCAGACCCGGATGCCGAGCTCCGCCAGGTCGCGCGCGATGGGCAGCGTCATGCCGACGATGCCGCCCTTGGAGGCCGAGTAGGCGGCCTGGCCGATCTGGCCGTCGAAGGCGGCGACGGAGGCGGTGTTGACGATCACCCCGCGCTCGCCGTCCTCGTTGGGCTCGTTCTTCGCCATGTGCGCCGCCGTGAGGCGGATGCTGTTGAAGTGGCCGATGAGGTTCACCTGGATCACCCTGGTGAACCCGGCGAGATCAGCGGGCCCCCGCTTGCCGAAGGTCTTCTCGGCCGTGCCGATGCCGGCGCAGTTCACCAGCGCCTGGACGGCGCCGAAGCGCTTGACGCCGGCCTCGAGCGCCGCCGTCACCTCCTCGGCGCTGGTGACGTCGGCCGGCGCGAAGAGGGCGCTGTTGCCCAGGTCGGCCGCGACCTGCACGCCCGGGGACTTCGGCAAGTCCACGAGGACGACGCGCCCGCCGCCGGCGACGAGGCGCTCGGCCGTGGCGCGTCCGAGGCCGGACGCACCGCCCGTGATGACCGTGATGGAGCCCGAGATCTTCATTGCAAGGACCCTCCTGGAAGGGGTGATGGCTGCCGGGCCGTGAGTATAGCGTAGTATATGAAGGCCGTGCCAGACCTCGACCGCGGAGCGCCCCCCGGAAGATGAGCCCGACGCCGCCAGTCTGGATCAGGACCCCCGCCGATCTGGCGCTGCTGGCGGCCTCGCTCGAAGGGACGGCCGCCGTCGCCATCGACACCGAGGCGGACAGCCTCCATCACTACCCCGGCAAGCTCTGCCTCGTCCAGCTGGCCTCGGACCGGGGCGCGGCTCACCTGGTGGACCCGCTCGCGCTGCCCGATCTCGCGCCCCTGGCGCGCGTCCTCGCCGATCCCTCGGTCGTGAAGATCTTCCACGCCGCCGACAACGACCTGGCCTATCTCAAGCGCCTCTACGGCTTCTCCGTGCTGGCGCTCTTCGACACCGCGCTGGCCGCCCGCTTCCTCGGCCTCACCGCGCTGGGGCTCGACGAGCTGCTGCGGACCTATCTCGGCGTGGACCCGGGCAAGTCGCGGCAGAAGGACGACTGGTCCCGGCGTCCCCTGAGTCCTGACCAGGAGACCTACGCGCTCAACGACGTGCTGCACCTGATCCCGCTCAGCGCGCGGCTCCGCGAGGCCCTCCAGGCCATGGGGCGCGAGGCCTGGCTCGAGGAGGAGTGCGCGGCGCTGGCGGCGCTGGCCGTTCCCCCCAAGCCGGCAGATCCCGACGCCTATCTCCGTCTCAAGGGCGTCAAGGACCTCGATCGGCGGGGCCTCGGCGTGCTGCGCGAGCTCCACGTCGAGCGCGAGCGCCTCGCGCTGGAGGCGGATCGCCCGCCGTTCATGGTTCTGGGCCACGAGACGCTGGTGGCGCTGGCAGCGCGCCGGCCCGCCGATGCCGCGGCGCTCCTGCAGATCCCGGGCTGCACCGACAAGGTGGTGCGGCGCCACGGGGCAGCGCTCCTGGGAGCCATCGCGCGGGGGCTCTCCCTGCCCGAGGAGGCGCTCCCCGAGCGCAACCGCCAGCCGCGGCCTGTGGTGCTCGCCTCGGTGCGGCGCCGAGCCGAGGCCCTCCGGGGCTGGCGGAGCGAGGCGGCCAAGCGCCTCGGCCTGGACCCGGGCTTCCTCCTCCCGCAGCGGCTCATCGATAGGCTCGCCGCCGAGCCGCCGGTCGCTGCCGGGGCGCTGGCTGCCGTGGACGGGCTCCGGCGCTGGCGCGCATCCCTGATGGGCGAGGAGGTCCTGAGACTGCTCAGGAGCGCCTGACGGGCGGGCGGGGAACGCTCATGCGGTGCGCGCGCTGCCAGGAAGACAACCGCGAGGGCCGCCGCTTCTGCTCGAAGTGCGGGGCGGCCCTGTCCGTGGTCTGCGCCTCCTGCGGCTTCGTCAACGAGGCAAGCGATGCCTTCTGCGGCGGCTGCGCCCGCGCCCTCCAGGACGCGGCCGCGGGCGCCCCCGGCCCCGCCGCCTCGCACGCCCCGGTCGCCCCTGCTCCCGAGCCCACGCTGCCGCGGCTCGGCGCTGCGGTGGTCGAGGGGCAGCGGCGGCAGGTGACCGTGCTCTTCGCCGACCTCAAGGGCTACACGCCCATGGCCGAGCGGCTCGGGGAAGAGGCCGTGTATCAGCTCATGGGGCGCGTCTACGAACTGATGACCGCTGTCGTCCACCGCCACGAGGGCACGGTGCAGGAGCTCACGGGCGACGGCATCCTGGCGCTCTTCGGGGCCCCGGTGGCCCTGGAGGACGCGCCGCTCCGGGCCTGCAGGGCTGCCATCGAGATCCAGCAGCGCATGGACGCCCTCGGCGCCGAGATCGAGGCCGAGCGCGGCCTGCGCCCCCGCGCGCGGATCGGCATCCACACCGGGCCCGTGGTG
>MGBV01000250.1:0-5447 GCA_001788415.1 Candidatus Rokubacteria bacterium GWC2_70_16 | reverse complement strand
GTTCAAGGCGGTGGGCGACACGGTGAACCTCGCGGCCCGCCTCGAGGCCCTCGCCGAGCCCGGCTCTGTTTTCGTCTCCGAGGCCACCTGGCGGCTGGTGGAGTCCTCGGCCGAGGCGACGCCCCTCGGCGAGCGAGACATCAAGGGGAAGACGGAGCCCCAGCGCGTGTACCGGCTCGACGGGATGCAGGCCCATGCCACCCGCTTCGACACCTCCGTGCGCCGGGGGCTCGGCCCCCTCGTGGGGCGGCGCGAGGAGCTGGAGGTGCTGGCGGGCTGCTGGCGCGAGGCGGGGGCCGGGGCACTCCGCATCGCGCACGTCGTCGGCGAGGCCGGGATCGGCAAGTCGCGGCTGGTCCACGAGCTGAGGCGGCGGCTCGAGGGCGAGTCGGCGCTGATCCTCGAAGGCCACTGCACCGCCGACGGCGCCGGGACGTCGTTCCTCCCCTTCATCGAGATCGTGCGCGGGCTCTTCCGCATCGCCGAGGCGGACCCACCGGAGACGGCGCGGCGCAAGCTCCAGCACGCCGCTGTCCCGCGACAGCACGGAGCATCTCGTCCGCCAGCGGCTGGGCGAGACCCACGCCTCGGAGGCCATGCTGCGCGCGGTGCTCGAGGCCGCCGAGGGCAATCCGCTCTTCGCCGAGGAGATGACGCGCTTCCTCCTCGAGACGGGCGCCGAGGCGGCCGGCGGCATCGGCGGTGGCGCCGGGGCGGGCCAGATCGGCCGGGCCGTGCCCGCCACGCTGCAGGCCATCGTCCTGGCGCGCGTGGACCTGCTCCCCGAGCGGCACCGCGCGCTGCTCGAGGCGGCGGCCGTGGTGGGGCGCCGCTTCTCGATGGAAGTGGTGGGGGCCGTGACCCCGCTGGACGGGCAGCGCCAGCAGGTGCTCGAGGATCTGGAGCGCCAGGAGATCATCTTCCGCGGCGGGGTGGGCGCGGGCGAGGAGTACGCCTTCAAGCATGTCCTCCTCCAGGACACGATCTATCAGAGCCTCCTCACGCCCAGGCGCTCCGAGCTGCACCGCCGCGTGGGCGAGGCCATCGAGCGGCTGCACGGCCAGCGGCTCGGGGAGTGGGCCGAGGTCCTCGCCCACCACTTCGGCCGCACCGCCGACGGCGCCAGGGCCATCCGCTACCTGACCCTCGCCGGGGAGAAGAGCTTGCGCCTCTTTGCCCTCGACGAGGCCGACGCGCGCTTCAGGCGCGCCGTGGAGCTCATCGAGGCCTCGCCGGGCGCAGTAGACGACGCGGCCCTGGCCGAGGCCCTGCTGGGCTGGGTGCGCGTGCACTATTACCGCAAGGACTTCAAGGAGATCGTCGCGCTGCTGGAGCGCTACCTGCCCCGCATCCAGGCGCTGGGACAGGCGCGCGGGCATGCGCTCCTGCTCTTCTGGCTGGGGTTCTCCCACGCCGTCGCCCTGCGCGTGGCCCAGGCCACGCCATTGCTCGAGCGGTCGCTGGCGCTGGGGGAAGCGCTTGGCGACGAGGAGTGCGTGGGCTATGCCTGCATGGGGCTGACCTACGCCCACCTGGGATGGGGCGGTCGCGCCGAGCGCCTGGCGCTGGAGCGCTTCGCGTTGCGCGCGTCGGAGGTCGCCGGGCGGCGGGGGGACGTCTACCTCGGGGCGAAGGCAGCCTATGGTCTGGCCATCGACAGGTTGCTGGGCGGGCACACGGGTCCGGCGCGCGCCGCGGCGGAGCAGGTCATCGCGCTGGGGCGCTCTGCCGGAGATCCGCGCACGGTGGCCATGGGGCTCTGCGCTCTGGCATATGTGGATGCCCTCCCCATTGCCGGGACGCTGGGGTCGCCGCCCCTGGTGGCGCGGATTCGCCTGGCGCTGGCCACCCTGTCCTGAGGTTGCCGCCGCGTGCCCGAGGGTGTACGTGTCAGGGGAGGCCCGGCCCTGTCAGGAAAGGAGGACGACCATGACTTCCAACGGCCGGCTCGCGCCGGCAGAGCGGGAGGCGCTCCTCGTCCAGTGCTGGATGGCCCACGACGCGCGCTGGTTCGCGGCCGCCGCCCTCGCGGGCGGGATGGAGCTGGCCAACCGGCTCAACCGCATGGCGGCACGCGAGGTCGGCAAGGTCGAGGTGCGCCGGATCGCGGGGGCGCTCGGGCTGCCGCCGGTGCGGTCGGCCGACGACTGGATCCGGACGCAGGAGGCGCTGATCGGCCTCCTCGGGCCTGACCTGCTCGACTATCGGGTGAGCAAGGAGAGCGAGAGCGCCTGCCGCATGAGCATCGAGCGCTGCTTCGCCCACGATCAGGTGACGCGCGCGGGCGTGGCCGAGCACTACGAGTGCGGCATCTTCGAGCGGGTGGCCGGCTGGCTCGATGGGCTGGGCGTGCCGCACGAGTTGAGCCCGCCGCTGGGGAGATGCCTCAAGGCGCAGGGGCGCGAGTGCGCCTACACCATCACGCTCCGTCCCGCTTGACCAGCGGCGGGATGCGGGAGAGCGCGTAGCCTGCCCCGAACACCGTGAGCGCCAGCCCGAGCCACGGCCACCGGTACGAGCCCGTGGCCTGGAGCAGGAGGCCGAACAGCGGGGGGCCCCACGAGCACGCCGCTCCAGGGGCAGGCGCCCGCGACACCGGTGAGCAGACCCACGAAGCGCCCCCCGCCCACCTCGGCCGCGAGCGCGAAGTAGAGCCCCACCCACCCGAAGGCGCCCATGCCCGCGACCACGGCAAGCACGGCGGCGGCGGGGCCGGGCAACGGCACGCCCGAGGCGAAGACGAGATAGATCGTTCCGCCGATGCCCGCGTTGATAGGGGGACGTTCGGGAAGCACCCGGTCGATATGGCCAACCTCACCCCAGCTCCCTGAGCGCCGCCGCCGCGCGTTCCGGCCACAGCCGCATGGCCATCTCGCGGAACAGGGTCGCCGCCGTCGTGAGGTGCTCGCGGGCGAGCTGCCTCTCGCCGGTGCGCAGGCAGAGCGTTCCGAGCCCGAGATGGCAGCGGGCCGCCAGCGGGCGCATCCCGAGTTCATCGGCGAGTGCGCTGGCCTCGCGCCAGCGGTCCCTGGCCTGCTCGACCTTGAGCCGGTCAGGATGGGAGGTGAGCTCGGCGGCGAGCCGCAGCGCCCAGGCCTCGTGCCCCCGCTCCTCGTGAGCGCGGGCCAGCAGGAGGGCCTGGTCCGAGGCGGCGCCGGCGTCGTCCAATCGGCCGGCAAGGAGGAGCCCCTCGCCGAGCTGGGCGACCCGGAGCGACTGGCAGCCCATCATCCGGCGGGCCGCACCCTGGGCGACCGCTTCCCCGAGGAGCGCCAGCCCCTCGTCGACCCGCCCCGCCAGGAGATGGGCGGCGCCCAGGCTGCTGGCCATGAGCGGGAACATGGCGGGGATGCCGGCGGCCTGGCAGAGCTCGACGCCGCGGCCGAGCACAACCGCCGCCTGGTCGGCCTCGCCGCGGCTGACGTGGAGGAACCCGAGGCCCTGGTACGCGCTGACGAGGGCTCCGGCGTGATCGGCCTCCTCGGCCAGCCGGACCGCCTCCCGGCCGCGGGCGAGCCCGTCGGCGAATTGCCCCAGCTCGGCCAGGGACCACACGGACCAGGTGCGGCTGGTGATGAAGCGGAAGGCGGCCTCGCTGAGCCGCTCGCCGCCTGACTCGCTGGCCAGCGCGACCTCGTTCCGGGTGAGGATCTCGACGGCCTGCCGGTAGTTGCCCATGGCGCAGTAGGTCTGACCCAGGTAGAGATTGGCGGCCGCCTCCAGGCTGCGGTCGCCGAGCTCGGCGCCGATGGCCTCGGCGCGCCGTCCCGATTCCATGGCGAGGGCATGATTCCCCGTGAGCTGGAAGAAGTTGCTGAGGAGCGACGAGGCGCGGCCGAGGCGGCGCTGATCGCCGATGGCCTGGGCGAGCCGCTCCGCCTCGCGTAGATGGTCGAGGAGGGGCTCGAGGTCGCCCAGCGGGATGAGCGCGTTGCGGAGGTCGATCCGCAGGTCGATGGCCCTGGCCGTCCCGTCCGCGTCCTCGGGAAGGTGCCGGAGGCTCAGCAGGGCCCGCTCGAAGTGGGCCGCCGCCTCGCGGAAGGCGCAGCGCCCGTTGGCCTTCCGGCCCGCCTGGCGGAGGTAGCGCAGGGCCTTGGGCCACACCTCCCCCTCGAGCGCGTGGTGGGCGAGCCGCTCGACCTCCTCGGCGAGCCGGTCAGGGGAAAGACGCTCGATGGCCTCCACGATCCCGGCGTGGAGCGCCCGCCGGCGGTCGTGGAGCAGCGTGCCGTAGGTGACCTCGAGCGTCAGAGCGTGGCGGAAGGTGTACTCGAGCTCGGGGAAGAGTCGGGCCTCGTAGAGGAACTCGGCCGTCTGCAGCCGCGCGAGCTTGTGGCGGAGGCCGTCCTCGCTCTCCTCCGAGATGGCCTGGAGCAGCGCGAAGGGCACGTCCTTGCCGATCACCGAGGCTGCCTGGAGCAGCCGCTTCTCGTCCGGCGAGAGCCGGTCGATGCGCGAGGCCAGGATCGCCCGCGCCGTGGCCGGGATCTGGAGGCCCTCCAGCGCCTTCGTGAGGCGATAGGCACCGCGCTCGCCCGCGAGGAACTTCGTCTCGACGAGAGACCTGACGCTCTCCTCGAGGAAGAACGGGTTGCCCTCGGTGCGGGCGAACAGGAGGGGCTTGAGCGCCCGGAGGCTGGGGTCCTCGCCGAGCAGGCCGGTGAGCAGCCCCTCGGCGCTCTCCGGGGGCAGGGGGTCGAGGCGGAGCTGCCGGTAATAGCTCTTCCCGTTCCACCGGTGCTCGTACTCGGGCCGGTAGTTGACGAGCAGCAGCAGGCGCGCCGTCGGCACGCTCTCGACGAGGGCGTCCAGCAGGGCCTGGGTCTCGGCGTCGATCCAGTGCAGGTCCTCGAACATGACGATGAGGGGCTGCACCTGGCTCTCGCGGAGGAGCAGTGCCTTGACGGCCTCCAGCGCCCGCTGGCGCCGCTGCGCCGGGGCGAGGTGCTGCCACTGGGGCTCGTCCACCGGCACCTCCAGGAGCCACAGCAGCGCCGGCAGGGCGGGCTCGAGGGCGCGATCCAGCGAGAACAGCTTGCCGGTGACCTTCTCGCGGATCTTGCGCGGCTCATCCCGCGGCTCCAGCTGGAAGTACGAGCGGAGGAGATCGATGGTGGGCAGATAGGCCGTCGCCTTGCCGTAGGACACGGACGCGCTCTCGACGATCGTCCAGCCCTCGGTCCGGTGGGAGTGGACGAACTCCCAGTACAGCCGGGACTTCCCCACGCCGGCCTCGCCGACGATGCCCACGACCTGCCCGTGGCCGGAGCCGGCGCGCTGGAGGGCCTGGCGGAGCTGCTCGAGCTCGATGTCGCGCCCGACGAAACGGGTCAGGCCGCGTGCGGCCGCGGCCTGCATGCGGGAGCGGACCGTCCCGGCACCCGTGACCTCGTAGATCTCGATGGGGTGGTCGACCCCCTTCACCTGCCGCTCCCCGAGGGACTTCA
>MGBV01000249.1:12081-12325 GCA_001788415.1 Candidatus Rokubacteria bacterium GWC2_70_16 | reverse complement strand
ACCAATGTCTGCGTGCTGTCCTGCGCCTTCTGCGACTTCGCGCGGAAGAAGGGCGAGGCCGGCGCCTTCGAGAACTCCATCGAGGACGTGCTGGCCATGATCAAGCCGGGCACGCGCGAGGCCCACATCGTGGGAGGGCACCACCCCGACTGGCCCTTCGAGTACTACGAGCGCCTCATCGCCGCCATCCACGCCGCCCGGCCCGAGACCCAGATCAAGGCCTTCACGGCGGCGGAGGTGGACT
>MGBV01000249.1:0-12046 GCA_001788415.1 Candidatus Rokubacteria bacterium GWC2_70_16 | reverse complement strand
GCGCTCGCGCGGCTCAAGCAGGCGGGGCTGCACTCAATGCCGGGCGGGGGGGCCGAGATCTTCTCCCGGCGCCTGCAGAAGCGGCTCAACTTCACCGGCAAGGCCGATGCCGACCGCTGGTGCGAGATCCACGGGATCGCGCATGCGCTCGGCATCAGGACCAACGCCACCATGCTCTACGGCCACGTGGAGACCCTGGCGGAGCGCGTGGACCACCTGCTGCGGCTCAGGGAGCAGCAGGACCGCTCCGGGGGCTTTCTCACCTTCATCCCCCTCGCCTATCAGGTGGGCAACACGAAGCTCGTGCCGCGGCAGACGCCGCCCACGGACGATCTCAGGACCATCGCCGTCTCCCGGCTGCTCCTCGACAACTTCGCCCACGTGGAAGCCTACTGGGTAATGCTCGGCGAGGAGACCGCCTCGCTGGCGCTGCACTTCGGCGCCTCCGACGTCAACGGCACCCTGGAGGACGAGAAGATCGCCCACATGGCCAAGGCCGAGAGCCCGGCGGGCCTGGCCCGCGAGCAGATCCTCCGCATGATCCGCGATGCCGGCAAGATCGCCGTGGAGCGGGATGCGCTCTACAACGTGGTGCAGGTCTGGAGCTGAGCGTGCAGGAGGCGATGCGGGAGAAGGTCGAGGCGGGCCGGCGCCTGGAACGGGCCGAGGGGCGCTGGCTCCTCACCGAGGCGCCGCTGCTGGACCTCGGCAGCCTCGCCCAGGCCGCCCGCTTCCGGCGGCTGCCCGAGCGCCGCGTCACCTTCGTCATCGACTCGAACCCGAACTACACCAATGTCTGCGTCACCGACTGCCAGTTCTGCGCCTTCTACCGGAAGCCCGGCCACCCCCAGGCGTGGACGCTCGGCGTCGAGGAGGTGCTCCGGAAGGTCGAGGCCGCCGCGCGCGCCGGCGCCACGACCGTGCTGCTGCAGGGCGGCCACAACCCGGAGCTGCCGCTGGATTACTACCTCTCGCTGGTCCGCGAGACCCGGCAGCGCTTCCCGTCGGTCACCCCCCACTTCTTCACGGCCTCGGAGATCCGCACCATGGCCGAGGTGAGCGGGCTCGAGGTGGCCGGGGTGATCGCGCGGCTGAAGGAGGCCGGGCAGATCACGCTGCCCGGCGGGGGCGCGGAGGTGCTGTCCGCGCGCGTCAGGACCCGGATCGCGCCCAAGAAGGGCGGGCCCGACACCTGGCTCGAGGTGCACCGGGAGGCCCACCGCCAGGGGCTCAAGTCCACCGCCACCATGATGTACGGGCACGTGGAAGAGCCCGAGGACATCCTCGACCACTGGGAGGCGATCCGGGACCTCCAGGACGAGCACGGCGGGTTCACCGCCTTCGTGCCGTGGTCCTTCAAGCCCGGCCACACGCTGCTCGAGAAGTGGATCAAGCACTACCGGGGGCCGAGCGCCTATCTCCGCATGCTCGCCGCCTCGCGCCTCTACCTCGACAACTTCCCGCACATCCAGGCCTCATGGTTCTCCGAGGGCAAGCGCACGGGCCAGGTGGCGCTCTCCTGGGGCGCCGACGACTTCGGCGGGACGCTCTTCGAGGAGAACGTGCACGCGGCGGCGGACTACGTGAACCGGACCACCGTGGAGGAGATCGTCACCCTGATCCGCGAGGCCGGCTTCACGCCGGCCCAGCGCACCACCACCTACGAGATCCTCCGCACCTTCTGACTGGGGTCAGGTCTTGCAATCCAACATTTGTCGTAATGCAAGACCTGACCCCGGGGGGTCAGATGGGGTCGATGGGGGGGATCTCGGAGATCAGGCCCCGGGCATGCGCCAGCTGGTAGAGCCGGAGCAGCGCGCTCCGCCCGTCGTCACCGAGACGGCGCGTGTACTCGTTGACGTACATGAGGACGAAGCGGCGGCAGGTCTCCTTGTCGATCCCGCGCCCGTACTGGATGGCGTACTCGAGGGCCTCGTCGAGATGGGCGTAGCCGTACTCGATGGAG
The DNA here is from genome assembly GCA_001788415.1 of Candidatus Rokubacteria bacterium GWC2_70_16. GTDB lineage: Bacteria > Methylomirabilota > Methylomirabilia > Rokubacteriales > CSP1-6 > UBA12499. Next base: position 10,080 of record MGBV01000249.1, on the reverse strand, counting down.
TCGCGGAGACCCTGGGAGATCTTCCGATGCAGCTCCTCCCCCAGATCGCGCCGCATGACGTTCACGCCGAGGGGCAGCGGCAGGGCCGTCTCCTTCTCCCACGCCTGCCCGAGGTCGAGCACCTTCACGAGCCCCATGGCGGCATGCGTGATCTGCCCCTCGTGGATCAGAAGACCCAGATGCGCCTGCCCCTCGAGCACCGCCCTCGGGATCTTGTCGAAGGCGACCTCGATGACCGGCGGGTCGCCGCAGTACAGCCGCAGCAGCAGCGCCGCGGTGGTGTGGCTGCCGGGGATCGCAACCACGTGCTCGGCGACGCGCGCGGGATCCATCGGCTCCCGGGCGACGAGGATGGGGCCGTAGCCCTTCCCCATGGAGGCCCCCGGATCCGTGAGACGGTAGCGGTCGTGGATCAGGGCGTAGGTGGCGGCCGAGACGGCCGTGACCTCGAGCTCCGCCGTCCTCGCGCGGCGGTTCAGCGACTCGATGTCCTCCAGCACGTGCTGCACGTCGAAGCCCGGGATGCGCACCTTCCCCGCATTGAGCGCATGGAACATGAAGGCGTCATCGGGATCCGGGCTGTGACCGATACGGATGACAGGCATTGCCTCTCCTCACTTGGAGGAATGATGAGACAGCCAACGAAGCCGTTCGCCCTCTGCGTCGATAACGCTGACTACAAGGCCTCTTTGATCCTAGGCAAGGTGTATCGAATCATCCCGGATCCGGAAGCAGCTAAGGATGATCTGGTTCGGATCGTGGACGAAAGCGGCGAGGATTACCTCTATCACAAGACCCACTTCGTCTTTGTAGATTTTCCAAGAGCCATTGCGAAAAAGATTCGATCACTTGAAGTCGCCACCGCCTAACTAGTCCTTCGGGTGAAGGACCGTCCCTACCGCGACCCCTCGCGGGTCCCCGCCCAGCCAGTGATCCCGCGGCCGGGGCATTGCGGCGCCATCCCCGGGAGGTGCAGCGGCGGGGGGCGTCACGGCGCGGATCCCGAAGCGCTCAGCGCCGGCGAAGTCTCGCAGGCGTGTAGAGGCGACGAGCCCGTCGCCGGCGGCGAAGCCCACCCGGAAGTCGCCTCCCTTGATCGCGCGCAGGATGGCGTCGGGGGCTCGCGCGGCGTCCACCTCGATCCATGCCCGGCCGAAATCGGCGTCGCGGTGCGAGTCGTCCGTGGCGATCTTCGGCAGGCGAATGGCCTCCACGTCATACTCCGCCTGGTAGATCCCCGTGTCGCTCAGCTCCACCGCCTGGATCGGCAAGCCAGCGGCGGTGAGCGTCTCGATCCGCCGGAGCGTCTCGTCCACGGTCAGCTTGTAGCGCCCGGGGTGGTTGAGCACGAAGAGCGTCTCGTGGTCTCCGATGATCTTGCCGACGTGCTGCGAGAGCGGGCGGTAGTCCAGCTCGATCCCGCTCAGGATGAGCATGCGGTCGTCGCCGGCGGGGATGCGGAACCAGTAGTCGTCCGCGATCCGGTCGTCGTGGTCGGTGATGGCGAGGAAGTCGTAGCCGAGATCGCGGTAGCGGGCCACCACCTCGTCCACCGGGTGGCGCCCGTCGGAGAGCGTGGTGTGGGCGTGCAGGTTACCCTTGAGGAGCGGCGAGGCTCACTCCCAGACGAGGCTCAGGCCGAGCCCGAACCAGCCGCTCGTCTCGTGCTGGACGATCCCGTCCCCGCGGCCGGCAGGCGCGGTCCACGCCGACAGCCCAAGCTTCTTGAAGGGACCCGAGGCGGGAGTGGCGGTCAGGGGCTCGATGAAGGCCGGCTCGTGACGGACGCGCACGTCCTCCCGGTAGAACTCGGCTTCGCGCGGCCGCGTGGCGCCGCGCACGGCCGGCCCCGGGGCGAGGATCTCGAACTTCGGCTCCGGAGAGGGCGCCCCCTCCCTGGCCTGCTGGGCAAGGCCGGGGGCCGTCCAGAGCAGCGCCAGCACGCTCCCCGCAGCGAGGAGACCGACCGTGTTCATGAATTCATGATGGCAGATCGGTTAGGTCCAGGCAAGGAAAAGCCCCCGCCGGCGTCAGTCACGCGCGCAGAGCGCCGCGAGGGAGCCCAGGTCGGCGGCGCCCTCGAGGCCGAGGACGGCCTTCTCGAGCTCGGCCACCCGCGCCGGCCCGAGCGCCCGCAAGGCGTTGTCACGGTACTTCTCGACCACCTCCGCCTCGCTCAGCGGCTGCTCCGGTCCGCCCCGGTTGTGCTCCTGGCGCGCCTCGAGGACACTCCCGTCGGAGAGCCGCACCCGGACGCGCCCGGGAAACGTCCGCGGGAACGGCGACTGCGGATCCACGGTGTAGCGGACGCGCGCCGCCAGATCCAGCGCGTCGGGATCCGAGAGGCGCGCCTGGGAGAACGAGGCGACCCCCACTCGCTCGTCCAGGAGCGCGGCGGCCACGGCGAACGGCAGGCTGAACTGGGCCTCGTAGGCCGTGCGCGGCCGGCGCTTGGTGGCGGCGGGCTCGCAGACGATGGGCACCTCCCCCTGCGGGACGATGCACTCGATGTCGGCCACCGATGCCGCGCTCACGCCGGACTCGCGCCTGAGCCGGGCGGCCGCATCCACATAGGCGTGGTTGTAGTGGCAGCAGGGATACGGCTTGAAGGAGATGCGCAGCGTTTCCCACTCCCGGCCGAGAGAGTCGAGGAGGGGCGCCAGGTCCGGCGCCTCCCCGAGAGCGGCCCGATAGAACCCGAAGCGCCCCTCGAGGCCCGTGGCCGGACCAGTGAAGCCCCCCTTCGCGAGGCCGGCCGCGAGAAGGCCCGAGTGCGCCGCCCACCCAGGATGCACGCGCTTCACCGGGGAGCCGTCCTCGAGGAACTCCATCACGCCCGAGGCGAAGCTGGCGGTGATGCCCACGGCCGCCGTGATCCCGGGATCGTCGAGGCCCAGGCAGCGGCCGGCGGTGACCGCGGCCGCGAAGGCTCCGCACACAGCCGTCGCGTGCCAGCCCCGCTCGTGGAATCGTCCGGGAGCCGCCATGCCGATCCGGGTGATCGCTTCGTAGCCCGCCACCAGGGCGGTTAGCGCCGAGCGGCCGTCAAATCCCTCGGACTGGCCGAGGGCCAGGATCACCGGGACCAGCACGGCCGAGGCATGCGTGATGGATGGGGAGTGGGTGTCGTCGAAGTCGAGGCCGTGGGCCAGGCAGCCGTTGGCCAGCGCCGCCAGCGGCGGCGTGGCCCGGAGCGGCGAGCCGATGACGACACACGGGCCGCCGCCCCCCCACCGGCGCGCCAGCGAGAGCACCGGGTCGGCGAGCTCCTCTCGCGAGGCCGCCAGCGCGCAGCCGATGGTGTCCAGGACGCGGAGCGCCGCATTGTCCCGGACCGCCGCGGGGATGGCCTCGGGGTCGAGGCCCGCGGCGAAACGGGCCAGCGCCTGCGCGGCCGTCGCCATGACGCTACAAGCGGCGGGGCGGCGCCACCGGCGCGGCCCCCGAGGCTGTGCCTTCACCCCTCTGCGTCTCGGCCCAGTTCGGGTTGCCGGCGCCGACGCCGTGGGGCCAGTGGCTGATCATGGCGAGTATTGTCGGGGAGCCCTGCACCCCGCGTCAAGGCGCGGCATCGACATCAGCTCCGCGCCCGCTCATGGGTCAAACGCGCTACCGGCCGACGGGGCTCTCGGTGGTTCGGGCAGCCGCCTGGCGAAGTGAGTTCCGACTCGGCGCGGCAGGCCCGGTGCCAGCTTTCTGCCCATTAGGCGCTCCGCCTTACCCATATCTCCCAGGCGTGACGGTCACCCAGGACTCATGCTGGGACAAATTGGGTATTGCGTTTCACAGCGGGCCTCAGATAATAGGGGGTCTCCGGAGCAGCGCAGGGCCGTCTTCGAGTCAGGGGCGCTTCAGCCTAGAAAGGGTCTCGCTCAATTGCGTCAGCATCGCCGGCTTCCTGATCACATCGAGCGCGCCCAGGGCCAGCGCCTCCCTGGTCAGCTCCTCGTCGGCATGGCCCGACAGGATCACCACCGGCAGCTCCGGGTGTCGGCTCCGGATCCGCGCCAGGACCACGAGCCCGCTCAGCCCCGGCATCACCAGATCGAGAACCACCCCGTCCACGGTGGTGGACTCCAGCAGATCCAGGGCCTCGCTGCCGTCGAGAGCCACCAAGGCCCCGTCGCCGCGGGCCCGGATCGCTTCTGCGATCACCTCGGCCACCGACGGATCGTCGTCCACGACGAGGATTCTCATGGCGCTTCCGGGCAGGAGTATCCCGGCAGTGCCCGCTCCCGTCAAGGGACAAGGGAGTAGACGGCCCATGGCCCAGGCGAGCACGCTCATCATCGACTCCAACGCCGAGAGCCGCGATGCGCTCGCGCGCATCGTCAAGGACGCCGGCCACGCGGTGCTCGCCGCGGCCAGCGCCGCCGAGGGGCTCGCCCTGGTCGCGACGCTGCACCCCCAGGTGGTTCTGGTCGACCTCGACACGCCCGGCACGGAGCCCTTCGAGATGATCCAGCAGATCCGGCTGGAGTCCAGTGAGGCCGCCGTCCTGGCGCTGTCGAGTGTGCGGGACACGGGCTTCGTGGTCCGGACGATGCGGACGGGAGCGTCGGATTTCATACTCAAGCCCGCGCAGGCAGGGGCGATCCAGCACGCCATCGCCGGCGCCCTGGCGCGCAGCGAGGGGCCGCTGGCAGGCGAGGGCGTGAGCGGCGCCGCACCGGATCCGGATCGCCACTGGCCCGACCTGGATCTCCTCTTCAGGAACAGCGGGCGCATGCGGGCCGTGGAGAACATCGTGCGGCGGGCCGCGGACACCAACGCCACGATCCTCCTCCAGGGGGAGAGCGGCACGGGCAAGGAGATGGTGGCCAGGGCCATCCACTACATCTCCCGGCGCCGGGACAAGCCGTTCCTCAAGGTGAACTGCGCTTCCCTGCCCGGAGAGCTGCTCGAGTCGGAGCTGTTCGGGCACGAGAAGGGCGCCTTCACGGGCGCGCACCGGCGCAAGCCCGGCAAGTTCGAGCTGGCCCACCGGGGGACTTTCCTGCTCGACGAGATCGGCGAGATGCCGCTGGGTCTGCAGGCCAAGCTCCTGCACGTGCTGCAGGACGGGAAGTTCTTCCGCGTGGGCGGCAGCGAGCTGATCGACACCGACGTCCGACTCGTGGCGGCCACCAACAAGGATCTCGCCTCGGTCATGGCCGCGGGGCTGTTCCGCGAGGACCTCTACTACCGCCTGAACGTGGTCACGATCGCGGTGCCACCGCTGCGCGAGCGGCGGGAGGAGATCCCGGTCCTGGTCGAACACTTCCTCAAGAAGTTCTGCCGCCAGTACGAGCGGGAGATGCCGAGGATCTCACCCGAGACCATGCGGCTCCTCCAGGAGTACCCCTGGCCGGGCAATGTCCGCGAGCTGGAGAACATGATCAAGCGGCTCGTGGTGCTCCAGAACGACGGGCTCCTGCAGGAGGAGATCGCGCTGAGGCGCGGGCGGGGATGGTCCGCCTCTCAGCCCGCGCCCGCCATGGCGGCGGCGCCGGGTCCCCCGCAGCCGCAGGCTCGGCCGGCGCCGCCCCCTACAAATTTCGAGGCCTCCCTCGGACTGAAGGAGATCGCCAGGCGAGCCGCCCGGGAGGCGGAGAAGGCCGTGCTCAAGGAAGTCCTGGACCGCGTCAGGTGGAACCGGGCCGAGGCCGCGAGGCTCCTCAAGATCAGCTACAAGGCCCTGCTTTATAAGATCACGGCGGCGGGGCTCGACGGCAAGGGCGAGAGGCGGGAGAGGCAGAAATAGATTCCCCAGTTGACAAATTTTTGTCTCGCGATTGCCCCGCGCAGTTCTTTCCAGGGGTAAAACCCCGAGGGCGCTCACCTGACCCGGACCTTGCGACGGCGCCGAGACATCCGTCTAACTAGCTGAGAACGATCCCCTCTCGGCAGGTCCCGAGCCTGCCGGCACCCGCCAGCCCCGCTCATGGCGCAGGCTTTGCACTGTGGTCGAGCGCTGTCGGGGACTCGCAACAAGTTCGTCATGCCCGCGAGGGCGGCGGCCAGGCCGCCACCCGGGGGATGGACAAAGGAGCCTGCGGTGATTGACTTCATGGAACCTGGGACTGGCGTCTTCGCGGAGGACGCCTTCCGGCATCTCCTGACACGAGAGGCTCTCAGGGCGACGCGCTACCAGGACTTCTTCTCCATCTGTCTCGTCAAGCCCGACTCGGCCGCCGAGACCCGGATGGCGGAGGAGGGAACGCGCCAGGTGATTTCCAGGAAGATCGCCGAGTTCCTCCGATCCACGGACATGGTGGCCAGGGTCGAGGACGGCATCGCCGTGCTTCTCCTGCACACCGAAGGGGTCGACGCCCTGCGCGTCGCCGAGCGGATCCGCGCCCACATCGAGCAGGTCGCGTTCCCCGGCGACCCCGGCGCCAGCCCTCGCCAGATCACGCTGAGCGTCGGGGGCGTCTCTTTTCCGCGCGATGGCTACAACGACGTCGTCCTCCTCTCGCGGGCGCAGGCGCACCTGGACGAGGCCTCCCGCCGCGGAGGCAACCAGGTCGTCTATGCCAGCGAGAGCAGGCGCTGAGGGCCCACACCGATGAAGACGCTCGTCCTCGACGAATCGCTGGACATCTCCCAGGACCTCCACCGGCTGCTGGCCGCGCGCGGAGCGGATGCCGCGTTCGTCTGCTCTCCGCACGAGCTCCAGCTGGCCGAGGCGGCGAACGGGCCCGTGCCCTTGCGGATCGTGAACCTCTCCCCGACCCTCGGCGCATGGGAGATCGCCCGGTACCTCAAGGCCGCGGACGGCCGCGGCACGACCCTGGTGCTCTTCGGCCCGGAGTCCTCCCAGGGGCTCGAGCATCTCTCGAGCCTGCCCGGCGTGGAGTGCGTCGAGCGCCCCCACAGCGCGGCCGACCTCGGGGCCCTGCTGGACCGAGCGCTGGGCAGGGCTCAGGCGGCCGGAGGGGCGGCGCAGGCGACCCCTGCGCCCCAAGCCCTGCCGGCGCCGGGGAGCTTCGTGGTCTCGGACATCATCGGCCAGTCGCCCCAGATCCGCGAGGTCTTCGCCAAGGTCGAGAAGGTGGCGGGAGGCAATGCGAACGTGTGCATCGCCGGTGAGAGCGGCACGGGCAAGGAGCTCATCGCCCGCGCCGTCCACTACAACAGCCCGCGCCGGGACCGGCCGCTGGTCACGCTGGACTGCACGGCCATCCCCGAGGGCCTCATGGAGAGCCACCTCTTCGGGCATGTGCGCGGCTCCTTCACGGGCGCCGTGGAGAACCGCGACGGCGTCTTCTCCCTCGCCCACACGGGGACGCTCTTCATCGACGAGATCAGCGAGCTGTCGCTGCCGCTCCAGGCCAAGCTCCTGCGGGTGATCCAGACCCGGGAGTTCGTCAAGGTCGGCGGCACCAAGCCGATCCGGACCGACATCCGCCTCATCACGGCCAGCAACCGGGACCTCCGCCGCGCGGTGGAGGACGGGAACTTCCGCGAGGATCTCTACTACCGCATCGCCGTCGTCATGATCCAGACCCCCGCCCTGCGGGAACGGCGGGGCGACATCCCGCTCCTGGTGGAGCACTTCCTGGACAAGTTCAGCGCCGCCCACCGCAAGCCCATCCGGGCCGTGACCCCGCACGCCATGGAGCTCCTCACCAGCTATCAGTGGCCCGGCAACGTGCGGCAGCTCGAGAACTGCATCGAGCAGGCCGTGGTACTGTGCGAGGCGGATGTCGTGGACGTGGACGCCCTCTGGCTCGGGGACACGGCGCGCCAGCGCGGCGAGGCCGACACCTCGGTCCGGATCCGCTCCGGCCTCACGCTGAGAGACGTGGAGCAGCAGTACATCCTGCGCACGCTCCAGGAGACGGGCGGAAACCGGACCCGCGCCGCCCGCATCCTCGGCATCAGCCTGCGCTGCCTCCAGTACAAGCTGAAGGCCTACGCCGAGGGCGCAGCCGACCCCTCGGCTCAACCCAGTCGGGCCAGCGAGCCCCAGCACCTGCTAGGAGTCTAAGCGATGAAGATGCCTCTCTTCGGGCTGCCGTCCCTGCTCGCGCTCTCCCTGCTCCTCCTGCCGCCCGGGGGGGGCTCCGCGATGGCCGCGGAGGAAGCCTTCGTCATCGGACCCGAGGATGTGCTCGACATCCAGGTCTGGGACAACAAGGACCTCAACCAGGTCACCTTCGTCCGGCCCGACGGGAAGATCTCCCTGCCGCTGGTGGGCGAGATCCAGGCGGCCGGCAAGACGGTCCAGGGCCTCACCGCCGACCTCGTGGCTGCCTATGGCAAGACCGTGAAGGAGCCCGCGGTCACCGTCATCGTGCGGGACATCAAGAGCCGGCCCGTGTACTTCATCGGCGGCTTCGGCAGGCCGGGTCCCCTCCAGCTCACCCGGGAGCTGAACATGCTGCAGGCGCTGGGCATCGTCGGCGGGGTGGCCGCGGGGGCGGATGCGGAGAAGGGGTTCGTCCTCCGTGGCGACAAGCGGCTGCCCCTGGACTTCGACAAGCTTCTCAAGAAGGGCGATCTCTCGCAGAACCCGAGGCTCGAGCCCGGGGACACGGTGGTCGTCCCCATCGCGGAGGTGGTCTACATCCAGGGCGAGGTGCGGGCCCCGGGAACGGTCAAGTACACCACCGAGCTGACCGTGGTCAAGGCCATCACCCTGACCGGCGGGCTCACCCAGATGGCTGCCGCGGGGCGTGTCGATCTGGTGAGAACTGAAGGCGAAAAAAGGGTGCGCATCCGGATCGACCTTGATAAGATGCTCCGGGCCCCGGAGGAGAATCCCGACATGCGGTTGAGGCCCGACGACATCATCTTTGTGCCCCAGAGACTCTTCTAGGCAAGGCGCAGGCCCTGGAGGGGAGGGGCGACAGCGGCCCCTTCCCTCCGGCCTCCTTCGCGCAGTCGCTCCCTTCCTCCTGATCCTGCTGACCGGCAGTCCAGCCTCACCACAGGAAGCGTCGACACCCACCGCGCCGTCCTCGCAGCAGGGCCAGCCCTCGCTGCCGTCGGCGACGGGCGGAGAGAGGTCCGCCACGACGCCGGCCGCGGAAGCGCCGAGAGAGCCCCCCTTCGTCCCGCCCGTGCCCCCGTCTCCATCTCAGACCCGGATCCCGGGGCCCTTCCGTGAGCCTTTCCTCGCCGCGCCGACCACGAGCTTCGAGCTGCACCCGAGCTTCGGCTTCACCGAGGAGTACACGGACAACTTCACCCTCGCCGGGAGCGGCAGGACCCACAACTTCCGCTCGTCGCTCAACTCAGGCCTGAGCCTGCTGATCAACCGCCCCAGGACCAAGGGCAGCATCTCGGGCAGCGTCAGCGCCAGCCACGACAGCACCACGGCGGAGGCGGACTACCAGATCTTCCCCACGCTGACCGGCTCCGTCCGCCACACCTTTCACCCGCGGCTCAGTCTCACGCTCACCGACAGCTTCACCAGGACGGACGAGCCCTCCCAGGGGGACCAGGGCGGCCTCCGGCGCGAGCGCAAGACCTTCGTCAGCAACGCGTTCAGCATCGCCGCCGACTGGCTCCTCGACCTCATCGCCACCCAGAGCTACTACCGCAACGCGGTCTTCTTCGGCGATGCGGACACCGTGAGCCACATCCTCGGCGTCAACGCCACGACGCGTCTGGGGGCCCTGATGAGCCTGACGGCGGGGTACGAGCTGAGCCTGAGGGAGACGTCGGGCGGGACGAGCTCGGTCAGCACGGGAACGACCACCGGCAACGCGAGTGACTCCACGGCGAGCACGAGCCACCGGGTGCTCGCCTCACTCTCCCGGCAAGTGGGGGCCTTCGGGAGCGCCGGGCTCTCGAGCTCCTACTCGATCAGCTCCACGGGGGACACCGACACCCGGACGTGGAACATCTCCGTGGTCACCGCCTACGGCCTCCCCTCCGGGCTGTCGCTGTCGAGCAGCCTGGGCTACAGCGTGCTGGACTCGGACCAGGGCGACCCACTCTCGACGGTCTCGACCAACTCCAGCGCCAGCTACCGTTTCGTGAGGACCGTGTTCAGCCTCACCGCCTTCCAGGATTTCAGGCAGACGGCGGAGGAAGGACCGTGTTCAGCCTCACCGCCTTCCAGGATTTCAGGCAGACGGCGGAGGAAGG
>MGBV01000248.1 GCA_001788415.1 Candidatus Rokubacteria bacterium GWC2_70_16 | reverse complement strand
ACGTCAGGAGTTCTACCAGTTCCGGAGCCGATGCTCCCTACCATCTCAACCCCGCATCCCCACTGGGGTCCGTACAGATTCTGGTGAAGAGCGACAACCCAAGATTGCTACCGCGAACCAGTCGGCGAGCGAGGCCGACTCTAACCTCCCGAGGTCAGCGAACTTCTCAAGTGAGATCCGTCTTAAGACCAGCAATATCGGTACTACGTGGAACGCCAAGATCACACCAATACTGACTAGTCCTAGCGCCGTCCAGTCCCATAACTTCACGACCCTGACCTGACGCAGCGCCCACCGGACCACACCAAAGACCCCCAGCGACGATAGGACCGTCGCCACGAACACTCCCACTTGCATCAGGCCCAACGCCGCGGCGCCTAGAAGGAGATTGGGATTGGTGGCGATCCAGTCGAATCGACGTGACATGAGGTCAAAGTCTGCTTTTTCCGCGTGTGTCAGAATCAGGCCCGTAGAACCTGGCACTGCTATAGCTCCAAGGATGGCAACAGTCGCGATGCTGAGAGCGATTGCGAGAATCATCATTGAAGCTATGAAGGCGATCTCTCGTCTCATGGAACGCCCCCTTGTGTATGGACAGGCTATAGCGACGAGGAGATCAGCACGGCGGTGCTGGCCACGTACCTGGCGGGCGCCAAAACGCGCTGGCTCCGGAGCGGCCTCGTGCCGTTACTGCTCGGGGGAGCGTAGGCAACTTCAGCGCCCTCCAGCGGCGGCCGCCCCGTCCGTGGCCCCCATCCCCGTGACGTCACCTCCTCGCCTCGGACGCCGGCCGCCCCAGGAACCCCAGGAACGGATGGCACAGAGCCCCAGGAGCCCGATGCCACAGAACGGCTTCAGGCATCTGCTCCTTTCGAGGGCAGTCCGCGCCAATCTGCCGCCAGCTTCCATCCGGGCGCTGTCGGGGATCGACAGGTTGTCGAGGCTTGCGAAGTACGCCCCAGCCCGAAGGCGGGGCGCCAACCCCCACCCAGAACTGGCCCGACTGACGAGCCGATGGCCACACTGGCTCTGAGGGAAACCGAACGCTTGCGGCGCGATGCGTTTCCCTTTGTCACGCGGATCGGACGTCTTGTCCGTTGCCGATCCGGGCCTGCCCCGCACCGTCGTGGGCTCATGGACGGTTCCTACGGACACGTAGCGCGGGACAAAAAGGGGCCTGGCTATTCGATCACCTGATCCGCCCGCAGCAGAACCGACGGCGGAATCGTGAGGCCGAGGGCCTTGGCGGTCTTGAGGTTGATCACCAACTCGAACTTGGTGGGCTGCTCGACGGGCAGGTCGGCGGGCTTGGCCCCCTTCAGGATCCGGTCGACGTACCGCGCAGCGCGCCGGATGAGATCGTCATACCTCGTGCCGTAGGACATGAGCCCTCCGGCGTCCGCGTACTGCCGCAACTCGGCGATCAACGGCAGGCGCTGCTTCGCGGCCAGTCGCACGATGGCAGAGTCAGTCAATATCAGGACGGGATGGGGCAGCACGACGACCGCCTCGACGGCCTCCTTCTGCATCGCGACGAAGGCCGGTTCCACGTCAGCGGGGGCGCGGACCTGGAATGTCCGGAGCTGCAGGTTCAACGCCTGGGCCGCCGCGTCGAGCTCCCGCAACTGAGCCGCGGCTGCCGGGTGGGTCGGGTCCGCCAGGATGCCGACGCGGCTGGCGACGGGAACAGCCTCCTTGAGGAGCTGCAGGCGCTTGGCTGAAATGTCCACCGACGCGGCGCTGAGGCCTGTGAGATTCGCACCCGGGCGGGCGAGGCTCGGGACGAGGCCCGCAGCCAGCGGATCAGCCGCGATGAAAACGATCGGGATCGTCGCCGTTGCGCGCTTCGCCGCGTGCGCTGGTGCCGTCCCCACCGCCACGAGGACGTTCACGTTGAGCCTGACCAGCTCCGCGGCAAGGTCGGGGAGCCGGTCGGGAGGCCCCAAGTGATACTCGAGAGCGATGGTCTTTCCGTCCACGTACCCCAGCTCATCGAACGCCCGCCGGAAGCGCTCCCGCTCCGAAGTCATCGTCAGAACGCCGATCCGAATCGCCGGGCCTGGTCTCCCCGTCGGGAGTGGTTTCGTGGCGGCGGGTGTCAGCTCCCAGGTCAAGCCGTCATCCGCGACACCGCGCAGGATCCGCCGCCCGCCGCCCTCGTGCAGCGTCACCGTGCCGGTGCGCCCGGTCGCGAGGTTCTTGAACCGGACTTTCCCTTCGCGGATCTCGAGTCTCCCCTTGTGCCCGAATGGTGCCAGGTCGTACGATCCGTCGGCATCGACCGTCCAGGTGATGGGCTCGGACGCCGACAGGCCGCTGCTCGTGACCCTGCCCTCCCATTTCCCCACGAGGCTCCTCAGATCCTGGACCGGCGTGGCGGGGGGCAGCGGAGAGGTGCCCCCAGAGCCTCCCGGTTGCTGCGCTCGGGCATCGACCGGCTTGACAACCAGGAGGCCAGCGACGGTCGTGAGGAAGATCCGGCGGTCCATCATGGGATTCCCCTTCAATCGGGGAAGGCGAAACGTCTCGGCGTGAAAGCACGCACCCCCCCGCTGACCGCTGCCACGGCCAACGAGGGCCTGGAACACGTGTCCTGGGACCTGGGGCATCGCCGCCTTCCCCGACCCGGACGGTGCACTACAGTACGGCAGTGTGGACGCTATATCACGACTCGCGCTGCGTCAATGAGGCGAATAGAAGGCGAGGCTCCAGGGCGGGGACGTCGGCTGGGCCAGCGCGCACCCGGTGCGTGACGGGCGGGTCGACGGACTGATCCTTGCGCCAGAGGAGGCCGCGTGGCTGCAGGCGTGCTGGAGCGCCACGGGAGCGGAGCCGAATCCTCGGCGGGCACGGCCCGCGCCCCACCGGCCGGCCTCGGGCCGACCTCGCTCGCCCGAGATGCCACTACGCGCCGCACCCTGCGCGCTCCCGCGCGAGCGGCGCCTTCCGGGCCGCCCCCCTCAAGGTCCCGCGGCGCCCCCGGAAGCCGATCGCGGCGGAGCCTGCTCCCGCCGCGCGCGCGGCCGCTCGATCGCGTCCGTCACGCGCCCCTTGCCAGCCCCCGACTCAGCCGCGGGCAGAACCGGTACCTCCACGGGCGCGACGCGCTCGACCTCGCCGAAGGGCGCCGGCATCGCCCTGGTCCGGCAGCTCGGGCACGAGGAGCCCGGACTCCCGCCGCGGGCGACGATCGCCCCGAGGAGCCGCGCCAGGCTGGGGGCAGGCCCGGGCACGCCTCAGGGAGGGCACCCAGAGCCTGCTGTCGGGCGCCGCCAGGGCACCCCTTGACCAACTCCGGCTCGTCGCCGCCTCTACTCGTCCTCCCCGCCCGCCTCGCGTGCTCGAAGCGGATACGGGCCGACGTAGCCCCTCGCCGGGACGCGCCGCACCGACTCACGGCCGCCCTCGCTCTCGGTCGAGCTCGCGACCGCGGTCACTCGCAGATCCCCAGCCTCCGGCCTGAGACGCGCGGCAATCTTCCACGCCTGCCGCGTCACGTGCAACTGTCCGGGCGACGCTTCCTCGGCCGCGAGCAGCACCGCCCCCATCAGGAAGTCGGTGTCGAAGAAGAACCGGTCGACGATGGCGTCGAAGTCGATGGCCTCGATCTCGTAGGGGCCGACCTGGTCCTCGGCGCCGATGGCCCCGTCGTGCGCCTAGTCGACATCAACGCCCTCCGCGCCCTCGCGCCCCTTCCCTGCGCCTCCGTCCCCAGGCCCTCACGCCCCCAGCCCCGCACACCGCAGCCCCGCTGGAGCCGCAGGCACAGCGTCCATCATGAGCTGGAGGACGGGGTCGAGGAGGTGGCGGGCCTCCTCGGGGTCGCGGTCGGCGAGGAGCTCCATCGAGCCCTTGAGGTCGGCGAAGAGCACGGTGACCTGCTTGCGCTCGCCCTCGAGCGCGCTCCGCGAGGTCAGGATCTTCTCGGCCAGGTGTCTTGGAGTGTAGCTCTCGGGCGAGGCGGAGGCCGCTCCCGGAGCGTCCGGAGCAAGTGCTGCTCCGCACTCGCCGCAGAACTTCTGGGCGGGGGCATTCGACGCCCCGCAGCCCGCGCAGACCGCCGCGAGCCGGGCGCCGCACTCGCCGCAGAACTTGAGACCCGGAGGGTTCTCGTGCCGGCACCGGGGGCAGGTCATGCCGGAGCCTCCCCGCGGTCGTGCCAGCACGATGCCCGGGCGATGGCCCGGCTCACGCCGCTGGCCCCCGCCGCCGGGCCGCCTCTGCCGAGCATTGACCTCGGGGTGAGGAGCGACGTACTGTGGGTGCCATGGACTACCGGAAGCTGATCACCATCGAGCCGGACAAGCGGGGCGGCAAGCCGTGCATCCGCGGCCTCCGGATCACCGTCTACGACGTGCTCGAGTACCTGGCATCCGGCATGACGGAGGAGGAAATCCTCAGGGACTTCCCCGACCTCACGCACGAGGACATCCGCGCCTGTCTCGCGTTTGCGGCCGATCGGGAGCGGAAATTCGCCTCCGTGCCCCCTGAGTGAAGCTGCTCCTCGACCAGAACCTATCGCCACGGCTGGCTCACGCCCTGGCGGCCATCTATCCCGGAACGCTTCACGTCAGGGACGTCGGCCTGCAGGCCGCTGGCGACGCGACCGTCTGGAGCTATGCCGCGCAGCACGGGTATGCCATCGTCTCGAAGGACGCGGACTTCCACCAGCGGAGCTTCCTGCTGGGACACCCCCCGAAGGTCGTGTGGATCCGCCGCGGAAACTGCTCCACCGTCGAGATCGAGGAGATCCTCCGAAGCCGCCACGCTGACCTGCTGGCTTTCGAGCGGGACGACCAGGAAGCATTTCTCGCCCTCGGCTGACGGCTCGAGGCCTTGCCTCCGTGCCTCCCCTGCCGCCCGACTACCCCGCCCCAGCATCAGCCCTCCTCCCTCAGCTCCGCCTCGGCCTGCGGGAGCCAGAAGCCCATGTCCATCTCGCGGTAGAGCGCCGCGGCCGTGGCCAGGTGCTCGGCCGCTCGCTCCCGGGCGCCCGCGCGCCCGTGCCGCGGTAGAGGCGGCCGAGGCCCAGGTGGCAGTGGGCGACGAGCGGGCGCATGCCGAGCTCGCTCGCCAGGGCCAGGGCCTGGCCGTAATGCGCTTCCGCCTTCTCGGCCTCCGGAGGCGCGCGGCGCGAGGCGATCTCGGCGACGAGGCGGAGGGCGTGAGCCTCCTGTCCGCGCAGCCCGCGCTCGCGGGCCAGGCCGAGCGCATGCTCTGCGCTCGTGGCGGCCTCGTCATGCCGGCCGGCGAGCAGCAGCGCTTCCCCCAGATGGCCGAGGATGATGGGTCGAGCGGACAGCCTGCCCTGCGACCTGTGGAGCTCGACCCCCTGGCGCAGCAGCTCGAGTCCCCTGGCCGTGTCCCCGGAGAGCGCCCGCACGTAGCCCAGCAGATGGGTGACGAACGGGGAGAGAAGGACCAGCGTCCGGTCGCGGCTGAGGGCGAATGCCCGCTCGAGGAAAGGGATGGCCTCCGCAAGTTCCCCCTTGGCGGCATGCAGCTCGGCCAGCGCCCAGCAGGCGAGGCCCAGGCTGTAGGCGGGGTCCAGCTCCTCGGCGATCCGGATCGCTTCCTGGCCGTGAGACATCCCCTCGCCGAAAGCCCCGCGCTCGGCGAGGGCGCGAGCCAGGTTGTAGCGCGACAGCACGGCAGGAGGCCCGGACAGACCCAGGAACTGGCGCTGGAGATCGCCCTCGAGCGAGGCGATGACCCTTCGAAGAGCCTCCTCGGCCCCGCGATAGTCCCCGAGGAGATGGCAGGAATAGCCGCGGTAGAGACTCGCCGCGATCACGAGCGCGCCATCAGCGAGGGCCTGGCCGACGGCCTGAGCCTCATCGCTGCGCGCGCGGGCATCCGCCGGATGGCCCATGATCCAGAGGTAGTGGCTCATGTAGATCGCCAGCCAGCCAAGCCGCCTCGGATCGTCGAGCGCCCTGGCCAGACGCTCGGCGTCCCGGAGGTGCTCAAGGACCTTGTCGAGCGCTCCGAGCGG
>MGBV01000247.1 GCA_001788415.1 Candidatus Rokubacteria bacterium GWC2_70_16 | reverse complement strand
CGCCGGACGCGGAAGCTCTTGCGGCTCGTGGACGAGCGGGCCAGCGGGCCGCCGGGCTGGGTCGAGGCCGGCGCCGCTGCCGCCCTCCTCCCCCGATGATCGTGCTGCTGGCGCTGGCCCTGACGCTCGCCGCCCCCGCCCGGGGCGCCGAGGCGGAGGATGCCGCGCGGGCGCTCTTCGCCATGGAGGCCGCCTACGCGGGCGTCGAGAGCTACACGGCCCGGTTCGCGCGGCAGGAGGTCGTGGCCAGCGCGCTCCGGCCTCGCGAGGAAGCGCTGCTCAAGTTCCAGCGGCCCGAGCAGATCTACCTCCGCTGGATCGAAGGGCCGCCCAGGGGCCGCGAGCTGCTCTTCGTTCGCGGGCGCCACGGCGACAGGGCGCTCATCCACGAGCCGGGGCTCCTGACCGGGCTCTTCACCGTCCTGCTGGCGCCCGACAGCCCCCGCGTGCTCAGCGAGAGCCGGCACCCGATCTCGGATATCGGGCTCGGACGCCTCATCGACCTGATCCTGGGCACCGCCCGCCGGGCGCGCGAGCGGGGCGAGCTCGCCGTGAGTGACGCGGGTCTCGTCGAGCAGGGGGGCGGCCCGCGGCGCCGGCTTGAGCTTCGGGTCCCTCGCGGCGCGGGCCCGACCGAGGATGTGCGGCGCGCCCTCATCACCATCGATGTCGCCTCCGGTCTTCC
Source organism: Candidatus Rokubacteria bacterium GWC2_70_16 (assembly GCA_001788415.1). Classification (GTDB taxonomy): domain Bacteria; phylum Methylomirabilota; class Methylomirabilia; order Rokubacteriales; family CSP1-6; genus UBA12499. The sequence goes on along the minus strand of MGBV01000247.1, from coordinate 22,007 downwards.
CGTGGCGACCGTGCTCTCCGACGACCGCGGCCGCACCGTCGCGGAGTATGCCTATGGGGACCTCCGCCTGAACCCGTCGCTGAGCGCCCTGGACTTCGATCCCGCGAACCCGGCCTACGGGTTTCCGCGCTGGCGGCTGTCTCCGTGAGGAAATATGTGAGGCCGAAGTGTGCGGAGCGGCTATACTTTCGTTGCCCCGGGCGGCCCGTGTGGACCTGCCCGGAGACGAGGGGGGCCTGTGCCATGAAGAGATCCGGATCCCGTGCCGTGGTCGTGGCTGTCACACTCGTGGCCTTTCTCTCCACCCCGCTGGCGGCGCAGCAGTCGCCGCCTCCAGGCGCCTCCTCCCCGGGACCGGGGCTGACGAACGGAGGGTACCCCGGGGCCCCCTCCTTCGGGGGAGCGCCAGGCACGCCATCCAGCGGGGCGCCCGTGACTCCCCCCGCCATGCTCCCCGGCTCCGGGACCCAGTACCAGGGCGCCCCGCGGCAGCTCGGCCCCTCGGGGGTCTCCCCCTGCCATGCGCGCCCGACCTGGCAGCAGCAGACGGTGTCGGTGCCCGTTCCGCGCCAGAGCCAGGCCGGCGGTGGCGCCGGCGTGCCCGTGAGCCAGGTCTCCGCGACCCCGCCGGGTGACGCGCGCGGCGCGAGCCCGACGACACAGCTCTCCCAGCCCATCGCGGGACGAGAGGCGGAGGAGCTGTCCCGCATAGAGACGGGATTCTACTTCGACTCGCTCCAGTCGCTGGCGGGATTGCAGCGTCCGGGAAGCGCGCAGCGGCCGGCCGCGGGTGAGCCCGCACGGCCTGAGCCGCTCCGCCAGTACGGCTACACGACCTTCGCGGCCGACGTCTCCACGTTCGCCCCCGTGGACGATATCCCCGTGGGCCCCGATTACGTGCTCGGCCCCGGGGATGACCTGACGATCAATGTGTGGGGCCCGGTGGACGCGACGGTCGTGCGGACGGTCGATCGCAACGGCCGCATCGTGCTGCCCAAGGTGGGCGACCTGCGCGTCTGGGGGCTCACCTTCTCCCAGGCCGACCGGCTCATCCGCGAGCAGCTCGCGCGCTACTTCCGCGGCTTCCAGACCAGCGTGACCATGGGCCGGCTCCGCACCCTCCGGGTGCACGTGGTCGGCGAGGTCTGCCAGCCCGGGGTGTACACGCTGAGCTCGCTGGCGACCCTGACGAACGCGCTGTTCAGCGCGGGGGGGCCCACGAAGCTCGGCTCGCTCCGGGAGGTGCGGCTGCTCCGCAACGGGCATCAGGTCGGGACGCTGGACCTCTACGACTTCCTGCAGCGGGGAGACCGGACGCGCGACTTCCGTCTCGAGTCCGGCGACACGGTGTTCGTCCCCACGGTGGGCGAGGTGGCGGCCATCGCGGGGGAGGTCAAGCGCCCGGCCATCTACGAGCTGCGGGGCCAGGCGCGGGTGTCCGATCTCGTCGCCCTGGCCGGCGGCATCACGCCCTCCAGCTACCTTAAGCGGGTGCAGATCGTCCGCGCCCAGCCCAATGCCGAGCGCGTGACCGTGGACGTGGACCTGAGCCAGTACTACCTCAAGGGCGACCGGACGAGCAATCCCCCGGTGAACGGCGGCGACCTGGTGCTGATCTACCGGAGCGACCCGCGCATCTACAACACCATCAAGGTCGAGGGCGCGGTCAAGTATCCGGGCACCTACGAGCTGAAGCCGATGATGCGCATCGCCCAGCTCCTGCCCGCCGACAAGCTCCTGCCCGAGGCGCAGCCCGAGCGCGTGGAGATCGCGCGCCGGCGGCCCGACCTCGCGGTCGAGATCATCCCCGTGAACCTCAAGAAGGCCTGGGGCGGGGATCAGGACCAGGATGTCCTGCTCAGACCGCTGGACGAGGTGGCCGTGCGCACGGAGCTGAAGGCGGCGCGTCTCGTGACGCTCAGCGGCCAGCTGGTGCGGCCCGGCCGGTACGTCATCGCCGAGGGCGAGCGGCTCAGCTCGCTCCTGGATCGCGCCGGCGGCTTCACCGAGCGGGCCTATCTGCGGAGCGCGGTGTTCACCCGCCAGGCGCTGCAGAAGGTCGAGAAGGAGCGGCTGGACGAGTTCGTCCGCGTCCAGGAGCAGCGCATGTTCGCGGCGGCCTCCACGACCGTCGTGGGCGCCGAGAAGGAGGAGGTCGCCTCCCAGCAGCAGGCGCTGCAGGTCCAGCGGGAGGCGCTGCGGGCGCTGGCGGCCAAGGTGGCCGTGGGCCGCATGGTGGTGCGGCTCGACACGCCCGAGAAGCTCCGCGGAAGCCCGGATGACATCATCCTCGTGGACGGCGACAGTCTGGAGGTCGCGGAGCCGCCCGCCTCGGTATACGTCCTGGGGGCGGTGCGGACGTCCACCTCCGTGCTCTGGGTCCAGGGGGCCAGCGCCGAGTACTACGTCAACCGCGTGGGCGGCCTCACCAAGGAGGCCGACAAGAAGGAGCTGCACATCGTCAAGGCCGACGGGTCGGCCCTGTCGAGCTTCACCAACCTGCGCGACGTCGAGCCCGGCGACACCATCGTCGTGCCGCCGAAGCAGGAGGAGAAGATCCGGGTGCTGCCGACGATCCGTGACGTGGTGCAGACCGTCGGCGCGGCGCTCCTGTCCTTCGCGGCGCTGGCCGTCCTGTTCTAGCAGGATGCGGACAAACTCAGCAGGCCGCTCAAGAAGGTCCAGATGCGAGGCGGCGCCCGACGGCCGCACGCGAGGCGTACTCGCTGTACGTTGAGCGTGCGGCCCAGGGCGCCGTACCTCCGCAGATGGGCCTTTTTCAGCAGCCTGCTAGGCGTCGGGCGCGGCGTGGCGGACGCGGGGCCGCGGTGGTCGGGGCGCGAGTGGGCGTCGATCTCGTGGATGTGGGCGACTTCCGCGCACGCTTCGAGGATCGCGAGGACGTCCTGAGAGGCGTCTTCACCGAGGCCGAGCTGGACTACTGCCGCTCCCGCCCGAAGTCCTGGCCGCGCCTCGCCGCGCGGCTGGCCGCGAAGGAGGCCGCCCTCAAGGCGCTGGGCTCCGGCCTCGCCGGGGCGATGACCTGGCGCGATATCGAGATCACCCGTGATGCCGTGGGGGCGCCGGGTCTGGCCTTCCACGGAGCGACGGCTCAGGCGCTCGGGCGCGAGGGGCTCACCGCCGGCGCCGTGTCCCTGTCCCACACCGAGTCCCACGCCATCGCTGTCGTCCTCCTGGTGCCGTCCTGATGCGCTATCGCTTCGCGGACGAGGTCCTGGCGCTGGAGCTCACGCCCCGGGCCCGGATCGAGATCCGCAAGACATTCCCGCCGGGCGACGATGCGCTGTCGGGTCCCGCCGGTCCCGATCGGGTGCCGAACAGCCTGGTGCTCGAGCTCCTGGCCATGGCGGGCGGCCACCTGATCTTCCGCCGCCTCGGCGAGCGCCGGCTCCCGCTCCTGCTCAAGGCGCGCGAGGCGCGATTCCAGGGCTGCGCGCGTCCGGGAGCGCCGCTGCGGGCCGTGGCCGAGCTCGTGGCCAGCTCGAGCGCCCCAGATGGCACGACCCTGGCGGAGATCAGCGGGGCCGTGTACGCGGGGACAGAGCAGATCGCCAGCGGGCAACTGCTCTACCTCTGCGTGAGCGTTCCCGGGACGGCCCTCGGGCCCAGCGCGAGGGAGGCATGAGCGCCCGGGCCGTGGTGCTCACCGGACGGGGCGTCGTCTCGCCCCTCGGTGTCGGTGCCGGCCAGTACTGGGAGGGGCTCCGCGCGGGCCGCGCCGCCGTGGGCCCGATGGCCCGGCTCGCCTCCCTGGGCCTGCCGGCCTCCCGGGGCGCCGAGATCGCGCCAGATCTCCTGGCGCCGCATCTGGGTCGGCTGCCCCGCAAGCAGCAGAAGCTCTACAACCGGGCCACGCTGCTCGCCATGCTTGCCGGCGCGCTCGCCATGGAGGAGGCGGGCCTCGGGCCGGGGGCGGGGGACCCGGAGCGCCTGGGAGTGGTGCTCGGCGTCAACGTGCTGTCCTGGGACCTGGCCTCGATGGCTCAGTACCTGGCCGCTGCCGAATCGCCGGAGGCGGCCGGCCGCCTCGACATGGCGTCGGCCAATGCCTTCTGCATGCACCAGATCAACCCGCTCGATTACTCGCTCAAGACGCTCCCGAATCTGGCGGCCGGCCACCTCGCCATCGCCCACGAGGCGCGCGGGGCCTGCCGGGCGCTGCTCGAGGGGCCCGTGGGCGGGGCCCGGGCCATCGGCCAGGCCGCCCACATGATCGCGGAAGGGGCCCTGGACGTGGCCCTCTGCGGCGGCACCGACGCGCCCCTGGAAGGGCTCATCTTCGCCAGCTACTGGGGGTCGGGCCTGCTCGCCTCGGATGCCGGCGACCAGGCCGGGTTCGTCGCGGGGGAGGGGAGCGGCCTCCTCGTGCTCGAGGCGGCGGAGCGGGCCCGCGAGCGCGGCGCGGCCATCCACGGCGAGATCCTGGGCTCCGCCGCGGCGGCCGGCGACGGGCAGCTGACGCCGGCCGCCGATCCGGAGGCGCTCGGGCGCCGGCTGGCGCGCGTGATCGAGGAGGTGCTGGCGGAGGCCGGCGGGATGCCCGACCTGATCGCGCTCCACGCCGACGGCGCCCCCGCGCACGACGACGCCGAGGAGCGGGCTCTCGCCGCGGTGTTCGGCCCGGACGCCGGCGGGCCTCGACGGCTCAGGTTCAAGCGGGCTCACGGGGATCTGGGTGCTGCATCGAGCCCGGTGGAATTACTGGGTTGTTCGCTCGCGATCGAGTACGGTATGCTCCCTGCCGGTGTCGCGAACGGGGACGGCGGCGGCCCGGGTTCGCCGGAGCGAGCGCTGATCCTCTCCCTGGGCTTCTTCGGCGAGTGCGCGGCCGTGATGCTGGGCAAGCCTTCGAGGCCTGCCGAGGGCGAGCGTGCGGGGTGACCTGAGCGGCCGGGTGGCTGTCGTCACCGGTGCCTCCCGCGGGATCGGGCGCGCCATCGCCGAGCGTCTGGCCCGAGCCGGAGCCGCCGTCTGTATCAACTACCGGGTGCAGCACGAGCGCGCCAAGGAGACGCTCCGCGCCATCGAGGAGGCGGGGGGCCAGGCTTTCCTCCACCAGGCCGACGTGAGCGACCGGGCCCAGGCGGGCGGGTTGATCGAGGCGGCGCTCGTCCGCTGCGGGCGGCTGGACGTCCTGGTCAACAACGCGGCGATCATCCGCGATGGGCTCCTGGTGGAGATGGCCGACGAGGACTGGCGATCGGTGCTCGACACGAACCTGGACGCCGTGTACTACTGCTGCCGCGCCGCCGCCCGGCCCATGCTGGAGCGGCGCTGGGGACGGATCATCAACGTGAGCACCGTCACGGTCTCGCGGGGAGCGCGTGGCCAGGCCAACTACATCGCCTCCAAGGGAGGCGTCAATGCGCTCACCCGCGCGCTGGCGACGGAGCTGGCGCCGCGGGGGGTGACGGTCAATGCCGTCGCTCCGGGGCTGATCGAGACCGACATGAGCCGGCCCTTCCTCGGCATGGCGGCGGGCAGGCTCCGCGACCTGATTCCCATGCGGCGCGTGGGCAGCCCGGCCGAGGTGGCGGCCGTGGCGGGCTTCCTCGCCTCGGAGGAAGCGAGCTACGTGACGGGGCAGGTCATCGCGGTGGACGGCGGCCTGGGGTAGGCGAGGAAGGGAGAGGCATGGAGCCGGATACGAACAAGCTCTGGACGCCGGCGGAGATCCGGGCCAGCGTCGGGAAGATCCTCGTCGAGTCGCTCGGCGCGGATGAGGCCGGCGTCACCGACGACGCCTCGCTGGTGCGCGACCTCGGCGCGGAGTCCATCGACTTCCTCGACATCAGCTTCAAGTGCCAGCAGACCTTCGGTGTCGATGTCCCGGCCCGGCTCATCCAGGCCCGGCTCCTGGAGTGGCGCGGCTTCGAGATCCTGGCTCGCGTGGTGCGGGAGCGCCACGGGGCGCCGGTCGAGGCGGAGGAGCTGAAGACGGTGGCGCCGGCCACGATCCCGGCCATGCTCGAGCACCTCGCCACCCGGCACGGCGTGGCCGGTGCGCGCGGCGACGACCGCGGTCTGGCGGTGGCGCTGGCGGAGCGGCTGCTCGCGGAGCTGGGCGGGATGGGCCTGGAGTTCGGCGATCTCTCCGTCGATCGTCTGGTGCCCCACCTCCTGGAGAGCCTCCACTCCCCCGTGGTGGTGGACGAGGTGCTGAATCGCTTCACCGTTCGGGCCCTGGTCCAGTACCTGGCGGGGCAACTGAGGACCGCTTCCCGTCTCGCGACCGGCACCTGAGCCGGGCATCCGCAGCATGCGGTTCGTCCTGGTCGACCGGATCGTCGCGGTGGAGCCAGGGCGCGCCATCGAGACCCTCAAGAACGTGAGCGCCTCCGAGGACATCTTCGAGGACCATTTCCCCGGCTGCCCCATCTTTCCCGGCGCGCTCATCATCGAGGCGTTCGAGCAGAGCGCCCAGCTGCTCGTGGCCCTGAGTCACGGCTTCGAGCGGGTCGGCCGCCTCGAGCGCGTGTCCGGGGCCTCCTTCCGGTTGGCCGTGACGCCCGGCGACCAGCTCCGCCTGCGCTGCACCCGGCGCGACGCCGGCGAGGACCGGTGGACCATTGGCGCCATCGCCCGGGTGGCCGACCGGGCGGCGGCGACGGCGACCCTCGAGCTGGCCGTCGAGGAGATCGGTGGCGATCCGGAGGCGCTGGCCCGCGCCGAGCGACTGCGCGAGCTGTACCGCGTCCTGACGGCGAGCCCGCCGGGCACAGCGGCGTTCGGGGCGGCGCCGTGACCCCGCCGGGCGAGCGGCGGGAGGTGCTGGTCACGGGCGGCGGTCGCGGCATCGGGCGGGCCATCGCGCTCCGCTTCGCCGAGGAGGGCGCGCGCGTCTTCATCAACTTCTTCGTCGATCGGAAGGCCGCCGAGAAGACCGCGCAGGACCTGGAGGCGCGCGGCGGCGCGGCGCACCTCGTCCAGGCCGACCTCAAGGAGCCCGGCGAGATCAGCCGCATGGGCGCCGAAATCGCCCGGGTGGCCGGCCGGCTCGACGTGCTGGTCAGCAACGCCGCATCGGGGGTGCTGAGGGGGCCGTTCGCGCTCTCGTCCAGGCAGTGGGACTGGGTCATGAACACCAACGCGCGGCCCCTCCTGCTCTGCGCCCAGGAGGCCGCGCGCCTCATGGGCGCGGGAGGGCGGATCGTGGCGCTCACGAGCCTGGGCTCAGGGCGCGTCATCCCCGGCTACGCCGCCGTCGGCGTCTCCAAGGCGGCCCTCGAGGCGCTCACGCGCTACCTGGCTGTCGAGCTGGCGCCCCGCGGGATCACGGTCAACGCCGTCTCCGCCGGCGCCGTCGCGACCGACGTGTGGCGGGCGTTCCCGGAGGGGGAGGCGCTGCTCGAGGCGGCGCGCGCCCGGACGCCGGCCGGATCGCTCACCTCGGCCGAGGCCGTCGCCGAGGTGGTGTTCTTCCTCGCCAGCCCCGCGGCCCAGGCCATCCAGGGCCAGGTCCTGGTGGTGGACGGTGGCTACTCCCTGCTCGCCTGAGGGCGCACCGGTGCGGCGCGTGGTGGTGACGGGCATGGATGTGGTCACCCCGATCGGCGTCGGGCTCGACCGCTTCTGGAAGGCAGCTCAGGGCGGCGCCTCGGGGGTCCGGCGCATCACGCACTTCGACCCCACGGGGCTGCCCACCCAGATCGCCGCCTCGCTGGCCGACCCGGCCCTGCTGGCGGAGCTGCGCGAGGCGGCGGCGCTCGACCCTCTCGAGCCCAGGAGCGCGGTGGTCGGCGTGTGGGCGGCCCGCGGCGCCCTCGAGCAGGCGGGGGCGATGGAGGCGGTGCGCGGCCGGCGAGCCGGCGTCTATGTCGGAACCGCCGGGGAGCGCCAGGACCTCCGGGAGATGGGCGCCATGGCCTATGCCGGCCGAGGCCCGGGGGAGCCCGTGACCCCGCGCGGCTTCGCCGGCGAGTTCGCCCGCCGGTACGGGAGCGACCGCCTCTACCGCACGCTTCCGCAGTACCTGGCGGCGCGCCTGGCCGGGATGTTCGGCATCGAGGGTGGGGGGGGCACGCTCCAGACCGCGTGCACCTCCTCGGCCCAGGCCCTCGGCGAGGCCCTGCGAGCCATCCGCCGAGGCGCCATCGATGTCGCGCTGGCCGGGGGCGCCGAGTGCATCGTCTCGCCCATCGAGGTCCAGCTCTTCTGCCTCCTCGGCGTGATGTCGCGGCGGAACGAGGCGCCCGAGACGGCCAGCCGCCCCTTCGACGCCCGCCGCGACGGCTTCGTCATGGGCGAGGGCGCCGGCTTCCTTGTCCTGGAGGAGGCCGAGCACGCCAGGGCGCGGGGCGCTCGCCCTCTGGCGGAGCTGGCCGGCTGGGGCAGCACCTGCGATGCCTACCGGATCACCGACGAGGCCCCGGACGGGCAAGGGGCCGTCCGGGCCATGCGCGCGGCACTCGCGGACGCGAGGATCCAGACGACGGACGTGGGCTATGTCAATGCCCACGGCACCTCCACGCCGATGAACGATCGCGTCGAGACCGCGGCGCTCCGCCAGGTCTTCGGGTCTCATGCCGACCGCCTGCTGGTGAGCTCGACGAAGTCCATGATCGGCCACACGATCTCGGCGGCGGGCGCCATCGAGCTGATCACCACGGTGCTGGCGCTCCGGGACCAGGTGGCCCCGCCCACGATCAACTACCAGGTTCCCGACCCCGACTGCACCCTGAACTACGTCCCAAACACCCCCGTCGCGGCGCCGATCCGGGCGGCAATCTCCAACTCGTTCGGGTTCGGCGGCCACAACGACTGCCTCCTGGTGCGCGCCCATGACCCGTGAGCCCTCGCTCCCGGTCGTGTCGGTGGTGATCCCGGTCTTCAACGAGGCGGGGACCCTCGTGGATCTCCACGAGCGCCTGGCGCGGACTCTCAAGGAGCTGGGACAGCCCTGGGAGATCGTCTTCGTGGATGACGGGAGCACGGACGCTTCGGCGGGCATCCTCCGGGCGCTCCACGAGCAGGATCGGGCCGTCCGCGTCGTGCGCTTCGCCCGGAACTACGGCCAGCATGCGGCCGTCTTCGCCGGCATGCAGCGCGCGCGCGGTGAGGTGGTGGTGACCCTCGATGCCGACCTGCAGAATCCGCCCGAGGAGATCCCGCGACTCCTGGCGCGGATGGCCGACGGCACGGAGGTGGTGGGCGGCTGGCGGAAGCGCCGGCAGGACCCGTGGCCGCGCCGCGCGGCCTCGTGGGCCGTCAACCGCCTGACCTCGGCCGCCGTGGGCGTGCCCATGCGCGACTACGGCTGCATGCTGCGGGCGTACCGGCGACCGGTGGTGGATCGCCTGCTCGAGTGCCAGGAGATCTCCCGCTTCATCCCCGCCCTCGCGAACACCCTCGCGGCCTCGGTGGCGGAGATCCCCGTCGCGCACGCCGCGCGCCCGGACCGGCGCTCCCGGTACGGTCTGTTCCGGCTCCTCCAGCTGAACCTTGACCTCCTCACGGGGTTCTCGCTGCTGCCCATCCAGGCGGTGAGCCTGTCCGGGGTGCTCGTGGCGGCGCTGGGGCTCGGCTTCGCCGTCTTCCTCGGCATCCGGCGGCTCCTGGTGGGGCCCGAGGTGGAGGGTGTGTTCACGCTCTTCGCGATTCTGTTCTTCTTCGTGGGGCTGCAGATCCTCGCCCTCGGGCTCATCGGCGAGTACGTGGGACGCATTTACCAGGAGGTCCGCCGGAGGCCGCCGTACGTGATCAGCGAGATCCTCGAATGAGCGGCGCGCGCTGGGTGCTCTTCGCCTACCATACCTTCGGCGCCCGGGCGCTCGCGGCGCTCCGCGCCCGTGGGGAGCGCGTCGTCGCCGTGGTGACGCACGCCGACGACCCGGCCGGGGGGGACTGGTTCGAGTCGGTGGCCGAGGTGGCCGGGACCGCCGGCATCCCCGTGCTCGCCCCGCCCTCGCCCAACCTGCCCGAGGTCGTCGGCGCGCTCGGCCCACTGGCGGCCGATGTCTTCCTGAGCGTCTGGTATCGCCGCCTGCTGGGCGCCGACCTCCTGCGCCTGCCGCGCGTGGCCGCGCTCAACCTCCACGGCTCGCTCCTGCCCGCCTATCGCGGACGGGCGCCGATCAACTGGGTCCTCGTCAACGGGGAGCGGCGGACCGGCGTCACCCTGCATCACATGACCGCCGAGGCGGACGCAGGCGACATCGTGGCGCAGGTCCCCATCGAGATCGAGCCCGACGACACGGCCGCGAGCCTCTACCACCGCGTGGTGAAGGAGGGCCTCGACCTCCTCCTCGAGTGGTACCCGCAGGTGCTGGCCGGCACCGCACCCCGGCGGCCGCAGGACCCCGCGCGGGCGAGCCTCTGGCCGCGGCGGCGCCCCGAGGACGGCCGGATCCAGTGGCAGTGGCCGGCCGAGCGCATCGCGAACATGATCCGGGCCGTGACGCATCCCTACCCGGGCGCCTTCGCCGGCCATGGGCCGGCCAGGCTCTTCCTGTGGGAGAGCATGGCCCTGGCCGACGCGACGGCGAGTGCGGCACCGGGCACCCTGCTCGAGGTGCGGCCGGGTCAGGGGATGGTGGTGGCCACCGGCCGGGGGAGCCTGCTCCTCCGGCGGGTGCAGGAGGCCGGATCTCCGGAGGAGCCGGCGGAGCGCTGGGCCGGCCGGCGAGGGCTCACCCCCGGCCAGTCGCTGGTGAAGCGCCCATGAAGGTGCTCATCACCGGGGGGGCGGGCTTCCTCGGCTCGCATCTGTCCGAAGCCTGGCTGGCCCGGGGGAGCCAGGTCACCGTGCTCGACCTGGCCTCCGACGCGAAGGTGCGCCATCTCCGCGCGCAAGGCGGCTTCCGGATGATCCGCGAGTCGGTGCTGAACCGCGACATCCTGGAAGGGCTCGTGGCCTGGGCCGACCTGGTCTACCATCTGGCGGCGGTGGTCGGCGTAGAGCACTACGTCGGCGACCCCTACCAGGTCCTGACGGTGAACATCAACGGCACCCAGGACGTGCTGGCAGCGGCGTTCCGGCACGGCCGCAAGGTGGTCCTCGCCTCCACGTCGGAGGTCTACGGGCGCAGCCCGGCCGTGCCCTTCGACGAGGACGGCGACCGGGTGCTCGGCTCGACCCGGGTCGACCGCTGGTGCTACGCGACCTCCAAGGCGGCGGCCGAGCACCTGAGCTTCGCGTTCTGGCGCATGGGGCTTCCCGTGGTGGTGCTGCGCTACTTCAACGTGTACGGCCCGCGTCTCGACCAGATGGACCGCGGGCGCGTCGTGACGATCTTCATGGGCCAGCTCCTGCGCGGGGAGCCCCTGACCGTCATCGGGGACGGCAGCCAGACGCGCTCGTTCACCTACGTCGACGACGCGGTGCGCGCCACCGTTGCAGCGGGGCTGGCTCCCGCGGCCGTCGGCCAGGCCATCAACATCGGCTCCGAGGAGGAGGTCTCCATCGCCACCCTGGCCTCCATGATGGTGCGGCTCGCAGGCTCGGCCTCTCCCGTGATCTTCGTGCCAAAGGAAGCCGTGTACGACCGCGGGTACGAAGACATCCCGCGGCGAGTGCCCGCGGTGCGGCGGATGCGCGAGCTGCTCGGCGCGCGGGCCGAGATTCCCCTGGAGGAGGGCCTGGCCCGGACCATCGAGTGGTTCAAGCGACAGTCGCGCTGAGGGTCGACGTCGATACCCGCCGGGGACTCCACGACGGGGTGCCGCGGCTGCTCGAGCTGTTCCGTCGGGAGCGCCTCCGCGCGTCGTTCTTCGTCACCATGGGACCGGACCGTTCGGGTCTGGCGCTCAGGCGGGCCTGGCGACCGAGCTTCCTGGCCAAGATGTGGCGCACCCGCGCGGTGCGCCTGTACGGGGTCTCCACGCTCCTGTCGGGAACGCTGCTCCCCGCTCGGCCGGTTGGCGCCGGGGCTCCGGCCCTGCTCAGGCAGATCGCCACCGAAGGGCACGAGGTGGCCCCGCACGGCTTCGACCATGTCGGGTGGCAGGATCGCGTGCACCGGATGTCTGCCGCGCGCATCCGGGAGGACCTGGCGGCCGCGGCGCACGCCTTCGACTCCGTCTTCGGGTCGGCGCCGCGGGCCAGCGCTGCCCCGGGGTGGCGGACCACGCCGGAAGCCCTGGTGATCCAGGACGAGTTCGCGTACGCTTACGGCAGCGACGTGCGGGGCCTCGCTCCCTTCCGGCCTCTGGTCGGCCAGCAGGCGCTCGACACGATCCAGATTCCGACGACCATGGCGACGGTGGACGAGTTGGTGGGGCGCACGAAGGACGTCGCGGGAACCCTGGTACGGAGCGTCCGGCCCGGGCTCAACGTCCTGACGCTCCACGCCGAGGTCGAGGGCGGGCCCTGGCTCGGGGTTCTGCGGGACTTCCTGGCGGACGCCGGGCGGCGGGGCGTCGCGCTCGCGCGGCTCTGCGACGTGGCCGAGGCGGCGCGGGCCGAGGCGGACAGGCGCCCGCCAGTCCCCGTCGTGCGCATGACCGTGCCGGGGCGCAGCGGCTGGGTGACCGCGGAGGGACATCCCGCAGAGCATGGGTGAATGACCCGGCGCGCCGGGCTGCTGGCGCTGGCCGGGCTCGTGGCGGTGCCCGGCAGGGCGGCCGGCCAGGCTGCACGCCCGCCGCGGGACGAGCCACCCACGTTCCGCCTGCGCCGGGACGGCAACGAGCTCTTGGCGCTCAGGCGGGCGCCGGTGCCGTACGCGACGCTGGAGCAGCTCACCGGTGACCTCCCGCGCGCGCTGCCCGCACGGGCCAGGGCCATGCGGCTCACGCGCGCCGAGCCCCCCGAGCTGATCGACTACGTGCTCTGCGTCATGCGCGAGGGCGTACTGGTGGTGGGCCAGCAGGTGCACCGTTTCGATTTCGTGGAGCGCCGCTATGTGTTCGAGCGCGGGGAGATCGCGCGAGGCTACTCGCCGGTGGAGCGGCCGGGCCCGTGGAGCTGGCTCCTGGATGTCCCGCTGGCGCGGGAGCATCCGCTCATCCTGCAGCTCCGCGCGGAGCAGGCCGGCTGGCCCGTGGCTGCCGTGACCATCGACCCCGGGGGCGCCTCCTGATGGGGCTTGCCGCCATGGCGCTCGCGTTGCTTGTGACGGCAGGGCTGTCGGGGTGCGCCGGCCTCCTGCCCGGTCGCTCCGAGCCCCCCGCGGCGCCACGTAGCGAGCCCGCCCGGTCCGAGCCGGCCCCGACACCGGCTCCGGCCCCGGCCTCGCCCGGCTCCTCCCGCCCCGCCGACTCACCCCGGCTGGCGGAAGAGATCGCCAGGATGACGGCGGAGTTCGCCGAGCTGCAGAACGCTCTGGCCCGCCTGGTCGAGGCCTCCCAGCGGCAGGAGGATCAGCTCCGGGCCCTCGAGCGCCGCGTTGGCGAGATGACCACGCCCGCTGCCCCCGAGGGCGCGGTCCCGCGTGGCTTTGCCCCCTCCCAGGTCAGTCCCACGCCGCCATCTGTCCCGTCCCCCAGCAGCCAGCCCGCGCAGGAGCTCTACGACAGCGGCATGTCCAGGATGCGGGCGGGGGAGCTGGACGCAGCCCTGATCCTTTTCCAGGACCTCATCGCGAACCACGCCACCCATCCCCTCCGGGAGAGCGCTCAGTTCACGGCGGGCGACATCCTCTACCGCCAGAACAACCCCCGGGCCGCCCTGGCGGAGTTCGAGACGCTGCTGGCGGCCGTCCCCAGGGGGCGTCGGACGGCGGAGACGCTGCTCAAGATCGGGCTCTGCTACCGGAAGGTCGGCAACGAGGAGCGGGCGCGCCGGACGTGGGAGCGCCTGACCCGGGAGTATCCGAGCACGGCCCAGGCCCGCGAGGCCCGTGTTCTGCTGCGCGGCGCCCGCGCCCGCTGAGGCAAGGGCCCGAACCGGATCAGACCCGGACCACGTCCCCGGGGTGAACCTCGACGGCCGCGGCCTGCTGGATCAGCCGCACGGCGATCACGACGCGCGTGGAGCGATCCTTGCGGAGGAGCTTTCCGCGGACCCCCGCCAGCGGGCCGCGGACCACCTCGACCTCCATGCCTTCCTCGAGCATGGGATGGGGATCGAAGCGGAACCGGCTCGCCACCAGACGCCGGATGGCCTCGATCTCCTGATCCGGCAGGGGCTCGGCGTGTCCCCCGGTGCCCACGAGACCGGCGACCCCGTGCGTGCTCAGCACCCGCACGCGCTCGGACACGACGAAGCGGGCGAAGCAGTAGCCGGAAAACAGCGGAGCCTCGATCTTCTTGAGGCGATCCTTCCACGGGCTCCAGCGCTCCCACACTGGCAGGAAGGTCTCGATCTGCCGCTCGAGCAGCTGGTCTCGGACCTTCTTCTCATGGCGCGAGCGCGTTCGCACCGCGTACCAGCGCGGGACCTGGTCGGACTCGATGGTTCCGTTCTCGATGGGAATCGAGGGTCGATTCCGGAGCGTTTCGCGCGCCACGTCCAGCACTATAGCATTCCCGCCGGGTTCCGGTAGCACCACGGTGCAGGATACCCGCCGGCCGACTCGTCGCGCTGGCGCAGCGCTGGAACCCGCGGGGCTCGTCCCGGCGGCCCAGGCGAAGGCCCTTTTCGGCCGCCAAGTTACACGTCGCCAGGGGAACCCGCAAGGGCGGCGTGCTGGGGCTCAGGACCCCCTCCAGGGCTGCCCGTCCGGTCCCGCCGGGCGCCGGCATCCGCCGGAGGTGTGGCGGCACGGGCTGCCGAGGCCCCGGAAGCTCCGGCGCGATGTGGGGTTGACTGTCCGCTGCCCGACGGAGTAGACTTCGTACCTGTCACCGCGGGGTGGAGCAGCCCGGTAGCTCGTTGGGCTCATAACCCAAAGGTCGCTGGTTCAAATCCAGCCCCCGCAACCACCAAGCCCCCAAGATTTCAAGATCTTGGGGGCTTTGCTTTTCTGGCCGGGGCCCTGGGCAGTGGTTACTACCGGGTTTCTACCGGGTTTCTCGCTGCCTGCGGCTCCAGCGGGGCTGCGGTGTGCGGGGCTGGGGGCGTGAGGGCCTGGGGACGGAGGCGCAGGGAAGGGGCGCGAGGGCGCGGAGGGCGTTGATGTCGACTAGGCGCCCGCTCCAGATCCGGGTCGGCCTGAACTCCGGCGAGGTCGTTGTCCGCTCGATCCGGAGCGATCTCCGCATGGACTACTCGGCCGTGGGGCAGACCACGCATGTGGCGGCGCGGATGGAGCAGATGGCGATGCCCGGGTCCATCCTGCTGTCGGCGGCCACGCTGGCGCTGGCGGAGGGGTACGTGTGGAGGTGCGCGCGCTGGGTCCGCTGCCCGTCAAGGGGCTGGAGGGGCGCTGGAGGTCTACGAGCTACTGCGGGCGGCCACGGTGCGGTCGAGGTTCCAGGCGGGGGCGGCGCGGGGACTCACGAAGTTCGTGGGGCGCGACAGCGAGCTGGAGCAGATCGGCCAGGCCCTGGAGCGGGCCCGGGCGGGGCACGGGCAGGTGGTGGCGGTGGTGGGGGAGCCGGGGGTGGGGAAGTCGCGGCTCTACTGGGAGTTCACGCGCTCGCATCGCGCCCGGGACTGGCTCGTCCTTGAGAGCGCCTCCGTCTCCTACGGCAAGGCGAGCAACTACCTGCCGGTCATCGAGCTGCTCCGGGGCTACTTCCAGATCGAGGCCGGGGACGAGACCCGGAAGATCCGGGAGAAGGTCACGGGGAAGGTGCTGTCCCTGGACCGGGCTCTCGAGCCCTGGCTCGCCGCCTTCCTCTCCCTGCTGGATGTGCCGGCCGAGGATCCCGGGTGGAATCGCCTCGAGCCGGGCCAGCGGCGGCAGCGCACGCTCGACGGGGTGAAGCGGCTGCTGCTCCGGGAGAGCCAGGTGCAGCCGCTCCTGGTCCTCTTCGAGGATCTCCACTGGATCGACGCGGAGACCCAGGCCTTCCTGGAGAGCCTGATCGAGAGCCTCCCCACCGCGCGGCTGCTGCTGCTGGTGAACTACCGGCCCGAGTACGCCCACGGCTGGGGGAGCAAGACCTACTACCGCCAGCTGCAGATCGCCCCGCTCCCGCCCGAGAGCGCCGACGCCCTGCTCGACGACCTGCTCGGCACCGCCCCCACCCTGGCCCCCCTCAAGCGGCTGGTCATCGAGCGCAGCGAGGGCAACCCCTTCTTCATGGAGGAGACGGTGCGCTCGCTGGTGGAGACGGGGGTGCTGGCCGGCGCGCGCGGCGCGTATCGCCCGACGGGGCCCGTCCGCGGCCTTCAGGTGCCGGCCACCGCTCAGGCGATGGTCGCGGCGCGGATCGACAGGCTGACTCCCGAGGACAAGCGGCTCTTGCAGACCGCGGCGGTCATCGGCACTGACGTCCCTCTGGCGCTGCTCCAGGCCATCGCGGAGGAGCCGGAGGAGCGGCTGCGCGGGGGGCTCGGCCGGCTCCAGGCGACGGAGTTCCTGTACGAGACGCGCCTCTTCCCGGAGATCGAGTACGCCTTCAAGCATGCGCTGACCCACGAGGTGGCCTACGGGAGCCTGCTGGCCGAGCGGCGGCGGGCGCTGCACGCCCGGATCGTGGAGGCCATCGAGGCGCTCTACACGGACCGCCTGGACGAGCACGTGGACCGGCTCGCGCGTCACGCGCTCAGAGGCGAGCTCGGGGACAGGGCCGTCCCCCATCTCCGGCGGGCCGGCCTCAGGGCGGCCGCGCGGTCGGCGCTCAAGGACGCCCGGGCCTGGTTCGAGCAGGCGCTCGGCATCCTCGAGGGGCTGCCGGAGGACCGGGCCGCCCTCGAGCAGGCCTTCGACACCCGCCTCGAGCTGCTCTCGGTGCTGAGCATGATCGACGAGCTTCGACTGGCGCTCGGGCACCTGCGCGCGGCGGAGGGCGTCGCGCAGCGGTTGACGGACGACCGGAGGCGAGGCCGGGCCCTGGCGTTCCTGGCGCGCGTCCACCTGACCATGGGCGCGCTGGACGAGGCCATGGAGGCCGGCACCAGCGCGGCAGAGATCGCTCGAGGGCTGGGAGACCCCGAGCTCTGGTTCCTGGCGAGGAGTGCGCTCGGCGCGACGTACTATCTCCGCGCCGAGTTCGACGAGGCCGTCCGGCTGGCCACGGAGAACCTCGCCGCGTTCCCGCCTCTGCAGGCCGGCGCCTCCCCGGGTGACCCGAGGCTCGCCGAGATGCTGGTCACCAATCGCAGCTTCCTCATCAGGAGCCTGTCCGAGCTCGGCCGCTTCGCCGAGGCGGCGCCGCACGAGGCCGAGGCGATCCGGCTCGCCGAGTCCGCACAGCATCCGTTCGCCATCGGTCTCCTGTACTACGGCGCGGGCGCGCTTCACCTCGGGAAGGGCGACTGGGCGAAGGCGCGGTCACTGCTCGAGCAGAGCGTCGCGGCGTTCCGGGCGGGGAATGTCGCCTGGCGCGTCCACGTCACCTGCTCCGCCTGGGTGCTGGCCCAGCTCGGCGAGACGAGCGAGGCCCTCGACCGGCTCCGGGACGGCGAGCAGCTCGTCGAGCGGTTCGCGGCGACCGGGCACGGGGCCTACAACGCCTGGGCCTATCACGGGCTCGGCCGGGCATGCCTGCTCCTCGGCAGGCTCGACGAGGCGCGCGCCTGGGGCGAGCGCGCGGTCGAGGCCGATCCCGCTCACCCCGGCTTCGGGGCCCATGCGGAGCACCTGCTCGGCGACATCGCCACGCATCCCGATCGGTTCGATCCCGAGCGCGCCGAGACGCAGTACCGCCAGGCGCTG
Organism: Candidatus Rokubacteria bacterium GWC2_70_16; assembly: GCA_001788415.1. Lineage (GTDB taxonomy): Bacteria > Methylomirabilota > Methylomirabilia > Rokubacteriales > CSP1-6 > UBA12499. Next base: position 4,341 of record MGBV01000247.1, on the reverse strand, counting down.
GCCCTCGCCGAGCCGCGCGGCATGCGCCCCCTCGTCGCCCACTGCCACCTGGGCCTCGGCCGGCTCCATCGCCGCACGGGCGCGCGGGAGCGAGCGGCCGAGCACCTGACCACGGCCGTGGCGCTCTACCGCGAGATGGACATGCCCTTCTGGCTCGAGCAGGCCGAGGCCGAGCTGAGGGAGGTGGGCTGATGGACCTCGATCCCGGGGAGCGACGTCCCGGACTTCAGCAGCCCCGTGCCGGCGCGCCGCTCAGCCGGCACGCCGACGCAGCTCTGCCACGCGCTCCGCGAGGAGCACCTTCATCAGGGACTGGTACGGCACGTCCCGGTCCTTGGCAAGCACCTTCAGCTCCTGCAAGAGGCGTCGCGGGAGCCGGAGCGTCACCGGCCGAGTCGGCCGTTCAACCCCCGGGTCGAACTGGATCCGCACGCCAGGCCCCGACCAGCCGACCTCGTCGGCGCTGTCGTGGGTCAGCCAGTACTCGGCGACCTCGGCCTCAGGGCGTTTTCTTCGCTTCGTCATAGATCGCGCGCTCCTTCCGGCTCATCGGGCGGGCCGAGATCACGCGGGCACGCCCGCGTCGGACGGTGAACGAGATGAACAGCCGGCGCCCCTCGCTCGTTTCACCCAGGGCCACGTAACGCTGCTCGTCGTCCGAGTGCCGCGGATCGATCTGGCAGAGCGGGTCCTTGAGCAGGGCTTCCTCCGCCTCGGCCGCGGCAACGCCGTGCTTCAACTCGGACTTGCGCCAGTTGGCCTGGTCCCAGTCGAAGCCGGTCAAGCGCACAACGAGCCGCACCACTGCAGTTTACCGCGGGCGCCTGTATGGCATCAACATGTACGCGCCCGATCGGCCGGCCGGCGGCGGGCTTTCCGCTCACGCTTCGTCTGGAGAGCGCCCGCAGCCCCCGCGCGCACGGCCCCCCGGCCCTGGCAGCGACCGGCGCCCCGGCAGCTGCCGGCGCACGCGCGCCGCCGGGCCTTGCCCAGGGTGATGGCCGTCTGCTAGGATCGGGGCTGCGGCGGCGGACCCGGCGCCGGGTCCGTCACCGACAGGTTCCTACCCATTGGATCGGGCGGCCTCCGCTCCCGGGGCGCAGCGATGAAGTATCCCCGGTGCCAGCATCACGACGCCCCGGGCGTGAAGTCCTGCGTCGAGGGCGGTCCCCGCCCCGGTGCCTGCCCCGCCTGCGTGACCTCCACCCCGCCAGCCCGGAATGCCTGCACCCGCAGACGGCTGCTGGCCCTGTCGGCCGCCCTGCTCGCCGCGCCGCTCGGCGCCTCGGGGCCGCTCGCCGCCGAGGCGCAGCAGAGGGTCTACCGGATAGGGTGGTTGCTGAACACCGCGCCTGAGGATGCCTTCGTCCCCAGGGCCCTCGAGGCGTTCCGGCAGGGTCTGCGGGAGCACGGGTGGGTCGAGGGGGAGAACGTCGCGCTCGAGCACCGCTACGCCAGGGGGAACCCCGGGCTCTTACCGGAACTCGCAGCCGACCTCGTCTGGATCGGGGTCGATGTGATCCTGGTCGGAAGTGGCCCGGCGGCGCTTGCCGCCAGGAAGGCGACCACGACGATTCCCATCGTGTTCGCGCTGGCGCTCGACCCCGTGGGAGTGGGACTTGTTTCCAGCCTTGCTCGGCCCGGTGGGAACGTCACGGGGCTGTCCTTCATCGTAGGACCGGAGCTCGCGGGCAAGGCCCTCCAGTTGCTCAAGGAGGCCGCGCCCAGGGTCACCCGGGTGGGAGTCCTCTGGAATCCCGGCAATGCCCAGCACCCGGTCCTGCTGAAAGAGGCGGAGGTCGCGGCGCGGGCGCTGGGGGTGGGGCTTCGAGCCTTCGAGGCCCGGGCCGGGGACGCACTCGATCAGGCGTTCGCGGCCATGAGCCGTGAGCGTACGGGTGCCCTCGTCGTCTCGCCGGACGGGATGTTCTTTGCTCACCGAGCGCGCATCGCGGCCCTCGCGGCGCAGCACCGGCTGCCGGCAATCTACGGGCTCCAGGAGCATGCGGAGGCGGGGGGCCTCATGGCGTACGCGCCCAGCAGCGTGGGCAACTACCGGCGCGCAGGGATCTACGCGGGGAAGATCCTCAGGGGCGCCAGGCCCGCCGACCTCCCCGTGGAGCAGCCGACGAAGTTCGAGCTGACGATCAACATGAAGACCGCGAGGGCCCTCGGCCTCGCGATCCCGCCGGCGCTCCTGCTGCGGGCGGATCACGTGATCGAGTAGCCGGGGGCGCCGTGAGCCCCCGGGCCCGCCACGCCGGGCCGCCCTTCCGCGGTGATCGTGCGCCCTCCGGCACGATGAGGGACTGCCCCGGTGGTATGATGATCCGGAATACCCGTGCTGGAGGAGGGGGCATGGGCTCTGCCAAGGTGGCGATCACGATCAAGGAGGATCTGCTCGCGCAGATCGACCGGTGGGTGACCGCCGGGCGATACCCGAACCGCAGTCAGGCCATCCAGGCAGCCATCGCCGAGAAGCTGGAGCGGGCCCGGCGGCGGCGGCTCGCCGAGGAGGCGAGGAAGCTCGATCCGAAGGAGGAGCGGCGGCTCGCCGAGGAGGGCCTCGCCGCAGATTCGGACACGTGGCCCGGATACTGAGGGGCGAGATCTACTGGGCCGACCTCAATCCCGTCCGGGGTCGTGAGCAGGCGGGACTCCGACCCGTCCTCGTCATCAGCCATGACGTCTTCAACGCCCAATCGGGGACCGTGATCGCCCTCGCCATCACCAGCCAGCCCCAGCGCGCGGGCTTTCCGCTCACGCTCCGCCTGGAGAGCGTCCGCCTCCCGAAGCCATCCTGGATCAAGATGAGCCAGGTGCGCACGCTGTCCACGGAGCGCCTGGGCCGCAGGCTCGGCGCCGCCTCGCCGGACGAGCTCGACCGCGCCACGGAGGGGTTCTTCGACCTCGTCGGGTAGGGCCGGGGAGTCGTCGTCCTCAGCACCCGCGCCCCGGCACCACCATGCAGCGCCTGGCCCCGGGCCTTGCCCGGGGTGATGGCCGTCGGCTGGGATCGGGGCTGCGGTGGCGGCCCCGTCGCCGGATCCGTCACCGACAGGTTCCTACCCATCGGATCGGGCGGCCTCCGCCCCCGGGGCGCAGCGATGAAATGTCCCCGGTGCCAGCATCACGACTCCCCGGGCGTGAAGTCTCGCGCCGATGGCGGCCCCCGCCCGGCCGCCACCTGCCCCGCCTGCGTAGTCTCCACCCCGCCAGCCCGGGAGGTCTACACCCGTAGACGGCTCCTCGCCCTGTCCGCGGCCATCGTCGCGGCACCGCTCGCCGCCTCGGGGCCGCTCGCCGCCCGGGCGCAGCAGAGGGTCTACCGGACCGGACTGCTGGTAACTACCGGGCCGGCGGACCCCATCCTCGCCAGGGCGGTGGAGGCGATCCGGCAGGGGTTGCACGAGCAGGGCTGGGTCGAGGGTCAGAACGTCACGACCGAGTTCCGGTACGCCAGGGGGAATTACGATCTCTTCCCGGAACTGGCCGCCGACCTCGTCCGGAACGGGGTCGATGTGATGCTGGTCGCAAGTGGCCCAGCGGCGCTTGCCGCGAAGAGGGCCACGAGCACGATCCCGATCGTCTTCGCGACAGTGGGCGACCCCGTGCGGATGGGACTTGTCTCCAGCCTGGCGCGCCCTGGCGGGAACGTCACGGGGGCATCCTTCCTGGCCAGCCCCGAGATCGCGGGCAAGGCCCTCCAGCTGCTCAAGGAGACCGCGCCCGGGATCACCCGGGTGGCTGTGCTCCGGAACCCCGCCAATGTCCAGCACCCGCTCCTCGCGAAGGAGGCGGGGATCGCGGCTCAGGCGCTCGGGCTGGGGCTTCGAACCTTCGAGGCGCGCGCTGGCGATGCCCTCGGCCAGGCATTCGCGGCCATGAGCCAGGAGCGGACAGGGGCCCTCGTCGTCCTGGCGGACGCAGAGTTCTGGGCTCACCGCGTACGCCTCGCGGCCCTGGCGGCACAGCACCGGCTGCCGGCCATCTACGGGCTCACGGAGCATGTGGAGGCCGGGGGACTGATGGCGTACGCGCCAAGCCTCGTGGACAACTACCGGCGCGCAGGGATCTATGCGGGGAGGATCCTGAAAGGCGCCAGGCCCGGCGACCTCCCCGTGGAGCAGCCGACGAAGTTCGACATGGTCATCAACATGAGGACCGCCCGCGCCCTCGGCCTCGCGATCCCGCCGGCGCTCCTGCTGCGGGCGGATCACGTGATCGAGTAGCGTCCCGGGCGGACGGATCCATCCGGAGGACCGCGATGGAACCCACGAGCGTCGAACGGAAGCTGGCCGCGATCCTGAGCGCGGATGTGAAGGGCTACAGCCGCCTCAT
>MGBV01000246.1 GCA_001788415.1 Candidatus Rokubacteria bacterium GWC2_70_16 | reverse complement strand
GGCCTCGCCTGGCTCGCGAGCCGGCCCGGCTCTGACGCCCGGCCGGCTCGGGCGTCCTGTCTCGGAGATCTGCAGACAAAGCGCCGGCCGGGGCAGGGGGCCCTCCCCGCGGAACACGCCGAGTCGCCACGCGCGGCGACGGCGCACAAGGAGCCACGAGAGTGCCGTCTTCGGCTCCGGCATCGCGCAGAAGCCACGGTTCCGCGGGGAGGGCCCCCTGCCCCACCCCGCGCCGCCCGTCGACGAACTCCTGAGAGCAGACACCGGCGATGTGCCAGCGGCCGTTGCAGGGGCCCGGCACCCGCGATGGCTTTGAGTATCGAGCCCGGTGCGGCCGGGGAATTCGGGCGGCGGCGGTGCGGGGGGGAATGGTATTTTTGTCTCCGTGGACGCCACGGCGAACCGGGCCTGTCTGGCGGGGGTGAGGGTCGGCGACGGCCTCGACGTGGCGGTCATGGGGGCCATCAACGTGAGCCCCGACTCCTTCTACGGCGGCTCGGTGGCCCACTCCGGCGACCATCTCCTCCGCCTGGCCGAGCAGATGACGGCGGCGGGCGCCGTCCTCCTGGACGTGGGGGCCATGTCCACAGCGCCGTACCGGCAGGGGGAGATCTCGGAGTCCGAGGAAACCGACCGCCTGGCCTCGGCCGTGCACCTGCTCGTCACGAAGCTCGGCGTCCCGGTGTCAGCCGACACGAGCCGGAGGGCGCCTGCCCGGGCGGCGCTCGAGGCCGGCGCCCGGGTTGTCAATGACGTGAGAGGGCTCGCCGCCGATCCCGGGGTGGCCCGTGCCGTGGCCGAGGCCGGGGCAGGGCTCATCGTGATGGCCTCGGAGCGGGGCGGCGACCAGGGTGTGTCCCCGGTGGAGACGGTGCTGGCCCTGCTCGGGGAGAGCCTGGCCATCGCCTCCCAGGCGGGGGTGCCCGCGGACGGGATCGCCGTGGATCCCGGGATCGGCTTCTTCAGGCGCCGCGGCATCCCGTGGTACGAGTGGGACTGCCGCGTGCTGGCCTCCCTGGGCCACCTGCGAGGCCTGGGGCGGCCGGTCTGTGTGGGAGTGTCGAGGAAGTCTTTCATCGGAGCCCTGGCGGGCGAGGCTGACCCCGCGCGGCGCCTGCCGGGCTCGCTGGCCGCCACGGCCGCGGCCGTGCTCGGCGGCGCGCACATGATCCGCTGCCACGACGTGGCCGAGACCGTGCAGGCCGTCAAGGTGGCGCTGGCCATCCGGCAGGTCGGGGAAGGGGGATAGGCCCGTGTGGGCTCTGCTCCAGTCCTTCCGGCTGCGCGACGCGGTGGACATCCTCCTCGTGGCTGTTGTCGTCCACCGCGTGCTCGTCATGTTCCGCGGCACCCGCGCGCTGCAGATGCTGGCGGGGCTGGGCGGTCTCATGGCCGCCTCCTTCCTGGCCCGCCGGCTGGAGCTGTTCAGCACGAGCTGGATCCTCGAGAACTTCTGGTCGGTGTGGGTGCTCGCCCTGGTGGTGCTCTTCCAGCCCGAGCTCAGGCGGGCGCTGGCGCAGATCGGACGGAGCCCCCTCTTCCAGGGGATGACCCGGGCCGGCCAGGAGCGGCAGAGCCACGTCATCGACGACGTGGTGAAGGCCGCCGATTCGCTGGCTGCCAAGCGCATCGGGGCCCTCATCGTGCTCGAGCGGACCACCGGTCTCAGGAACTACGCCGAGCTGGGCGTCCCCCTGGACGCCCTGGTGTCGGCCGATCTCCTCGTGAGCCTGTTCCTGCCCTACTCCCCGCTCCACGACGGAGCCGTGTTCATCCACCACACCCGTGCCGTCGCGGCGGGCTGCTTCCTGCCGCTGTCGCGGAACACCCAGCTCGGGCGGGCCATGGGGACGCGGCACCGCGCGGCGCTGGGGCTGTCGGAGGAGACCGACGCCGTGGTCCTGGCGGTGTCCGAGGAAACGGGGCGCATCTCGCTCGCGGTGGGGGGCCAGATGGAGACGCCGCTGGACCGCGAGAGGCTCCGCCAGCGGCTGGCGGAGCTGTTCGCGCTGGCCGCGGGCCCCTCGCCCGGTCGGGCCGCCTGGTGGGTGCCGGCCCGGGAGTGGCTGAGGAAATGACGGCCCTCTTTCAGCACTGGCAGCTCAAGGTTGCCGCGCTGGGCATCGCCACGGCCCTCTGGGTGTTCGTGACGACCTCGGAGAAGGCGGAGGTGGTGGTCGCAGCTCCCGTGGAGATCGACGCCGTCCCGCCCGGCGTCCAGGTGGTGGGCGAGCGGCCGGACAGCGTGGACGTGCAGCTCCACGGACTGCGCGCCATCCTGGGACGGCTCGGTCCCGACCAGGTGAGGGCGCGCGTGAGCCTGGCGGGGGTGCGGCCGGGCGAGGTGGTGCTCCGCGTGCTGCCCGAGCAGATCGTGGTCCCGGCCGGGGTCACCGTGCTGCGCGTGAGCCCCCCACGGGTGCGGCTCCGGGTCGAGGCGTCTCGATCCTCCCGGCTCACGGTCGTGCCCCGACTGACCGGGAGTCTGCCCGACGGCTATCGGGTTGTCAGCGTCAGCGTCACGCCGGCGGAGGTGCAGGTGGAAGGGCCCGCCTCCCAGCTGGACCGGCTCACGGAGATCGAGACGGAGCCCGTGAGCCTCTCCGGCGCCACGGCCACGATCGAGCGCATGGTGGCCCTCGCCGCGCTGGCGGACTCCGTCCGGATCGCCGGCGAGCGGAGTGTCCGGGTCGTGGTCGAGGTGACGGGGGCCGGGACGAGGAGTGGCGACCGCCAGGGGCGCCGTTCGGCTCTCCCCCGGGGGGGGCCGGCATGACCCGCCTCTTCGGCACCGATGGGATCCGGGGGGTCGCCAACGCCGAGCCCCTCACCACCGAGCTGGCCTTCCGTCTCGGGCGCCAGCTCGTCGCCACCCTCCTCGAGCACCACGGCGTCCAGAAAGCGCGCCTGGTGGTCGGGCGGGACACGCGGCTGTCCGGGCCCATGCTCGAGGGGGCACTGGTCTCGGGGGCGCTGTCGGCCGGCGGTGACGTGTACTCGGTCGGCGTCTTGCCCACGCCGGGCATCGCGTATCTGACGCGCGCCCTCGAAGCCCACGGCGGGGTGGTGCTCTCGGCCTCGCACAACCCCTTCGAGGACAACGGTATCAAGATCTTCTCCTCCGAGGGCTCGAAGTTCCCCGACGCCTGGGAAGACGAGATCGAGTCCCGCCTGAGGCAGCCCGATGCGGCGCCCAAGCCCACCGGGGCCAGCATCGGGCGGCTCTTGCCCCATGCGGGCGCCGAGGCGGACTACGTGGGCTATGCCACCGGCACCTGCCCGGTGACCCTCACCGGGCTCAGCATCGTGGTGGACTGCGCTCACGGAGCCACCTACCGAGTGGCGCCCCGCGTGTTCCGGGGACTCGGGGCCCGCGTGACAGTGCTCGGCGCCCGGCCCGACGGCCGCAACATCAACCGGGGCTCGGGCGCGCTCCATCCGGAGGCGCTGCAGAGGAAGGTGCTCGCCCTGGGCGCCCATCTCGGGCTGGCCTTCGACGGCGACGGCGACCGCCTCATCTCCGTGGACGAGCGCGGCGAGATCCGCGACGGCGACTACGCGCTCGCGATCTGCGGCCGCCACCTGGCCGCGCAGGGGCGGCTGCGCGGCCAGGTGCTGGTGACCACCGTCATGGCCAACCTCGGGCTCGACCGTGCGCTCGGGGATGCCGGCATCGGGACGGTGAAGACGCAGGTCGGCGACCGCTACGTCCTGGAGGAGATGCTCAGGCTCGGGGCGAACCTGGGCGGCGAGCAGTCCGGCCACCTCCTCTTCCTGGATCACGCCACCACCGGGGACGCGATCGTCTCGGCGCTGCAGCTCCTGACCGTCATGCGCGAGACCGGCAAGTCCTTGTCCGCGCTCTCGGCCTGCCTCACCAAGTTCCCCCAGGTGCTGCTGAACGTGCAGGTAAGGGAGAAGCGGCCGCTGGAGGCCATCCCGGGGCTCACAGCCCGCGCCGAGGGGTTCGACCGGGAGATGAACGGGGCCGGGCGCATCCTCCTGCGCTACTCGGGGACGGAGTCGCTGCTGCGCGTGATGGTCGAGGGGGAGGAGCAGTCGCGGATCGAGCGCATCGCCGCCGAGCTGGCGGGGATGATCCAGCGCGAGATCGGGCGCTGATGCGGGTTGCCCGGACGCCCCGATGAGCCCGATGAGGGCGAAGAGGCCGAACCGCAACGCGACGTCATCCACATTCAAGCGAGATAAATGACAGCCATCAAGGGCATCGGCGTGGATCTCGCCAAGATCCCTCGGATGCGCAAGGTGATCGAGCGCTGGGCGGACCGCTTTCTCCGCCGCGTCTTCACCGACGAGGAGATCGCCTACTGCCAGCGCCGCCGGGATCCGGTGCCCCATCTCGCCGCGCGCTTCGCCGCCAAGGAGGCCGGGCTCAAGGCGCTGGGCACCGGCCTGCGCATGGGGGTGAGGTGGAAGGAGCTCGAGGTGAGGCGGGAGCGGGGACAGGCGCCGACGCTCGTGCTGTCGGGGCGCACCCAGGCGCTGGCGCGCGCGAAGGGCGCGCACCGGGTGTTCCTGTCGTTGACCCACGACGGCGACTACGCCCTGGCCCAGGTGGTGCTCGTGGGAGGGGAGCCGGATGGCGAGGCGGAGCCCGGGTAGTGCCGGCCCAACTAACTTCGCCATGTCTCGCTCACGCTCGCCTGATCCCCAGGTCCGCTCGCCTCGCCTCCGGCTGCGGCTCGCCGAACCACGTTCTCGGTCGGCGCGGGCGCTCAACGTACAGGGAGTACGCCTCCCGCCCGCGCCGGCTCGCTCCGCTTGCCAGCATGCCCGTTCCCACTCGCCTCGCCTGCGGCTGCGGCTCGTACTGCGGGGCCTCGTCTGGCTCGTTCCTTGGCCCGGCACGGTGCGGGGGCACGCGTGGAGTGGGGGAACTCGTTGGAGGCGCGCTAGGCTCTTGCTGAGCCTCGCCCTGCTCCTCCAGGGTTGTGCCGGGCTCGTCCCGGGGCGAGCGGTGATCCCCGAACCTGCGGCGAAGCCTCCGGCTCCTGGAGCTGCGCCCGCCGGCGGCAGCTTCGCCGTGGAGCGCGGGCGCCCCGGCCTCGTGATCGCGGCCCCCCACGGCACCTCCGACAGCGCCACCGACCTGATCGGCGCCGACCTGGCTCGCCTCACGGGGTGGAGCGCGGTGGTGGTCCGGGGTTTCTCTCGCCTGGATGCCGCTGGCCGCAGGCTCAACGTGAACCGCCCCACGGAGAGCCTGCCCGGAGAGGCGCCGGGCCTCGAGACTCGCACGGCCGCCGCCCGGGAGGCCTTCGAGGCGTACCGGGCTCACGTCGCGGCCGCCGCCCAGGGACCGCTCCGCCTCTACGTGGAGGTCCACGGCAATGGCCGGCAGGGCAGCGCCCAGCGTATCGAGATCGCGACGGTCGGGGTGACGCGCGACGAGGCCTGGCGGCTCAAGACGCTCCTCGAGCTGGTGCGGGACGTGCACGTGCGGGGGCGAGACGGGCTGCCCAGGCTCGATGTGCTCGTCGAGCCGCTCGATCCCGTGCATTACACGGCCTCGGCGGCCAAGGACGAGGGCGTTCTCAAGACGGCCGAGCGCGCGCTCCACATCGAGCTTCCGCGGGCGATCCGCACCACACACCGCGAGGCCTACACCGCGTTGCTGGCCGATTTCCTCACCCAGGCCGGGCGCCTCCTCGTGCCTCCCGGGAGGTAGCCATGCTCCCGGTGTTCACCGCAGCCGAGATGCGCGCCCTCGACTCGCGCGCCATGAGCCAGCTCGGCATCCCGGGCCCGCGTCTCATGGAGGCGGCCGGCGCGGGGGCCGCCCGGCTGATCGCCGAGCGCTTCGCGCCCATCGAGGGCAAGGGCGTGCTCGTCCTCTGCGGGAAGGGGAACAATGGTGGCGACGGCTTCGTGGTCGCCCGCCACCTCAAGGCCCGCGGGGCGAGGGTGAGGGTGCTGCTGGTCGGGCGCCGGGCGGAGGTGAGAGGGGATGCGGCCCAGGCGCTCAGCCGGTGGCGCGGGCGCGTCGAGGAGATCCTCACGGCGGCCCAGGCCGCGGCCGTGGGGGATGCGGCCCGGAGGGCCGACGTCCTCGTTGACGGGCTTCTGGGGACAGGACTCGAGGGGCCCGCCCGCGGCCTCACCGCCTCGGTGATCGAGGCCGTCAACGAGTCCCGGGCGCCTGTCGTGGCACTCGACCTGCCATCCGGGCTCAACGCCGACAGCGCCGAGATCATTGGCCCCGCGATCAGGGCCCGGCTCACGGCCACCTTCGCCGGCTGGAAGCGGGCGCTCCTCCTCCATCCGGCCGCCCACTGCGCTGGCGAGGTGGCCGTGATTCCCATCGGCATCCCGGGGGCCGAGGTGAACCGCGGGATCGCCACCTGGCTCCTCGAGGAAGCCGACATCAGGCGCCACTTCCCCGCCCGGCCGCGCGACGCGCACAAGGGCAGCTACGGCCATCTCCTGGTCGTGGCGGGATCGGTGGGGAAGACAGGGGCGGCCGCGCTGGCCGGGCGAGCGGCGCTCAGGAGCGGGGCAGGGCTGGTCACCGTCGCCACGCCTGCCTCGCAGCAGCCCATCGTGGCGGCGCTGGGCATGGAGAGCATGACGGAGCCCCTTCCAGAGACCCCCGCGCAGACTCTCTCGCTCAAGAGCAAGGAGCGGATCCTCGAGCTGGCCGCCCGCACCGATGCCGTGGCGCTGGGTCCCGGCCTCTCCCTCGACCCGGAGACGCAGACGCTGATCCGGGAGCTCCTGCGCGAGGTCGCGAAGCCCATGGTCGTGGATGCCGACGGGCTCACGGCCCTGGCCGGGTCTTGCGAGCTGCTCGCGGGTGCGGCCGGCCCCAGGCTTTTCACCCCGCATCCGGGGGAGATGGCGCGGATGCTCGGGGTCTCCGTGAGCGAGGTGCAGGCGGATCGCCTCGAGATGGTCCGGGCCCTCTGTGCGCGTCACCAGGTCTGGGCCGTGCTCAAGGGAGCGGGGAGCGTCATCGGCGCGCCGGACGGGGGCGTCTTCGTCAATCCCACGGGCAACCCCGGGATGGCGACGGGCGGATCGGGAGATGTGCTCACCGGCATGGCCGGGGCCTTCCTCGCGCGGGGGCTCGAGCCGCTTCCCGCGCTCCAGTCGGCTGTGTACCTGCACGGGCTGGCGGGCGACCTGGCCTGCGCCCGCTGGGGGGAGGAAGGCCTCATCGCTGGAGACCTCATCGAGGCCATTCCCGACGCGCTGCGACCGGCGGCGCCGCCAACTGACGGCGGCAGGGCTGCCGGACCCCGGGCCGGGGGGCGCGCCCGCGCCTCGTGATGAGGGTCGCGGAGACGGTGGTCTCCCGGAGCCCGGAAGAGACCCGGGCCATCGGCGCGCGTCTCGGGGAGAGGCTCGGGCCGGGCGCCGTGGTCGGCTGCATCGGCGAGCTGGGCGCGGGCAAGACCTGCTTCCTCCAGGGGCTCGCCGCCGGCCTGGGCGTCACCTCGCCCGTCACGAGCCCCACGTTCGTGCTGGTGAACCACTACCGCGGCCGCCTGCCCGTGTACCATCTGGACGCCTATCGCACCGCGAGCCTCGGCGAGCTCCTGGACCTCGGCGTCGAGGAGATGTTTCACGGCGACGGCGTCACCATCATCGAGTGGGCGGACAAGCTGCTGCCGCTCCTGCCTCCCGCGGCCCTGATCGTCAGGATCGCGGGACTCGGCGACGAGCCCCGGGAAATCGTCATCGAGGGGCCAGGCGAGGGCGCCTCCATTCGTGAGTGACCCCCGGCTCCCCGCCGAGCGGGGGCCGCGTCCGGCCCGGCTCGTCCTGCTCGCGTACTGCGTGTTCGTTGTCTACGGGTCCTTCTTCCCCTTCAACTTCACCACCGATCCCGCCGTCATCGGTGCGCAGGCATCGAGGATCGTGCTCCATCTGTTCGACGCCGGCGGGAAGCGCGCCTTCTCCATCCCCGACCTGTCCAGCAATGTCCTGCTGGGCCTGCCTGTCGGCCTCCTTCTTGTGGCCGGGAGGATGGTGGGCCGGTCGCTCCCCGCTCGCCTCGGCGGCGTGGCGCTGCTGGAGGCGATGTTCGCTGCCGCCGTGGAGGCGGGCCAGGTCTTCACCGCCGGTCGGACGGCCTCGGTCATCGACGTGGGGGCGCAGGTGGCCGGAGCCATCATGGGCGCCGTGGCCGGGCAGGCGCTGCTCGGGCGGCGGGGCGAGGCCGTCGGGCGCCGGGTTGCCGGGATCATTCGCCGGCGCCCCGGCATCATCCTCGTGGCGGTGATCGCGCTGGCCCTGGCGGCGGACTCGCTCTACCCGTATGCGGTGACGCTGGACGTGTCCACGGCCTGGGGAAACCTCAAGCGCGGCCAGTGGGCTCCGCTGGGCAGCTTCACTCGCCGGTTCTGGGGAGATCTTCTCGTCGAGCGGGGGCTGTCCTATGTGGCCCTCGCTGTGGCGGCGCGCTCGGCGCTGGGGCCGGTGGCGGGTCAGCGGGTGGCGGCCTGGATCTGGGTCCTCGCCAGCGGGCTCGCGGTGGGGTTGGAGGGCGCCAAGCTCCTGGTCGTGGGTCGATCCCCGAACCTCGATCACGCGATCCTCGGCAGTGCCGGCGCTCTGCTGGGGGCAGTGGTGGCCCGCCCGCTGGCGCGCGCGGGACGGCTTCGCGCTCACGCGCCCGCGCTCCTGATCGTGGCCACCGCGGCGCTGCTGGTCTACGAGGAGCTGACGCCCTTCGACTTCGCGCTCTCTCTGGACACCGCCCAGGCGAAGCTCCGGCGGGTCGACTGGATTCCTCTGGGCGCGTACTTCTACGCGAGCAGCCAGAGCGCGCTCTTCGATCTGGGCAAGAAGGTGCTGCTCGGAGGGTTCCTCGGCGCAGCGCTCGGAGCGGGGGGCCGCCGCGCCCCCTGGGCGTGGGGGCTCGGGCTGGGCGCCCTCCTCGAGGCCGCGCAGTTGGTCCAGCGCTCGCACGTTCCGTCCACGACGGATGCCTTGTCGATCGCTGCCGGCGCGTGGGTAGGGGCCGCGCTCCTCGAGCGGTACCGGCCCCGCCCGGCGGCGCTCTCGGCGCAGGCTGGGCGTGTATCGGACTGGCGACATTGACCGCGTCCCGCGCGCCGTGCTACTCCGGACGACATGGCGAGCGGGGCGGGGATCGGCGAGTGGCCCGAGGAGGACCGGCCGCGCGAGCGCCTCTATCACAAGGGTGCCGAGGCGCTGGCCGATTCCGAACTCCTGGCCATACAGCTCGGCTGCGGGGTGCGGGGGCGGAACGCGGTGGAGCTCGCCCGCGAGATGCTGATCCGGTACGGGTCGCTCTCGGCCCTGGCCGGGCGGGGCGTGGCGGAGCTGGCCGGCATCCGCGGGGTGGGGCGCGCGAAGGCGGTGCGCCTGGCCTCGGCCTTCGAGCTGACGCGACGGCTGCGCTCGCGGAACGGCGCCGCGCGGGTGATTCTCAGCAGCCCCGAGCAGGTCTACGCCCGCTACGGGCCGCTCATGGAGGATCTCGACAAGGAGGTCTTCCGCATCGCGCTGCTGGATGCCCAGAACGGGCTCGTCAAGGACGTGGTGATCTCCGAGGGCACGCTCTCGGCGAGCCTCGTGCACCCGCGGGAGGTGTTCAAGCCGGCCCTTCTCGAGCCGGCCGCCTCCCTGATCCTCCTCCACAACCACCCGAGCGGCGATCCCACGCCGAGCCGGGAGGATGTCCGGCTCACCCGCCAGCTGGTAGAATGCTCGCGGCTCCTGGATCTCCGCATCCACGACCACGTGGTGATCGGGCGGGGCCGGTTCGTGAGCCTTGCCGAGCGCGGTACCCTGTGAGGGGGAGGATGGCATGAAGATCCAGGGGGTGGGACACGTCGTGCTGAAGGTGCGCGATCTGGAACGATCGGTCCGGTTCTACGCCGGCGTGCTCGGGCTCACGGAGGTGGGGCGTCTCGAGGGCCGCATGGTCTTCTTCTCGGCCGGCGTGAACCACCACGATCTGGCCGTGCTCGGCGTGGGACCGGAGGCGCCCGCGCCGCCTCCGGCGGCTGTGGGGCTCTACCACGTGGCCTTCAAGGTCGGCAATTCCCTGGCGGAGCTGCGGGAGGCCAAGGCGCGGCTCGACGCGCACGGCGTGCCCATCCGGGGCCTCAGCGACCACCGCGTGAGCCAGTCGATCTACGCGGAAGACCCCGACGGCAACATGGTGGAACTGTACGTGGACGCCGACCCCGCCATCTGGGCCGAGGATCCCGCCTCGGTCGCGACGGTCGGGCCTCTAGCCCTTGGCTAGCCGCTCCACTTCCTTCTTCGACAGGGTCTGGATCTGGGCGAGCAGGGTCTTCACCTTGCGCTCGGATGCGTGGTCGGCGAGGATCAGCTTCTTCGACTTCGTCCCGTTGACGATGTAGGCGACCCAGTCGTCGAGGCGCGGCGTCCCGCGCCAGGCGACGGTGAGCCCGTTGAGCCGCATCCGTTTCTTGCCCTCGATCTTCGCGAGCGGCTTCCGGCTGGCTTCCATGCGTGGAATCCTCTCCTGGCGGCGGTGACGGCGTCCTGCCGCTGCGTCACGTCTTGCCTCTGCCTCGCATCGTCTGCATCGAGCGCGACGAAGCCCCGTGCAGCGCACCAAACTTATGAACCCGCGCCAGGTGTGTCAAGGCTTCGTTTCGCCGCGCCAGATGCGAGCGCGAGCGCGTCGGATTCGCTTCACCCCCGTCAATGGCGGCTCCTGTGGACGGCCTCGACGCGGTGGACGGCCAGGCCGTCACATTCCGGCGGCGCGCCCGCGAAGGGGCGTCAGGCCGTGCATTTTTGGCCTTGGTGGATGGCTGTGGATAAGTGGATATCCTGTGGGCTATTTCCCGACTGCCAGGAGCCCGTCCAGGATGCGCCGGGCCAGGAGCGGCCCCCGGGTGATGAACCCGGTGAAGTATGCGCAGGCCGTCGCGCCGCCCTGGAGCGCCAGGCGCGCCCGTTCCGGCGTGTCGATGCCGCCGGTTGCGATGATCTCGAGCCCCGCGCCGAAGCGCGCGCGCAGCCGGCGCACGTTCTCGAGCGTCGCGGGAAAGAGCGCGGGCCCGGAGAGCCCGCCGGCCTTCTGCGACAGGCGCGGCTCGTCCACCCGGCGCGTGTTGCCGCAGTTCACGATGCCGAGGCCCGCCTCCAGCGCCGCCGGGATGATCTGCGCCTCGTTGGCCTCGCGATAATCCGGCGAGACCTTCACGATCACCGGCCGGGTCGTCGCCGCCCGGACGGCCTGAAAGAGCCGGGCGAGCTCGGAGGGCCTGCGCGACCATTCGTAGACGAGGCGCGTGTTGGGCGAGGAGATGTTGATCTCCACGAGATCGCCCAGCGGGGCGAGCCCCCGCACCACCTCCACGTACTCCTCGATGGACTCGCCGGCGGCGGCCACGATGAGGGGCGCGCGGCGGGGCAGGCGCGCCAGGGCGCGGCGGTAGGCCTCGAGGCCCGGGTTCCTGAAGCCGTTGCAGTTCACGAGCCCGGGGCCCTCGGGGGTGTGGATGCGGACGAGGTTGGGGTGCGGGTGGCCGGGGCGCGGGCGGACCGTGATGCTCTTGGTGGTCACCGCGCCGAAGCCGAGCCCCATCGCGCGGCGCAGGATCGTCGTGTCGTAGTACATGGAGGAGAGGATCAACGGGTTCGGCAGCGTGACCCCGCCGAGCGTGACGGCGAGCCGCGGGTCCGCGTTGCGGAAGACAGGGAGCCGGTCCAGCGGGAGCAGCTTGAGCCCCCACTGGCCCAGCGGAACCGCCACGCGCTCCGGGAGGCGAGAGAGGACGCCGCCGTAGAAGGCGCGGTAGGCGAGATCGGCGGCGGCGATCATCACGCAGGGCTCCTGCCGAGCATAGCCGATCGGCGCGCGCCGGGCCAGCGCCCGGGCAGGGCCGCGCCGCCTGTCACCGCGCCTTCGTTGACTCGCCGAGGGGGCTCCGATACAGTGGCTGCATGACACGCGCGGTCAGCGCCGAGCAGGTCGCTCAGCGCCTCGCGGACCTTCCGGCAGACATCCCCGCGCTCGAGCTCCTCGTCCTATTCGGATCTGCGGCCAAGGGTCGGGCTGGCGCCGGGAGCGACGTCGATCTCGCCGTCAGATGCGAGGGCGCGGCCGACGTCGACGCCCTGTACCTCGCCACCGCCCCGCGGCTCGCGACCGACCGTGTGGACCTGGTGGACCTTCGCCGCGCCGGGCCCTTGCTGGCCTTCGAGGTGGCCCGGACAGGCAAGCTCCTCTTCGAGCGGCGCTCCGGAGCCTTCCGGGAGTTCCAGTCGCTGGCCTCGCGCCGCTACTGCGACACCGAGAAGCTCCGCCGCTCCCAGCGGCGGGCCATCCAGCTGTTTCTCGAGCGGGCGGGACTGGCGTGAGTCCGG
>MGBV01000245.1:5721-5961 GCA_001788415.1 Candidatus Rokubacteria bacterium GWC2_70_16 | reverse complement strand
CACCACCGTGGCCCCCATGAGGAGCGTGCCGGTGATGAGCATGGGGCCCATGAGCCAGCCGAGGTCGGTGACCCAGAACATGCGGGCCTCTTCGTCCATGTCGAAGCAGTAGGCCCAGTCATGCGCGTTCTTCATCCCGAAGCCGCCCTGGGTGAGGACCGTGCCCTTGGGCCGGCCTGTCGTGCCCGAGGTGTAGATGATGAGGGCCGGGTGATCGTGCTCGACGGACTCGGCGGGGCA
>MGBV01000245.1:4683-5682 GCA_001788415.1 Candidatus Rokubacteria bacterium GWC2_70_16 | reverse complement strand
GTCCCGGCCGGCCGTCCACGGGATGCCGGCGCCGGTGCGGCGGTGGACGATCACGTGCTCGACGCTCGGCGACTGGGCCACGGCCTCGTCGGCCGTCTGCTTCATCGCCACCACATTGCCCCGGCGCATGAAGGCATCCGCGGTGATCAGCGCCCTGGCCTCGCAGCCTTCCAGACGGGCGGCCACTGCGCCTGCGCCGTAGCCCGAGAAGCAGGGCACGTAGACGGCGCCGATGCGCGAGACCGCCAGCACGGCGATGGCCGCCTCCTGGCTCATCGGCAGGAAGATGCCGACCCGGTCGCCCCGGCCCACGCCCAGCCGCTTGAGGCCGTTGCCGAGCCGCGCGACCTCCCGGCCGAGCTGGGCATAGGTCAGCGTCCGCACATCGCCGTCCTCGGCCTCGGAGATCACGGCCACCCGGTCCCCGCCCCCGCCCGCCAGGTGTTTGTCCAGGCAATTGGCGGCCAGGTTCATGCGGCCCCCCTCGAACCAGCGCGGCCACTGGATCCCGCGGGAGGTGTCCAGCACCCGCCGGTGGGGTGCGCTCCACAGCCAGCCGAGGTCGCGTGCCACCGCATCCCAGTACCACTCGGTGTCCTCC
The DNA here is from genome assembly GCA_001788415.1 of Candidatus Rokubacteria bacterium GWC2_70_16. Classification (GTDB taxonomy): domain Bacteria; phylum Methylomirabilota; class Methylomirabilia; order Rokubacteriales; family CSP1-6; genus UBA12499. The sequence goes on along the minus strand of MGBV01000245.1, from coordinate 5,081 downwards.
ACCGAGCGCCGATGGAGCGCGGCCAGCGAGGGGAGGCCATGCTGCTTCATGAAGCGGGCGATGCGGGTGCGCGCGGCCGCCTCGGGGTCGGGCCGCCAGATGATCTCGCTCTCGTCCATGCGGGTCAGGCCCTCTCGCTCATCTACGGGTTCACTCCCCGGGCTGCATGAAAGGATACGCGAAGTGGGTGGGCGGCACGAAGGTCTCCTTCACCGTCCGCGGGCTCACCCAGCGGAGCAGGTTGAGCATGCTCCCCGCCTTGTCGTTGGTGCCGGAGGCGCGCGCCCCGCCGAAGGGCTGCTGCCCCACCACGGCGCCCGTGGGCTTGTCATTGACGTAGAAGTTGCCGGCGGCATGCGTCAGCGCCTCGGTCATCCGCTCGATGGCGGCGCGGTCCC
>MGBV01000245.1:0-4641 GCA_001788415.1 Candidatus Rokubacteria bacterium GWC2_70_16 | reverse complement strand
CGCAGATCGAGAGCGTCCTGTCCAGGTCCTGGTCCGCGTAGACGTACACGGTGAGCACGGGGCCGAAGATCTCCTCCCGCATGAGGCGGAAGTCCGAGGTCTTGGCCAGGACCACCGTGGGCTCGACGAAGTATCCCGTGCGGCTGTCGCACCCGCCGCCGCGGAGCAGCTCGGCGTCGGCCGAGCCGCGCGCATGGTCGATGTACCCGCGGATGCTCTCGTAGGCCGCGCCGTCGATCACCGCCCCCATGAAATTGGTGAAGTCGGCCACATCCCCCATGCGGATCTCGGCCACCTGGTCCAGCAGCGTCTTGCGGAGCCCCGGCCACAGCGAGGCCGGGATGAAGGCCCGCGAGGCGGCGGAGCACTTCTGCCCCTGGTACTCGAAAGCGCCGCGGACGAGCGCCGTCGCCAGCGCGCCCACCTCGGCCGAGGGATGGGCGAAGACGAAGTCCTTGCCGCCCGTCTCGCCGACGAGGCGCGGATAGGCGCGGTAGTGGCGGATGTTCCGGCCCACCGTCTCCCACATGCCCTGGAAGGTCGCCGTGGAGCCGGTGAAGTGGATGCCGCCGAGCTGCGGCGAGCCCAGCGCCGGATCGCCCACCTCCGCGCCGGACCCGGGCACCATGTTGATGACGCCCGGCGGCAGCCCCGCCTCCTCCAGCAGCGCCATGACGAAGTGGGCGGAGTAGACCGCGGAGGAGGCCGGCTTCCACACCACCGTGTTGCCCATGAGGGCGGGGGCAGTCGGCAGGTTGCCGGCGATGCTGGTGAAGTTGAAGGGGCTCACCGCGAAGACGAAGCCCTCCAGCGGCCGGTGCTCGAGCCGGTTCCACGTGCCCGGCGCCGAGAGCGGCTGCTGGCGGTAGATCTCCTGCATGAAGTGGACGTTGTAGCGCCAGAAGTCGATCAGCTCGCAGGCCGCGTCGATCTCGGCCTGATGCGAGGTCTTCGACTGCCCCAGCATGGTGGCGGCGTTGAGCACCTGGCGCCAGGGCCCGGCCAGGAGATCGGCGGCCCTGAGGAAGATGGCAGCCCGCTGCTCCCAGGCCATGCCGGACCACGGGCCATGGGCCTCGCGCGCCGCCTCGATGGCGCGCTCGACCTCGACGGCCCCGCCCCGGTGCCAGCGCGCCAGGACATGGTGATGGTTGTGGGGCATGACGGCCTCGCCGAGGCGACCGGTCTCGACCCGGCGGCCGCCGATGCGCGGGGCGATCTCGACGATCTCCTTGGACATCCGCTCGCACTGGGCTCGGAGCGCGCGCCGCTCGGCGGTGCCGGGGGCGTAGGAGAGAACGGGCTCGTTGCGGGGGCTCGGGACGCTCGGGATCGCATTGGCCATGGCTTGCGCCTCCTCACAGATCGACAGTCGCAGGAGTCCGTCGGGGGGCGAGTGCGCCGGATCGGGCGCCCGCCGCCCGACACTGGCCAGTGTACCGCGAATCAACGCTTGGGAATCCCCGCCGGGCATGAGACACTCTCAACAGTCAGGTAGCGACTCACAGAGTCCGAACGGCGGTATCCCCGGCAATCCCCACCGTTCCCGCACCTTCACGCCGGATGTTTCCACGGCGCGACGTCCCTGCTCCTGCAGGTTCTCGCCTCGACAAGGACACCCCCTTCATGCCCTTCACCACCCTTGGTTTGCACCCCGATCTCCTGCGCGGCGTCGCCGCGCTGGGGTTCACGCGTCCCACGCCCATCCAGGCCGACGCGATTCCCCCTGCGCTCGCCGGCCGTGATGTGCTCGCCTCGGCCATGACGGGCAGCGGCAAGACCGCCGCCTTCGTCCTGCCCATCGCCCAGCGGCTGATGGACAAGCCGCGCGGCACGACCCGCGCCCTCATCCTGACTCCCACGCGCGAGCTGGCCGCCCAGATCGACGAGGACCTGAAGCAGCTGGCGCGCTTCACTGCCGTCCGGGGCGCCGCGGTGTACGGCGGCGTCGGCATGGGCCCGCAGGAGCAGGCCTTCCGGCGCGGCGTGGATGTGCTCGTGGCCACGCCCGGCCGGCTGCTCGACCACTTCCAGTACCCGTATGCGCGGCTGCCGCAGCTGGAGATCCTCGTCCTCGACGAGGCCGATCGGATGCTCGACATGGGCTTTCTCCCCGACATCCGGCGGGTGCTCAAGCACCTGCCGGCGAAGCGCCAGACGCTCTTCTTCTCGGCGACCATGCCGCAGGAAATCGGGGCCCTGGCGCGCGAGATGCTGTTGGCCCCGGCCCTCATCAATCAGGAGCGCAAGGCGGCGCCGGCAGTGGGGATCACCCATGCGGCCTATCCCGTGGCCCGCGAGCTCAAGTCCGCACTGCTCCTCACGCTGCTCAAGGACGAGGGCATGAGGAGCGTGCTCGTCTTCACCCGCACCAAGCACCGCGCCAATCGTCTGGCCGAGGCCCTGGCCCGTCAGGGCGTGACCGTCGACAAGATCCACGGCAATCGCACCCAGCCCCAGCGCATGCACGCCCTCGCGGGCTTCAAGAACGGAAAGCACCAGGTGCTGGTGGCGACCGACATCGCCGCGCGCGGCATCGACATCGACGAGCTGAGCCACGTGGTGAACTTCGACGTGCCGGCGGTGCCGGACGACTACATCCACCGGTCGGGCCGCACGGCCCGCGCCGAGGCCACCGGCGATGCCTTCACCTTCGTCTCGCCGGACGAGGAAGGCGACTTCCGCGCCATCGAGCGGGCGCTCGGCCGGCCGATCCCGCGCGTGACGGTGGCGGGGTTCGACTACACCGCCCGGACGACCGAGCGGCTGGAGATCCCGCTGGCCGACCGCATCGCCGCCATCCGCGCGCGGAAGACGCAGGAGCGCGCCCGCGCCAGGGACAACGCCGCGCGCCGCGGCCAGCATCAGAACGCCGCCGCGGTACAGCAGCGTCGAAACAACTTCTCCCGCCACCGGTAACGGGCGGGCTCCACAGCTGACGCGCGGGAGCACGGCGCGGCGCAGGAGAGGACGTAGTACGATCAGGGCCAGCATGCACTCGGTGCTCCTGGCCCTGATCATTTTCCTCGTGGGGCTCTGCCGTGCCGCGCCGCCGGCGGGGGCGCAGGACCCGCCGTTCAGGCTCCCGCCGGGCTTCAGGATCGAGGTCTTCGCCCAGGGGCTCGGCGCGCCGCGCTTCATGGCCGTGGACCCCGCCGGCACGCTCCTCGTCTCCATCCCGGGACAGGGGCGCGTCGTGGCGCTGCCCGACCGTGACGGCGACGGCCGGGCGGACGCCAGCCTCAGCGTGGCCGACGGGCTCGACCGCCCCCACGGCCTGGCCTTCAAGGACGGGGCGCTCTTCGTGGCCGAGACCGGGCGCGTCCTCCGCTTCCGCTACGATCCGGTCGCGCCGAGGGCGACCGCGCCCGTCGTCGTCGTGCCGGACCTGCCGCCCGGCGGCGGCCACTGGACGCGCACCATCGCCTTCGGCCCCGACGGGCGACTCTACGTCTCGGTGGGCTCCTCGTGCAATGTCTGTCGCGAGCAGGATCCGCGCCGGGCCGCGATCCTCCGCTACGAGGCCGACGGCTCGGGGGAGCGGCTCTTCGCCGGCGGGCTCAGGAACGCGGTGGGCATCGCCTTCCGGCCGGGAGCGGGCGCGCTCTGGGCGACAGTCAACGAGCGCGACTGGCGCGGCGACGACCTGCCGCCGGACCAGATCACCGAGGTGAAGGAAGGGGGCTTCCACGGCTGGCCGGACTGCTTCGCCGCCAGCGGGCGGGCCGTCCCCGACGATCGCTTCTCGCGGAGCGCGAGCTGCCCGCCGATGGTGATGCCCACCATTGAGATCCAGGCCCACTCGGCGCCGCTGGGGCTGGCCTTCTACACCGGCACGCAGTTCCCGCCCGAGTACCGCGGGAGCCTCTTCGTCGCCTATCAGGGCTCGTGGAACCGCTCGGTGCCCACGGGCTACAAGGTGGTGCGCGTGCCGTTCCGCGACGGCAAGCCCGGCGCCGTGGAGGATTTCGCCACCGGCTGGCTCGCCGACGGGCGCGTCCACGGCCGCCCCATCGACCTGGCCGTCGGCGCCGACGGCGCCCTCTACCTGTCCGACCAGTCCGCCGGGCGCGTCTACCGGATCAGCTACCGCCCCTGATCTCCCTCGCCCTTCCCCTCTCCCCTCAGGGGGGGGAGAGAGAGGGTCAGCCCTCCTCCCGCCGCTCCTCCCCAACCCCGCGGGCCCTCATCCAGCGCGCGCTCCAGCTGCTGGTCCCTGAGCTGGCATAGCCTCCTCCCGCTCGCCTCGAAGCCGCGCTTGACGGCTGATGTCGCCCATGGTAGATGTTTATGCTACAACATGAATACATATTCTATCGGACGTGCCCGGCGACGGCGGGCCGAGATCCTCAAGCTGGTCCAGACCCAGGCCGTGCGCTCGCAGGAGGAGCTCCAGCAGCTCCTCCGCCGGCGAGGTTTCACGGTGGCCCAGCCGACCCTCTCCCGCGACCTCAAAGACCTGGGTCTGGCCCGGACCCCGACGGGCTACACCGCCCCGCCGGAGCCGTCCCCTTTCGTGCCCGCCGCGCGCCGGGAAGAAGTGCTCCACCGCGTTCTGAGGCTCTCCGTCCTGGCCGTGGAGGCGGCGGGGGCGCTCGTCGTGGTCAAGACGCCGCCGGGGGAGGCGCACCCGGTGGCCCG
>MGBV01000244.1:5358-5500 GCA_001788415.1 Candidatus Rokubacteria bacterium GWC2_70_16 | reverse complement strand
GCCGCCTCGAGGCGGTCGCGTACGCGAGCAAGCACCGCCTGCTCTAGGTCAGAGGTAGACGACCGCGACGATCGCGAGCCAGAGCGCGCAGACGAAGTACCAGTAGAGCGCGCCCGCCGCGAGGCGCCCGGGCGGCGCCATC
>MGBV01000244.1:2843-5332 GCA_001788415.1 Candidatus Rokubacteria bacterium GWC2_70_16 | reverse complement strand
CAGGAGCCAGACCACGGCGCCCAGGACGTGGACGCTGTGCGCCCCGATCAGCGCGAAGACCAGCCCGCCGTAGGGCCCCGACCCTGCGCTGAGCCCAAACCGCACGAGCCGCGCCCACTCGCCGCCCTGCACGGTGATGAACGTCCAGCCGAGCGCCGCCGTGAGGGCGAGCGCGCGCCGCGTCCGCGGCCCCGCCCCGGCGCGCGCGTGCCGCCGGGCGCGCGCCATCGCGACCGCGCTCGCGAGCAGCAGCGCGGTGTTCACGAGGGTCACGCCGCGCGGCAGCCGGGGCTCGCCGAGGGGCGGCCAGACGGGGCTCCACAGGCGGAAGACCACGAAGGCGAAGAGCAGGCCGCCGAAGAGCATCCCCTCGGCGGCGACGAAGAGCAGCATCCCGACCCAGGCGGGCGCGAGCGCGCGCGCGCCGGCCGCGGACGTCATCGCGGCAGGACGAAGTCGGGGAAGAGCGCGAGCATCAGCCCGAAGACGAGCAGCACCGGCACTGTCGCGAGCGCATAGATGAGCCAGGCCTCGAGCCGGAGGTGCATGAAGTGCAGCGCGACGAGGCCGGCCTTGACCGCGGCGACGACGAACATCAGCGTCACGATCGCCGGGCGCGACACCGGCAGCGTGTTCGCGAAGAGCGAGAGCGTCATGAGGACGAGCAGCCAGATCCAGACGACCACGTAGCCGCGCGTCAGCGTCGTCGTGGAGGTCACAGGCGCCTCACGAGAGATAGACGAGCGGGAACAGGAAGATCCACACGATGTCCACGAAGTGCCAGTACAGGCCCGCCAGCTCGACCCGGTACGGGCGCCCGAGGCCGAGGCGCGCGTCGGCGCAGAGCGTGGCGTTGAGGACGACGCCGACCAGCACGTGCAGCGCGTGGAGCCCGGTCAGCGTGTAGTAGAAGGACCAGAACGGGCCGGCCCACGGCGTGAAGCCGTGCGCGATCTCGCCCGTGTACTCGTAGGCCTTGACCCCGAGGAACGCGAGCCCGCCGAGGACGGTGAGGGCGAGGAGGAGGCGCATCCCGCGGCGATCGCCGCGCTCGGCCGCGGCGTACGCCTCGACCATCGTGTAGCTCGAGCTGAGCAGGATGAACGTGTTGATCGCGGCCACGGTCACGTTGAGCTGGCCGGGCTCCGCGTGCGCGGCGCCGCCCAGGCGGGCGACGACGAAGCTCGAGATGAGCCCGCCGAAGAGCATGACCTCGGAGGCGAGGAACCACCAGACGGCGACCTTGCCGCGCGCGGCGGCCCCGGCCGCCTCGGCGTGGGCGTGGACGGCGGCGCTCACGACCGGCCCCCCGCGCCGGCCGCGCCCACGCGCTGCGGGAGCCAGTCGCGCCCGGCGCCGGGCACGCTGTACTCGTAGGGGCCGCGCTCGACGCTCGGCATCGCGTCCCCCCAGTTGCCGTGCGGCGGGGGCGAGGGCGTCGTCCACTCCAGGGTCGCCGCCTCCCACGGGTTCCCGGGCGCCGCCCGGCCCCTCCACTGGCTCAGGCCGAAGTTCAGGAGGAACACGAGCTGGCTCAGGATCAGCCCGAAGAGGGCCACGGTGGAGACGACGTTGATCCACTGGTGCGGGGCGACCAGGTCGTACTGGAGCGGGTTCGCGATGCGGCGCACCATCCCGGCGATCCCGATCCAGTGCAGCGGGAAGAAGACCAGGTTGAAGAAGACCAGCGTCGACCAGAAGTGCACGTGCCCGAGCCGGGTGCCCAGCATCCGGCCGAACATCTTCGGGAACCAGTAGTAGATGCCGGCGTAGCCGCCGAAGATCACCGCCGAGATCAGCGTGTAGTGGAAGTGCGCGACCACGAAGTACGTGCCGTTCAGGTAGATGTCGGCCGGCGCCGAGCCGAGGAAGATGCCCGTGAGTCCGCCGACCGTGAACATGGCCAGGAAGCCGAGTCCCCAGAGCATCGGCAGCTCGAAGGCGATCGAGCCCCGGTAGAGCGAGGCGAGCATCGCGAACACGGCCAGGGCGAACGGCACCGAGATGAGGATCGTCGTGATGCTGAAGGGCATCGCCAGGCGCGGGTCCATGCCGCTCACGAACATGTGGTGCGCCCACACGACGAAGCTGAGCGCCCCGGCCACGAGCGTCGCCCAGACGATCAGCCTGTAGCCGAAGATCGGCTTGCGCGAGAAGACCGGGAAGACCTCGAGCACGGCGCCGAGCGCGGGCAGCAGCACCACGTAGACTTCCGGGTGCCCGAAGAACCAGAAGAGGTGCTGCCAGAGCAGCGGCTCGCCGCCCCGCTCGGGCAGAAAGAACCCGGTGCCCGCGAGGCGGTCCATCAGCAGCATGATCGCGCCCGCGATGAGCGGGCCGACCGAGAGCAGGAACAGGATCGCCGCGGTGGCCTGCTGCCAGATCACCAGGGGCAGCCGGCCGACGGTGAGGCCGGGGGCGCGCAGCGTGACCACCGTCGTCAGGAAGTTCACGCCGCCGAGCAGGAACGCGGCGAACTCGATGGCGTG
>MGBV01000244.1:0-2807 GCA_001788415.1 Candidatus Rokubacteria bacterium GWC2_70_16 | reverse complement strand
CAGCCCGCCGAGGCGGCGCCGCCCGGCACGAAGAACGAGGCGACGACCACGGCGGAGCCCAGCGCCAGGAGCCAGAACGACAGCGCGTTCAGGCGCGGGAAGGCCATGTCGCGCGCGCCGATCATCAGCGGGATCAGGAAGTTGCCGAAGGAGCCGAGCAGGATCGGCATCGCCACGAAGAAGACCATGATCGTCCCGTGGTTGGTCACGAGGACGTTGAAGGTTTCCGGGCCGACGAAGCCGAACCCCGGCACCTCCGTGTCCGGCCACGCGAGCTGCCAGCGCATCGCGTAGGAGAGGAAGCCGCCGACGAGGGCCATCACGAGGCCCAGCAGGAGGTACTGCTTGGCGATCATCTTGTGGTCCGTCGCGTACAGGTACGTGCGGAAGAAGCCGGCGGCGGCGCGGTGCTCGGGCGCCCGGGCTGCGGCGAGCGTCGCAGGGCTCATCGCCGCGCGGTCCGGTCCGCCGCCCACTGCTCGGCCACCCACCGGTCCCAGTCGGCCGGGGCGTGGGCGACGAGCGCGCCCTTCATCCCCGAGTGGCCGAGGCCGCAGAGGTAGGCGCAGGGCAGCTCGTACTGCCCCGGCGTCATCGCGTCGAGCCAGGCCGGGATCGAGCGCCCCGGCAGGACGTCCTGCTTGAGCCGGAGGTTCGGCAGGAAGAAGCTGTGGATCACGTCCTTCGACTCGAGCGTGAGGCGCACCGGCCGGCCCGCGGGGATGTGCAGCTCGTCGAGGAGCGTCCGGTCGTCCGCGGTGTCGAACCTGCCGTCGGGGCCGGGGTAGGTGATCACCCAGTTGAACTGCTTGCCCGTCACGCGGATCACGACGTCGGACTGCGGGGCCTCGATCTTGACCTTCGCCCAGACCCTGGCGCCCTTGAAGTCGATCCAGAAATCGAGGACCAGGACCAGCGCCAACGGGACGAGCACCCACGCCGCCTCGCGCCAGCGGTCGCCCTTGATGTAGCCGGCCGGCCGGCCGGGGCGCCGCCGGTAACGGACGACGAACACGACCAGGGTGCCCATCGTCACGACGAACCACGCGAGCGTGATGTAGTAGACGAGCGCGATGATGCCGTCGATGTCGCGCCCGAAGCTCGAGACGTTCTCGGGGAGCCAACTCAGGAACATAGGCGGACCTGCTCCTCCCTGGAGACCTGGGGCGCCGCCGTCGCGAGCGCCGCGGCCGTGACGGCCGCGAGCTCGCTGGCGACCAGCGCCTGCAGCCTGAGCCACACGGGGTGGACCGGGCAGAGCCGGTCGCGCGGGCACGCGCCGGCGCCGGCCACGCAGCGGTTGAGCGCGAGCGGGCCCTCCGCGGCCTCGATCACGTGCAGCAGGCTGATGCTCGACGCCGGGCGCGCGAGCGAGACGCCGCCCCGAGCGCCCGGGTGCGTGCGCACGAGGCCGCCGCGCGCGAGCGCCTGGACGATCTTGGCGAGGTAGGCCGCTGGCACGTCCTGGCGCTCCTGGATCCGCGCGCGCGGCACGATCGCGCCCGCGGGCTGGGAGGCGAGGTCGACGACTACGCGGACCGCGTAATCGCCGTGGCGCGTGAGGCGCATGGGGGATCGAGGATGAAAAAGGTCACCGTTCTCCGGGAAGGAAACCGCAGAACGCCGCACAGATCAATGAGACGCGGGCGCGGTTTTTCTGGTGCGGACGCCCTAGGAGTCGACGCCGGCGCCCAGGTAGCGCCAGAGCTCCTCGACGCGCTCCTCCGGCACCCCCTGGCTCAGCGCAAACCAGCGGAAGTCCTGGTACCGGCCCAGGGCGACGAGGTCGCGGTAGAGCTCCGCAGCCTCGGGCGCCGTGATCAGGTCGGTCACGCTCGGACGGCCGGAGACGGAGAAGCGGCAGCTCATGCCAGCATGCTACGCGATCCCTCGGCGGTTTCCAATGTGGCGATCGGCCCACGCCCTTGAGCCGCCCGACGCATTCTCGCGGCAGCCGGCCGCTGTTATCATGCCCGGTCATGTACGCGACGACGTTCGGGGGGCGGCCCGTGAGCGGCGGATGACGCGCGTCGGGATGATCGGCCTGGGCCGCATGGGGCGGCCGATGGCGGAGCGCCTCCTCGGCGCGGGCTTCCGCGTCTGCGTGTGGGCGCGGCGGCGGGCGTCGGCCGAGCCGCTGGTCGCCCACGGCGCGGGCGTGGCCGTGTCGCTCGAGGCGCTCGCGGCGGAGGTCGAGTGCGTGCTCACGTGCCTGCCGCGCCCGGTGGACGTCACGCGCGTCCTGACTGGCGTCCTGCGCGCCGCGCGGCCGGGGACGCTCGTGATCGAGACGAGCACGATCGATCCCGCGACGAGCCGCCGCCTCGCCGCGGTCGCGGCGGCGCGGCGCGTGGCGTACGTGGACGCGCCCGTGAGCGGCGGCCCCTCGGGCGCGGCGGCCGGCGCGCTGACGGTCATGGCGGGCGGCGAGCCCTCGGCCGTCGCGCGCGCGCGGCCCGTGCTCGAGGCGCTGGGCACCCACGTCCACCACCTGGGCCCCCCGGGCAGCGGGCACCTCGCCAAGCTCTGCAACCAGATCATCACCGGCAGCGCCTACGCGGCGGTGGCCGAGGCGCTCGTCCTCGGCGTCAAGGGCGGGCTCGACGCCGAGCAGCTCCTCGTCGCCCTCTCCACGGCGTCCGGGCGCAGCCGCACGCTCGAGCAGGCGGGGCCGGCCATCCTCGCGCGGGGGTTCGAGGCGCAGTTCACCGCCGATCTCGCCGCGAAGGACCTCGACTGCGCGCTCGAGGCCGCGGAGGAGCTGGCCGTGCGCCTGCCGCTCGCCGCCGTCGCGCGCCACTGCTACG
>MGBV01000243.1:19774-21835 GCA_001788415.1 Candidatus Rokubacteria bacterium GWC2_70_16 | reverse complement strand
TTCGGCGGCGGGTGGCTGCAGATCTTCGAGATGTTCGTCCAGCGCGGGGCGCGGATGCTCGCGGCTATCCGGGAGGAGGTGGGCCGCCCGCCGGTGGAGGGCGGGCCGTCGCTCGGCGACTGGCTCCGCGGGTACACGGAGCACGCGGTGCTGCACGGGATCTTCCAGTCGCTGGCCGCCTCGATCTTCGCCGTGAACGCCGACGAGATTTCCGCGCGCGTCTTCTTCGAGCACTTCATGGTGCGCGGGGGGTTCAAGCGCTTCGGCTTCGCCCCGCGCGGCTGCCTCGGGCTGGTGGAGCCCCTGGCCCGCGCCATCGAGGCCGGTGGCGGCGCCGTCTGGACCGGGAGCGCGGTGGAGCGGATCCTCGTGCGCGGCGGCGCGGTGGCCGGGGCGGTGTGTCGGCGAGAGGGACGTGCGGTCGAGATCCCGGTGTCGGCGATCGTGAGCAATGCGGGCCCGCGGGAGACCCTGGCGCTCCTGGACGAGAGCGCGGTGCCCCGGGACTACCGCGAGCGGGTCGAGCGCAGCCTTGGCCCCGCCGCCAATGTCGCCCTGTACTTCACGGCCCGGCGGCCGCTGGTCTCGGCCCCCGGGCTTCTGACCTTGGTCGGGGCGCAGCGAGTCTGCAACCTCGCAAATCTCGGCCAGCTCTGCCCGGAGCTGACCCCGGGCGGCGAGCCGTTCTACGTGGCCTTCGGCGTGCCGCGACCCTCGCTGGGCGCCTTCGACGCCGCGGAGACCATCCGGCTGATGAAGGCGGATCTCGCCGCGGAGATACCCGGCTTCGCGGAGGCGGGGCGGGTGCTGGCTGTCCACGTGATGCAGGGGAGCTGGCCGGCACAGCGCGCCTGCGCAGGGCATGATCTGCCGCAGCGAACGCCCATCGAGGGGCTCTGGCATGTGGGCGACGGCGTGAAGCCCCAGGGGTGGGGAGGGGCCTCGGCATGTGCCGAGAGCGCGCGTCTGGCGATCCTCGGTCTTCTCGGTGTGAGCCCGGCATCCGCCTCGCCCTAGGGCCTGATCTGCTCAATCAGGCCATGCCACTTCCGGCTCTCCGTCCGGTGTCGGAGAACTTGACGGTTCCGACTCCCGCGAAGACTGATGCTCAGTAAACAGGGAAAAATAATGCCCTGAGGGAGGTTGGCACCGTTCCTGCGTTCTGTAGATGGTCGGGGTATTCGCTGAGGCCGGCATGGTGCCCCGGAGCGGGTGATGGCCCGCGCCGGGGATGGAGAGGAAGGGGGCCCATGGCCCGACATATGATCGTCGTGGAGCGCTACAACGCCGAGCTGCTCGCGCGCCTGACGCGGCAGTTCCATGGCGATGGCGGCATCGCCGTCCTGGTCGACAGAAGGAAGGGGCGCCGGCGCCGGCGGTCTCAGATGCGGGAGATGGACCGCCGCCAGCTCGACCGGCGCCGCGGACCCGAGCGTAGTGACGACCTCCGCTCCCAGGGGTTCTTGTGGATTTCCTGCGAGGCGGGTGCGCTCGAGGCGGGTCAGGGCTCCGCTTTCCGTCTCTCCGGGACGGCATAGGCGCGCCAGAGGCGACCATGGTCGCGCAGTCTGCGGAGGACGCGCCCCGCTTCACCGTGGTGATCCCGCCGGATCGGCCCGAGGTCAGGGAGGAGCTGGCGCAGGAGCTGTCGGGCGAGGACGTCGAGGTGGTCCTGGAGCGCCGGCGCGAGGACAGGCGGCCGCCGAGTGGCGCCGCTGCGGGCCAGAACCGCCAGCCGCCCCCTCCCACCGGATCTGCGAGTTCCCGCGTGATGTATATCGTCTCTCGGGGCGCGCCGGAGCAGTTCCAGCTCGTGGAACGGCACTTGGCCGATGAGCCCGACATCCAGGTCCTGTACGATCGCCGTGAGGGCAGTCGGCGGGGCGCTCAGGCCGCTCCGCCCGGCGGGCGCGGCGAGCGGCGCCAGCTGGACCGGCGGCGCACCGACATCGATGGCGATCTCCGCGCGGTCGGCTGGGCCCTGGTCCGCCTCGGCGCCACCGCGTAGCAGGCTGCTGAAAAAGGCCCATCTGCGTCGTTGGCGCCCTCGCCCGCACGCTC
>MGBV01000243.1:0-19714 GCA_001788415.1 Candidatus Rokubacteria bacterium GWC2_70_16 | reverse complement strand
TTGAGCAGCCTGCGCAGCTTTTCGCAAACTGCCAGGGGGGATCCCGGCCCGCGATCAGGCCGCTCTGACGGGCCGCCTGGCCGCCTCGGTCGCCCTCCCGGACACGGGGCAGATCGCCTCGGCGGCCAGGGTGCCCGAGATCACGACAGCCTCGATCCCCGCTCCGGGGAACACACCCGCCCCGGCAAGAACGAGCCCCTCCACCGGCGACTTGACCGGCGGCTGCCACTGCCCGACGCCTGCGCCGTAGATGGCCCCGCCCGTCGTCCACGCGTAGCGCGCGAAGGTGGCCGGGCTGCCCTCCTGGCGGTAGACGATGCGCTCGCGCAGCCCGGGCAGCGCCTGCTCGGCGCGGGCGATGAGGGTGTCCCCAAGACTCCGCTTCCTTTTCGCATAGCCCGGGACCTTGCGGCTCCACTCCCCGGCGGCGGCGGCCGGCATGAGCGTCAGCAGGCTCACGCTGCTGTGGCCCGGAGGCGCCAGTGAGGGATCGACCTTCGAGGGGATGGCGATGCCGAGCCACTGCGCGCCGGCCGCGAGCATGGTGATGGGCGCGACGTCGGGCACGTAGTCGACGCCCAGGAACACCACGAACGCCGAGGTCGATGGCCGGAGCCCCTCCACGTGCCGGGTAAAGTCGCGGGGCAGGTGCTCGCGGCCCACGAGGTCCAGGAATGTCCGGCGGACATCCGCGTTGGCGACGACGGCCGGGGCGTGGTCCAGTCGGCCGTCACCGGAGATGACGCCCACCACTCGGCCGTTCTCCACCACGATCCGCCGCACCGCCGTCCGGAGGCGCAGCTCGCCTCCATGCGCCCGGATGACGCCCGCCAGGGCGTCGGCCAGCGCCTGGGAGCCGCCCAGGGGGTAGTAGCCCCCGTCGAAGTAGTAACCGAAGATCGGCGCCATGGCGCCGACGCTGAGCGCCGCCGGGTCGTCGCTGAGATAGCCCGAGAGCGCCGAGAGGAATTGCTTCAGGCGCACGTCGCGGAAGTGCGCGTCCAGCATTCCACCGAAGGGAACGTGCATCCAGCGGAAGGCGTGCGGGTGCAGGGCCGGGTAGGCCAGCATGGCCTCCACCGTGAGCGGGGGGGTCGGCACGCCGCCGGTGAGATGCGCGTCGGCGTAGAGCTCGCGGTACACCGCCTGCATCTCCGCGAAGAAGGCGCCCAGGCCCGCGCGCTCCGCCGGGAAATGGGCGCCGAGCACCGCCACCAGATCGTCCACGCGGTCCGGGACCCTCACCCTGAGGTCCGGCAGCACGTACTCGTGGCTCATCCGGCCCCACGCGAGCCTGTCCTCGAGGGCCAGCTGTCGGAGCAGGTGGCGCACGGCTCCGCGCTCCCCCAGCCCGCTGACGTCGTGCACCCCGGCGTCGAAGATGTACCGCAACCGGCGGTCACCCACCCGGACGTGGCGTGGCCACGAGGTGCAGAAGCCGCCAGCCAGGTAGTGCTGCTCGAGCACCAGCACCCTGAGGCCGCGCCGGGCCAGGAGCGCCCCGGCCGTGAGTCCGCCGATGCCCGACCCGACGACGATCACGTCGTGGCGCCCGCCCTCCGCGCGCCCGTCGGGGGCGAACCCCGGGGCCGGCCACGGGTACGGGTCGCGCTGGGCGATCTCGCGGGCCGCGCGCCGCCGCGGGTACCAGCGGGGGAACACGATGGAGCTCACCACGCCGGCCGCGATGAGGAGCTGAGGCAGGACGGCCACCAGCATCAGTCGCGCGCCCGGCCAGCGGAGAGCGGCCAGCCCCAGGAGCGCATTGGCCGTGAAGATGGCGCCCCAGAGCGCGGAGAGGAGCACGTTCGTGCGCCGGAAGAGCGGCGCCTCCCAGTACTCCCGCGGCCACTGCTCCCGCGCGTAGAGAGCGGTGAAGGGCGAGCGGAAGAGGAGCGTGCCCCAGGCCATGGCGCCGAGCGTCGCGCTCGCGAGCGCGGCGTCGTAGCGCTGGACAACCGGGGATCCCAGCCCGATGGTGACGATGGCGTGGACCGCGAAGAAGGCCGCGGCGGTGAGCTCGATGGGTCTGACCCGGCTGTGGCGCAGATGCCAGGCGCAGAGCGCCAAGGCGCCGACCAGCGCGGCGGCCACCCCGCCGCGGGTGAGCCCGGCGCCGGACAGCGCCCAGTACACGATCCACGGCCCGAATCCCGCGAGAATCCCCACCATGCCCGCGCGCCCCCTCGTCGTCATGCCCCGCGCCTCCTCGACCTGATGATGACATGGTTAACATAAAATGTTGACTCCGTCAACACTCACGTGTAGCCTCCTCGCCGAGGAGGACCCCCCATGAGGAAGCGCCCGGGACGGCCGCGCTCAGCGCGCGGGCGCAAGAGCTACCACCATGGCGACCTGCGCCGGGCGCTGCTGGAGGCCGCGCGGGAGCTCGTGCAGACGGCAGGGGCGGAGGCCTTGACGCTGCGGGCGGCGGCCCGGCTGGCGGGGGTGTCCCAGGCCGCCCCGTACCGCCACTTCGCCGACAAGCGGGCGCTGCTCGCGGCGGTGGCCGAGGAAGGGTTCCGGGCCTTGACCGAGACCATGCGCCGGGCCACGGTCGCGCATGCCGGCGACCCGCTCGGGCGCTTCCGGGCCCTCGGGCTCAGCTACGTGGGATTCGCGGTGAGTCACCCCGCCCACTTCCGGGTGATGTTCGGGCGCGAGACCGCCGACAAGGCCGCGCACCCTGGCCTGCGGGATGCGGCCGAGGAGACCCTGGGCCTGCTCGTGGGCGCCCTCACCGACTGCCAGCGAGCCGGGCTGGCGCGTCCGGGCGATCCCGCGGAGCTGGCGGTCTCGGCCTGGGCCGCCGTGCATGGCCTCTCGGCCCTGCTGCTGGACGGGCAGCTGGGAACGGCGGCCCCGGAGCGCGTGGAGCAGCTGGCCCAGTGCGTCACGGCCAGTCTCTTCCTCGGACTGGGTCCGGAGCGCGCGTGAGCCCGTCCCGCCAGCGTGCTGGACTGGCCGCCACCCGCTGACGCCTCCGCGAGGAGCGGGGAGAGCGCGTGATGGATCAGCGCTTCGTGGTGGACACCATGCTCGGCCGGCTGGCGCGCTGGCTCCGGGCCATGGGCTACGACACGCTCTACCCGGGAGAGACCGGCGACCGGCGGCTCCTCGATCTGGCGCTGGCCGAGGAGCGGGTGCTCGTCACCCGGGACCGCATGCTGGCGCGGCTGGCCCAGCCCCGCGAGTGCCTCATCACCGAGGAGCGGCTCGACGAGCAGATCCGGGAGGCCGTCCGGCGGCTGGGGCTCCGGCCCCGGGAGGCCGACTGGCTCACGCGCTGCCTCGAGTGCAATGCGAGGCTCGAGCCCCGCGCCAGGGACACGCTGCGCGGCCTCGTCCCCGAGCACGTCTTCGCCACCCACGCCGAGTTCATGGCCTGCCCGCGCTGCGCGCGCATCTTCTGGGCCGGAACCCACGCCCACCGGATGCTCGACCGGCTGGCGCGGCTGGTGAACGGCGAGACCGGCGGCTGAGCCCGCGCGCGCTCCTCGGTCACGGCGCGGCTTGATGGGGCGCAGCCGCGCTGCTACACTCGCGGCCACGTTTCCGCACGAGACCGGCTCGGAGGAGCCCAGGGGCATGGCCGGACGCATCCTCGACGGCATCACGGTCCTCGACGTGGGGAGCTTCATCGCCGGCCCCGCCGCGGCCACCATCATGGGCGATTTCGGCGCCGAGGTGATCAAGGTCGAGCCGCTGCGCGGGGGTGACCCGTACCGCGACCTCGTCAGGATCCCCGGCATGCCCCTCTCCGAGCACAACTACCCGTGGCTCCTCGACTCGCGGAACAAGAAGAGCCTGGCGCTGGACCTCAAGGTCCCGCAGGGGCGCGAGGCCCTGCTCAAGGTCGTGGCCCGCGCCGACGTGTACCTGACCAACTTCCCGCCCGAGGTGCTGGGGCGGCTCCGCCTCACGTGGGAGGATCTCGCCGCCGTGAACCCGCGGCTCGTCTACGCCTCGCTCACCGGATACGGTGAGGTGGGGGAGGAGGCCAACAAGCCCGGCTTCGACGTCAACGCCTGGTGGGCGCGCTCGGGGATGATGGACCTGGTGCGACAGGTCAACGGGCCGCCCGCCTCCTCGATGCCCGGCATGGGCGACCACCCGACCTCCGTGGCCCTCTTCGGCGCCATCATGCTGGGGCTCTTCCAGCGCGAGCGCACGGGTCGCGGCGCCAAGGTCTCCACCTCGCTGATGGCCAACGGCGCCTGGGCCAACTCGGTGATCATCCAGGCCATGCTCGCCGGGGCCACCTTCGTGGAGCGGCCGCCGCGCGACCGGGCGCTCAATGCCCTCATCAACTTCTATCAGTGCCGGGACGGGCGCTGGTTCTCGCTGACGATGCTGCGCGAGGAAAAGGACTGGGAGCCCTTCGCCCAGGCCCTGGGCCGGCCCGACCTTCCGGCCGACGCGCGCTTCGCCACGGCGGCGGACCGGCACGCCCACTCGCCGGCCCTGGTCGCGATCCTCGACGCGGTGTTCGCCGAGCGCGACTGGGCCCAGTGGCGGCCGGCGCTGGAGGCCCACGGCATCCCCTTCGGCGCCATCAACCGCGTGGAGGACCTCCGCGACGACGAGCAGATGGCGGCCACGGGGACCTTCGTCCCCCTCGAGGGCGTCGGCGCCCCGGGCCTGCGCACGGTCATGAGCCCCATCGAGGTCGAGGGGCAGGACAAGGTGCCCCCGGCGAGGGCCCCGCAGCTCGGCGAGCACACCGAGGAGCTGCTGCGCCGGGCGGGTCTGGACGCTGCGGCGCTCCGGCGGCTGCGCGCTGCGGGGGCCATCGAGTGAGAGGACGGGAGGGGCGGGAGACCATGTCCGCCGGCCAGCTCTTCCAGGGACGCGCCGCGCGGCTGCCCGCGGAAGTGTGGGACGTCATCGTGGTGGGGGCGGGGATCTACGGGCTCCCGGCGGCCTATTTCCTCGCGCAGCGCCACCGCGCCCGCGTCCTCGTCGTGGAGGACAACGGCATCCCCGGAGAGTGCATCACTGTCAACACCGGCGGGATCATCCGCATCGCCTATTCCGACCTCGACGTGCTGCGGGTGGCTGCCTTCGCGCGGGAGATCTTCCGCGATCCCACGGCGCGGCTCGGATTGAGCGGGCCCATGTCCCTCGGCTTCGTCCCGACCGGCTGGGGGCGATTCGTCTCGGCGGGGGCCGTCCCGGGGATACTCGGCGAGCTCGCCCACATCACCGGGGGCGCCGGCGGCGCGCTCCGGATCGTCCCGATCCGCGAGTACCTCGACGCGCAGCCCGCCGGCCGCAGGGAGAACCTGCGAAAGATCATGGACGTGGACGACTCCACCCACGTGCTGGCCGACGAGGCGGGCGGCTTCGCCGACGGGAGCGCGGCCCTCGACGGCTTCCTCACGGCTTGCCTCGAGGCCGGCGTCTGCGTGAGCCTCTACTCCACGGTGACCGAGTTCCTGCGGGAGGGCGAGCGGGTCACCGGCCTCGTGCTCGAGCGCTGGTCCCAGCAGCGCGGGGAGCGCGAGGTGGTGGCGCGGGAGACCGTGCGCGGCGACCGGATCGTGCTGGCGGCGGGGCGGGGCAACGGCGCGCTGGTGCGGGCGGCCGCGGGCTGGGAGATGCCCACCTTCACCTCCTTCCACCAGATCCCCTTCATCCGCAACTCGCCCGACAACGACTTCGCCCAGCGGAGCTACCGGGTGGGCCCCCCGGGCGCGCACCGGGAGGTGGAGATGACCGATGCGCCGGTCATCTCCCACTGGCGCGACGTCTACTTCCGTCCCGAGGGGGACGGCCTCATCTTCGGCACCCACCACCGCGAGCTGCAGCCCGACGACTACCGACCCGCGGGCGGCGTCCTCAGCGGCATGCGGGTGGGGCTGGACCAGGTGATGATCGACTCGCTGCTCGCGGCCATGCCGCACTTCCCGGTGCTCAGCTCGCAGGGCGTGCACCTCGGGCGCAACCCGGCCGAGATCCCGGGCGGCGCCTACTACATGAACCCCGAGGAGCTGCCCTTCGAGGGCGAGGTGCCCGGGACGGGGGGCGCGGTCTTCTACGCGGGCAGCGGCTGCGGCACGGGCTTCAAGCTCGGCCCCGGCGTCTCGTGGCTCCTGGCGCAGCGGATGACGGGCGTGCCGTTCGCCGACCGGGTCATCGCCTCGAGCGCGCTCAGCGCCGAGCGCGCCACGTACTTCTACCCGCCGGGGACGAGCCGCGATGAGCTCCTCGCGCAGTTCCGGCCCATCGCCCAGGGCGGCCGCCTGATCGAGATGGGGGCCGCCGGCATCGCGGTCGCGCACCGTTGATCGAGTTCGGAGGGGGACCGATGATGCGGAGCCCATGTCTTCTCGTCGCCGCCGCAGTGGGGCTGCTCTGCTGCGGGGCCTCGCCCACATGGGCGGGCGCGCCATCCGACCAGCTCCAGGTGCAGGTGAACCGGGTGCTCAAGATCCTGGAGGATCCCGAGCTCAAGAAGGAGAGCCGGCTGCGCGAGCGCCGGACGGCCATCCGCCAGGTGGCCAGCGAGATCTTCGACTTCACGGAGATCACGCGGCGCAGCCTCGCACGCCACTGGCAGGCCCGCACGCCCCAGGAGCAGGAGGAGTTCGTGGGCCTCTTCGGCGGGCTGCTGGAGCAGTCGTACATCTCGAAGATCGAGGCCTACTCGGGGGAGAAGATCGCCTTCCTCGGGGAGGCGACCGAGAGCGACGTGGCGGTCGTGCGCACCCGCATCGTCACGAAGCAGGGCACGGAGATTCCCATCGACTACCGGATGCGGCAGGCCAGCGGCCGCTGGCTCGCCTACGACGTCTCCATCGAGGGCATCAGCCTCATCGGCAATTACCGCACGCAGTTCGACCGGGTCATCCAGAAGTCGTCCTACCAGGAGCTGGTGCGGGCGCTCCGGGCCAAGCAGGACGAGCGCCTCGCGGCGGATGCCGGGCGGCGGGATCGCCGCCCGGAGGCGTCAGCGGGCGAGCCCGCCGCCTCCCGTGCCCGGCGCCCCCAGTCGCCCTAGGAGCCTGCGGAAGAACCCTGAGGGCTGCTCAAAAAGGCCCAGATGCGAGGCGGCGCCCGACGGTCGCACGCGAGGCGTACTCGCTGTACGTTGAGCGTGCGGCCGAGGGCGCCAACGAAGCAGATGGGCCTTTTTCAGCAGCCTGCTAGTCCACGCGGAGGAGGAGGTCGGGGGAGAGCCCCTTGACGCTGGTCCGGCCGCAGAGGGCCAGCGAGGTCCGCAGCTCGGCGCGCAGGATGCCGAGCGCGCAGGCGACGCCGTCGGCGCCATCGGCGCCGAGCCCCCAGAGGACGGTGCGCCCGATGGCCACCGCCTTCGCGCCCAGCGCGAGCCCCTTGATGACGTCGGTGCCGCGCGAGAAGCCGCCGTCCACCACGATGTCGGCGCGGCCAGCCACGGCCCCGACGACGGCGGGGAGCGCCTCGACGGAGGCCTGGGTCTGGTCGAGCTGGCGGCCGCCGTGGTTGGAGACCCAGATGAGCCCGACGCCGGCCTCGACGGCCCGCCTGGCATCCTCGGCAGTCATGATCCCCTTGAGCCCGATGGGCAGCCGCGTCGTCTTCTTGAGCCACGCCACGTCGTCCCAGGTGAGCCGCGCCTGGTAGTCGGGATCAGGGCCGCGCGGGTTCGGTGCCGAGGACATGGCGGCGCGGGGATCCCAGCGGGCGACGATGTCGCGCTCGCGGCGCCCGTAGACCTGGACGTCCACCGTGAGGCAGACAGCGAGGTAGCCGGAGGCCTCCACGCGGGCCAGCAGATCGGCGACCCAGCCCCGATCGCCGTGGTGGTAGAGCTGGAACATCTTCGGACCCGGGTTGGCGGCGGCCACCTCCTCCACGGGCCAGCCGGTGGCGCCGGACAGGAACTGGAGCGTGTCCGCTCGCCCCGCCCCGCGCGCCATCTCCACATCGCCCTCGGGGTGGAACAGGACGAGCCCGCCCATGGGCGCCACGGCCACGGGCCAGGAGAGCGGGACGTCGAGCAGCGTGGTCTCGAGGTCGATCTCGCGGGCGTCCACGAGGATCTGCTGGCGGATGGCCAGGCGCGAGAGCGCCCGCCGGTTGCGCCGGAGCGTGGTCTCGGTCTCGGCGCCGCCGGCGCCGAAGTTGTACACCTCGCGGGGAAGGCGTCGCCGGGCGGCCTGTCGGATCTCGGGAAGAGTGACGAACTTGGCAATCATGCCCGCTACCATAGGGCTTCCGGCGCCCCGAGGCAACGGGCTTCGCGGCGCCCGGGCAGGCTGGGAGCGCCGGGGCTGGATCGAGCCGGATCGCCCCGCCTGCAGCAACGACCCCGGGGCTCCTTCAGGATCGCGTGGGCTTGCGGGTCTGGATCCTGAACGTGCGCACCCGGAGACTGGTGTCGCCACGGGTGCTCTTGCCGGTCACCGGGTCGACCTCGTCGGTGGTCACCCCGGCTCGCCGCGCGGTGACCCACGCCTCGGAGGACTCGCCCCAGATGCCCGAGGGGGCCAGGTCCACGGGCGGCGGCGTGGCGATCAGCAGCGTTACCTGCCTGGGGTTCACGAGGGTGAGCATCTCCACCCGACCGTGGCCGATGATCCAGTACGAATCGAACGGGAGCGGCTGACCCTCGCGTGGAGCCAGGGCGGCATCCAACCCCCGGAGCAAGCCCTGCGCGTAGATCGGCGCGATGGGCTGGCAGGCCGGCCACCAGCCTGTCTTCTCGTCGAACCAGTAGGTCTTCAGGTACTCCGTGACCCGCTTGATCTGGCTGGCGCTGTAGAAGTCCTTGAACAGGTACCGGCCGAAGACCTGCTCGAGCCCGCGAAACTGCGCGCGCCGGAGGCCGACGATCGCCTTCCGGAGCTCGCCGAGCCGCGCCCGCGCGTCGGCTCTGACGGAGAGCAGGTCCAGGCACCGCGTGACGGGTCCCTTCGCCACTGGATCGTCCCGATTCACAAGACCCATGTCATCCTCCTCCCGCGCTCAGGAACGTTCGCGCCTCGCGAAGCTCGACGGTCTCGGCGCCCTCCGTGAAGGCGCCGACGACCCCGGCCAGCAGCTCGCACGCCTCGCCGCGGCGACCTCGAGCACGGAGCGCCTTCGCGTGGCTCAAGGCCGCCCGAGGCTCCAGCGACCTGGCTCGCTGGCGGCGCGCCGTCTCCAGCGCCGCCCGATGCCAGCGGTCCGCGCCCTCTGCGACCAGCTCCGCCCGGAGCCTCGCCAGTTCCGCCTCCCAGCACTGCGTACCCCTCCCTTGCTCCTGGGTCTCCGCCCTGTCCAGCGCCCAGAGCGCCCGGTCCACGCGACCGAGCCGCTGGCAGGCCTCCGCCAGCTGTACCAGCGCGCCTCGCAGTCCGAGGACCGTGCCCGTCCCCTCCAGCGCCGTGTAGCCGTCGAGCAGCTGCGCGCACCCGGCCTCGTCCCCCTCCATGAGGACCACCGCCCAGCCCCGGTGAATGTGGCCGAGTGCCTCGTAATACGCGAAGCCCCGGTCCCGCGACAGCGAGACGATCTCCTCGGCCACCCGCCTGACCTTCTCGAGGTCGCGGCGACACTGATAGACGCGCGCGGCAAAGGTGAGCGCCGAGACATGACTGAAGGGGTGCGCCTTCTGTTGCGCGATCCCCACGGCCATCTCCGCGCGCGCCCTGGCCTGGTCGGGGTATCCCAGGAACCAGAGGGCCCAGGCCAGGTACGCGAGGCAGAAGACACCCGGATCCTGGCCGTGGGTGAAGAAGTTCGGCCGGTCCGCCTCCGGGCGGTAGAGGGCGACCCCGCGTTCCAGGTGATCGCGGGCCGCGGCGAAGTCGGCCAGGTGGAACCGCGTCATGCCGTTGGCCAGATGCGCGTCGATCAGCAGCCCTCTGTCCTGGCGGCGCTCCGCGGACTCCAGCAGGCTCCCCGCCAGCTCGCTGGCCGTGCCCAGATCGCCCCGGACGAGGAAGAACTGCATCTGTTGCCATTCGATTCTGAACCGGTCCGGCGTGTCCCCCACGTCCCGGCAGAGCTCGCGGGCCCTGAGATAGACCTTCTCGACCTCGGGCGCGGCGTAGCCGCGGAGCGCGCGCAGTGCCGCGGCTCGCTGGGTCACGAGCTCCAGCTCCAGCGTCTTCTGCTCTGGCGCGTCGGCGAGCTGCGCCAGCGCCTCCAGGGCCCGATCCACATGGTGGAGCGCCTCCTCGTGGGCCGACCGCGCGAACGCCCGGGCTCCCGCCTCGCTGCTGTAGCGGAGCGCCTTGTCCCACACCTCGCCGCGAAACGAGTGATGCGCCAGCCGTTCGACCTGCCTGGCGGATGGATCGGGATCGAGGCGCTCGATGGTCTCGACGATGCGGGCGTCGAGCTCCCGGCGACGCTCACGCACGAGGCTTCCGAACGCGACGTCGAGCGTCAGCGCGTGCCTGAAACTGTACTCGATCTCGGGGTACAGCCGGGCTTCGTCGAGGAACTCGCCTGTCTGGAGCCGCTTGAGGACCTGTCCCAGCTCCTCCTCGGACAGGCCGGCGACCGGCTGCAGAAGCGCGAGCGGGACCTCCTTGCCGATGGCGGAGGCGGCCTGGAGCACGCGCTTGTTGCCGGGCGGAAGCCGGTCGATCCGGGCGGCAAGGACCGCGCGGACCGTGGGGGGCACCTGGACGTGGCCGACGTCCTGCGCGAGGCGATAGGCGCCGGCGGCGCCCTGGAGGGCGCCGGTTTCCACCAGGGTGCGGACGCACTCCTCGAGGAAGAACGGGTTGCCCTCGGTCCGTTCCACGAGGAGTCGCTTGAGCGGCTGGAGGTCCGGCCCGCTCCCGAGCAGGGCGCGCAGGAGCTCCTCCGAGCTCTCGTCGGGAAGCGGATCGATGGTGATCTGCGTGCAGTAGGGTTTCGCTCCCCAGCCGTGCCGGTACTCGGGGCGGTAGTTCACGGCGAGCAGCAGACGGGAGGTGGGAAGGCTCTCGGTCAGCCGGTCGAGGAAGGCCTGCGTGTCGGCGTCGATCCAGTGGAGATCCTCGAAGACGGCCACCACACCTGATTCACCGTGCCTTCATAGCGGTGGACGGCCTCCATCATGCGTTCGAGCACCGGATCGAGGATCTTGCGCGCCTCCTCGGGATCGCGGTCGGCCAGGAGCTCCATCGAGCCCTTGAGGTCGGCGAACAGGACCGTGACCTGCTTGCGCTCCCCCTCGAGGGCGCTCCGGGAGGTCAGGATCCTCTCGGCGAGGTGCTTGGGGGTGTAGACGGCGGGCGAGGTGACGGGGCCCGGCTCCGTGGCCAGCGCCACTCCGCAGGTCCGGCAGAACTTCTTGCCCACGCCGACGGGTTGGCCGCAGCCGGGGCACGTCAGCTCCAGACGGGCGCCGCACTCCTCGCAGAAGCGAGATCTCGGGTCGTTCTGTGCGTGGCAGCGCGGGCACTTCATCCCGGGCCTCCGAGCGGCGGGGCCGGTTCACTGCGGCGGTGCAGCGTGAGCCGAGCTTACCCGCAGGCGGGGGGCGGTCAACTGCCTGTGCCCGTCCGGTGCATCCCTGACAGCTTGCCCGCGCCATGTCCACGCGAACCCGGGAGCCGGGGTCCGCCCGCCCGGGAGCGCGATGCTGCCTGGCCAAGGCGGGAAGGCCGTGCTATTAGTGCCCCATCCGGGCTGTGCCGTCCGGCCAGATCCTTGCCATCAAGGCCTCGGGGCCGGCGCGGGTGACGGCCACCAAGATCCTTCGCGTCACCTTCCTCCAGATGGATGGCGGCGCGCGCGCGCCGGGACGTCAACCACGCGGTCAACAGGGGCGAGCCCTACGCCTACAGCATCTTTCCCGGGATGGCCCAGCGGCCGGCTGAGGCCCGCGCCACCGTCGACGCCCGGCATCGACCGCTTCGGCGACGGGCTCCGCGACCTGCTGGACCCGCACCGCGCGCTGACGGCCGACGGGGCGCGCACCGCGTGACGCCGGAGGCGGGAGCGAGCGGGGCCCCGGCGGTGCTGGTGAGCATCCTCGCGGTCCTCGCCGCGGCCTTCGTCAAGGGCGCCGTGGCCTTCGGCTTCCCCACGCTGTCCACCCCGGTGCTGGCGCTGTTCATGGACGTGAAGTCGGCCATCGCGGTGCTGATCCTGCCGAACCTCGTCATGGACGCCATCCAGGCGCTGCGCCGGCCCGGGCTCGGCGCCACGCTCCGGCGTCACGCCCTCCTCTATGCCTTCGGGATCGCCGGCACCTTCCTCGGCACGCATCTGCTCCGGTCCATTGCCGACCGCCAGGCCCTGCTGATCCTCGGCGGCTTCGTGCTCGTGTTCGCGGCGATCAATGCGACGGGGCTCTCGCCCCGCGTGCCGCCGGTCTGGGAGCGGGCGCTCTCCCCCGGCGTCGGGTTCCTGGCGGGGGTCGTCGGCGGGGTGACGAATGTGCCCGGCACGCTGCTGCTCATCTACTTCTACGCCCTCGGCATGGACAAGACCGAGTTCGTCCGCTCCACCTCGCTGTCCTTCGTGGTCTACAAGGCCACACAGCTGGTGGCCGTGACCGCGGCCGGGATGATGACCCCGCGGCTGGCCGCGCTGTCGGTGGGCGCCACCGCGGCCGCCCTTGGCGGCTTCTGGCTGGGGCTGCGCGTGCAGGACCGGATGAACCAGCGCACCTTCAACCGGGCGGTGCTGGGATTCCTCACCGTCCTCGGCGTCTTCCTGGTGATCCGCGCCCTCCGCTGACGACTCACCCCGGGGCGTGGCCCCGCCCGAGAGCCGCGTCGTCACGCGCACGAGCCTATCAGATCGGCCCGAAGCCGTGGCACACTCGACGGGGCGCCTCCGGGCGTCCGCCCCATGACATCCAGAGAGCCCCTCGCACGCGTCTACGCCCTGATCCTGCTCACGACGCTCCTCTGGGGCGCCACGGCGGTGGCGGGCAAGCTCGTCGTCCGCGACATCGCGCCCTTCACCGCGGGCGTGCTGCGCTATGGACTCGCCGGGGTGCTGCTCGTCGCGATCTTCCGGCGGCAGCTCCCCGACCCGCGCTCCCTCGCCCGGCGCGACCTCGTCCTGCTCCTCTGGGTGGGGCTCCTCGGGACCTTCCTCAACCACGCCTTCTTCTTCTCGGCGCTGCTGTTCGCTCCCGCCGCCCACGGCGCGCTCATCCCGCCCACCGCCGGCGCCATCTCGACCAACCTGGTGGCGGCGCGGATGGGCGGCGATCGTCTCCCCCACGGGTTCGTCCTCGGCACGCTGCTGTGCGTGGCGGGCGTGGCGCTCCTCGTCCAGCCCGGGCGCCTGGCCGAGGGCGTCGGGACGATGACCGTGCTGGGCGACCTGCTCTTCTTCCTGGGCGGGTCGTGCTGGGGGATCTACTCGTACGTCTCGAAGGTGACGATGGAGCGGGTCTCCAATGCCGCCACCCTCACCTACGGCATCCTGATCGGCACGGCGCTGCTGATCCCAGTGGCCCTGCTGGAGCGCCCCTGGCCCGCGCTGGCCGCCGCGCGGGCTCAGGCCTGGGGCGGTGTCGGCTACCTCGCGGTGGGCGCCACGGTGCTCGCCTTCCTCTGGTGGAATGCGGGGCTCAAGCGGGTCGGGGCGGGGCGGACCGCGGTGTTCACCAACCTCGTCCCGCTCTCAGGGGTGCTCCTGTCCTGGCTGATCCTGGGCGAGCGGCTGGCCCCGCTTCAGCTCGTGGGAGGACTGCTGGCCGTGGCCGGAGTGGTGGTGTGCCAGGGCCCCGAGGGGCGGGGGCTCATGCGTCAGGCCGCCCGGGCGCTGCTGGCCCGCGCGCTCCCCGGCCGCCGCGTGGGCCGGGGAGCGCGGAGGCCGCCTACTGGGGCGGGTACCTGAAAGGCGCCCAGCCCGTGCCCTGGAGCGGCTGGGGCGCGTAGGTCGCCCGCTGGGCCGGGCCGCCCGCCGAGGACCCCGCCGGCCGGGCCGGCTGTGCCGCAGGCTTCGGCTTGGCCGTCGGCGCCTTCTTCGCGGCGGGTGCCTTCTTCGCCGCAGGCGTCTTGCCCGCCGCCTTCTGGGTGGTCTTCTTCGCTGCCTTCGCCGTCTTCTTCCTCTTTGTCATGCGACAGAATCTACAACAGGAGTCGGCGGCCGGTCAACGCACACCTCGCGCCCGGCCCCGGCGCTCAGGCGGGACGGCGGCCCAGCAGGCTCAGCCCCTTGATGGTTCGGCTGCCGAGCTCGATCACGTCGCCCGGATGGAAGTCCTCGAAGTGGCGGACAGGCCCGGTCACCGGCGCGCCAGCGGCACCCGTCTGGAGGCCCTGATGCGTCGATCCCTCGTCAGCAGGGGCACCTGGTGGACCACGCTCGTGGCCGCGATAATCTCGTCGGCGGGATCGCCCCTGAAATCCAGGCCTCGGATGGCCCGGCAGACGTCCAGCGAGAGGGGCCAGACATGGATCCGGGCCAGGGCCCGGATCAGCTCCGCATCGTCCAGGTCGACCTGGATCCGTCCCAGGTCGGCCAGCTTGCCGATCTCCCAGAGCACGATGCTCGCGATGCTCCACGAGTCGTCCTCGAGGGTCGCCAGCTCCCGGCGGGTCAGTCTACCGGCGAGCGCGTGGAGAAGGACGTGGGTGTCGAGATTGAGCATCCCACCGGAGCCCGGTGGAGAGGATGTCGCCCTTGATCCGGATCTTGCCCCGCAGGCTCCCGATGAGGGCGGCGGGCGCGGTGTCCACCGGCACGAGCTTCGCCACGGGCTTGCCGTGCTTCGTGATGACGATTCCCTCGGGCGTCACCCGATCCAGGAGCGCGAGACACTGCGCCTTGAACTTCGCCGCCGGCACCGTCTTCATGGGGGAATTGTACGACTGGTCACTCTTTGTGTCCACATATCGTGCGCGCCGGCGCCGGGCTACTTCCTGAGCGTGCGCCGAACATAGGCAGACATCGCCTCGCGGGCCGGCGCGCCCGCCCAGATCTCGCCCACCGCGGCGTCGATCCGGGCGCGGCTCGACTCCCAGCGCTCGCGCGCGGGCTGGCGGATATGCGCCTTGGTGAGGCGGAAGGTGGCCGGCGGGAGAGCGCCGAGGGCGCCGGCCACCGCGCAGGCCCGCTCGAGGAGGGCCGGGGCCTCCGCCACCTCGTCCACGAGCCCGCGGCGCAGCGCCTCCTCCACGCCCCAGGTGCGGCCGGTGTAGAGCGCCTCCTGGAAGTGCTGGGGCGGCAGGGCGAAGCGCATGACCTCCAGCGCGATGGCCGGGAACGGCACCCCGACCAAGAGCTCGGTGACGCCGATGGTGGCCGGCCCCCGGGTCATGACACGGTGGTCGCAGGCGCAGGCCAGCACGCAGCCGCCCGCGATGGCATGCCCGTTCACCGCGGCCACCACGGGCTTCGGGAAGAAGAAGAGCCGGCTCATGGAGGTGGTCAGCGCCGGGAGGAAGTCCCGGAGATATGCCGCGCCGCCCTCGAGCAGCCTGACGAGGTTCACACCGGCGGAGAATACCGAGCCGCTCCCCGTCAGGACCACGGCCCGGGCTGCGGAGCCCTCCACCTCCCCCAGGCGCTCCTCCAGCGCGCGCAGGAGATCGAGATCGAGGGCGTGGACCTTGCCGTGAGCGAGCGTGAGCACGGCGACGTCGTTCTTGTCTTCGCGAAGGATCATGCGGGGTTCCTCAGACCGGCCACGACTCGCGCCGGTAGCCCATGTCCCAGAACATCCACTCGTAGCGGCTGGTGGTGACGAAGTGGCGGCGCATGGCCTCCCGCCCGGCCGGAGCCCGCTGCGCGGCGGTGATGTCGGCCGCCTCCAGCACCGCGCGCACCACGCCGCCGAACTCCTCGGAGGCGTAGGTCGCGATCCACCGCATGTAGAGCGGATCGGGGGAGCCGCGTCGCTCCAGCGCCCGCCCCACCTCCCAGTAGATCCAGTAGCAGGGGAGAAGCGCCGCCAGCGCCTCGTGGAAGGGGCCGCCGTGGGCCACGGCCAGCAGGTAGCTGGTGTAGGCGAGGTTGGTCGGCGCCAGGGGCGTGGCGGCCACGGCCTCCGAGCTCAGGCCGAAGTCGCGGAAGAAGCTCTCGTGCAGCGCGCGCTCCACCCTGAGCGCGCCGGCCGCGTGCTCGTTGAGCATGATGATCCAGTCCTCGCGCGGCGCGCGGGCGGCGGCCAGCGAGAGCGCGCGGGCGAAGTCCCGCAGGTAGAGGGCGTCCTGCACGACGTAGAAGCGAAAGCTCTCGCGCGGCAGCGAGCCGTCGGTGAGCCCGACGACGAACGGGTGGCGGAGGATGGCCGCGTAGATGTCGCCGATGCTGCGCCAGCACTCCTCGGTGAAGGACATGTCGCGTTGCCCGCGCCGTATTCTACCCCCAAGAGGCGGGGCGTGAGCTGAATGCCTTGCGCACGCCCCCGCGCTGGGGCATAAGTGTTCCCTGTGAGGCTCACGAAGCGCGTGGAATCGCTGCTCCGCTGGGAGCGGGTCTGCCGCGTGGCGACGGCGGGCCCCGGCGGCATGCCGCACGTGGTGCCGGTCTGTCACGTGGTCACCGACGGGAAGATCTACTTCGCCTCGGGCCGCGACGGCCGGAAGGTGCTCAACCTGAGAGCCAATGCCCGGATCGCGCTCACCGTGGATCTGTACACGGAACAATGGTCCGGGCTCAAGGGCGTGATGGTCCAGGGCAAGCCGCGGCTCATCGAGCGGGGTCCCGCCTTCAGGCGGATCCGGCGCCTCCTCTACGCGAAGTACCCGCAGTACCCCGACGAGGCCGCGCTCGAGGAGTCGGACTCGGTCGTCGTCGAGGTCACTCCTGCACGGGTGTTCACGTGGGGCCTCGAGCCGTGACGCGCACGCATCGGCTGGATGCCGGCCTCGTCCACCAGGAGTGGAACAACGCCATCGCCCCGCGCCTCGTCATCGATCCCGGCGACACCGTGGTCTTCGACACCCGCGACGCCTCGGACGGTTACTACGCGCCCGCCTCCACCCACGCCGACGTCCTGGGGCGCGGGCCCTTCCGCGGCCACCCGCTCACGGGCCCCGTCAGGGTTCGAGGCGCCGCGCCGGGGGACGTGCTCGTGGTGGAAGTGCTGGAGGTCAGACCCGCCGCCTCCTTCGGCTGGACGGCCATCCGTCCCGGCCGCGGGCTCCTGCCGGAAGCGGACTTCCCCGAGCCGTATCTCCAGATCTGGGATCTCTCCGACGGCCGCCACGCGCGCATGGGGCGCGGCATCGCCGTGCCCATCGAGGCCTTCCCCGGGGTCATGGGGACGGCGCTCGACGAGCCGGGGGGCCACAGCACCATGCCGCCCCGGAAGAACGGCGGAAACATGGACGTGAAGCAGCTCACGGCCGGCTCGACGCTGTACCTGCCCGTATGGGTGGAGGGCGCGCTCTTCAGCGTGGGGGATGCCCATGCCGCCCAGGGGGACGGTGAAGTGTGCGTGACGGCGGTGGAGATGATGGCGCAGGTCACGCTCCGCTTCGGCCTCGACGAGGGCCGGCGGCTGCCCGAGCCGAGGCTCCGCGTGAGCGGGACGCTCTCCCCGGGCACCCACCGCGGCCCGTGGTTCGCGACGACCGCGCATGGCCCCGACCTCTTCGCCGCGGCCCAGCAGGCCACGCGCTACATGATCGAGCACCTGGTGGAGGAGCGCGGGCTGTCGCGCGAGGAGGCCTACATCGTCTCCAGCGTCGCCGTGGACCTCAAGATCAGCGAGATCGTGGACGCGCCCCACTGGATCGTCTCGGCCTTCCTGCCCGAGAGCATCTTCAGCTGAGCCGGCTCTTGAGGATCTTCCCCGTGGCGCTCCTAGGGAGCTCCGCGACGATCCGCACCCGGCGCGGGCACTTGAAGGCGGCGAGCCGCGCCCTGCAGTGGGCGATGAGGTCCTCGGGGCCGCTCGATGCGCCCGGGCGCAACGTGACGAAGGCCGCCACCTCTTCGCCCAGCTCGGGATGCGGCTCGCCGACGACGGCCGCCTCGGCCACGGCCGGGTGGGCGAGGAGCGCGGCCTCCACCTCGCCCGGCACGACGGAGTAGCCGCCCCGCAGGATCAGCTCCCGCTTCCGCCCCACGACGCTGACGTAGCCCTCCGGCGACAGGATGACGAGGTCGCCCGTCTTGAACCAGCCGTCCACGAGGACCTCGCGCGTCTCCTCCGGCCGGTGGAGATAGCCTTCCATGGCGGCGGGTGTCCGGATCCGCAGCTCGCCCACGCCGCCCGGCGGCACGGGGGCTCCCGCGTCGTCAACGACGGCGATCTCGACGCCGGGCACGGGGCGCCCCACGGCCTCGGCCTCCTCGCGGGGATCGCCGGCGAGGTGCGAGATGGGACGGAACAGCTCCGTCGAGCCGTAGCCGCGGATGATCCTGACGCCGGTGCGCTCGCGCCACTCCCGCGCCAGCTCCCAGGGGCATGGGGCTGCTCCTGACACGGCGGCGCGGAGGCTTCCGAGGTCGGCGGCGGCGAAGGCCGGCGCGTCGAGGATGCGCCGGAACATGGTGGCCACGCCGGGGAACACGCTGACGCGGTGGCGCGCGATGGCGGCGAGCGCGGCCTCCGGCGTCACGTGATCGAGGAGCGCCACGGCGGCGCCGGCAAGGAGTGGGGCGAGGAGAGCGCCGTTGAGGCCGAAGGAGTGCGACAGCGGCAGCGCCGCCAGCACCACGTCGGCTGCCGTGAGGTCCATCACGGGCCCGATCCAGGAGCGGTTGGCGAAGACCAGCGCCGAATGCGAGAGCACGACTCCCTTGGGCTGGCCGGTGCTGCCGGAGGTGTAGAGGATGAGCGCCGGCGCGCTCGCCTCGGCGCTCGGCCACGGCGCCCGCGCGTCCACGCTGTCCTCGATGACGGTCACTGGCCGGAGATCGCCGAGGATCCTCCCGCGCTCCTCCCCGGTGAGTCGCGGGTTCAGCGGCGTGACGGTGGCGCCGAGCTTCAAGGCCCCCCAGAGCGCGGCGGCGAAGGGCCAGCCGTTGGGCAGTGACAGCGCCACCCTGTCCCCGGCGCGAACGCCCCGCTCGCGTAGCGCCCGCGCGGCGCCCCCCGCCCGCAGCTCGAGCTCGGCCCGCGTGAGCGCGCCGCCCTCCCACACGAGGGCGGGCCTATCGGGCGCCGCGCGGGCGCTCCTGTCCAGCAACTCCGCGAAGTTCTCGCTCACGGCCCGGGCGCGGAGGGCAGGGGGCGCCGGCGGGCCCGGGTCTCACGGGATTCCGCGAGAGCCATCAGGGCAGGTAGTCCTTCAGGTTGATCCGCTGCCACACCTCGGGCGGCACGCGGTGGCGCGGCGTATAGGCCGCCAGAGATGGCTTCGCCGTGGCGTCCACGCCCCACTTGGCGGTGTAGCCGTCCTCGCGCGTGGAGGGGTCGAGGTCCGAGCCGCGCGCGGCGGTGATGATGGTGATGTCGCGGTCAGGCTGGCAGCGCGTTGCGACGGCCCAGGTCATTTGCCGGTCGTCGAAGACGTCCACGTCCTGGTCCACCACCACCACGCGCTTCATGTACAGATCGGCGCCCAGCACGGAGAGGATGGCGTTCTTGGCCTGGCCGGGCAGCCGCTGCTCTATGGACACGTAGCAGGTGAAGGGCCCCGGCACCCGCACGGCCCGCACCGACGGGACCATGGCCCGCACGGCCCGGTAGAGGTTGGCCTCCATGGGGATGGTGGACAGCAGCATGTGATCGAGATGCGCCACGGTGATGTCCTGGAACAGGGCGCCGCGCCGGTGGGTGATGGCCCGGACGCGGACGACCTCGCGCTGGCGCTCGCCCAGGCTGTAGCCGGTGAACTCGCCGAAGGGCCCCTCCGGGATGCGCTCGGCCGGGAGGATCTCGGCC
>MGBV01000242.1:7554-33137 GCA_001788415.1 Candidatus Rokubacteria bacterium GWC2_70_16 | reverse complement strand
GGCTCCGGCATGCACACCCACCAGTCGCTCTGGAAGAACGGCAAGAACCTCTTCTACGAGCGCGGGGGCTACGCCGACATCTCCAAGACCTGCCTCCACTACATCGGCGGCATCCTCAAGCACGCCCCGGCGCTGCTGGCCTTCATCGCGCCCAGCACCAACAGCTACAAGCGGCTGGTGCCCGGCTACGAGGCGCCCATCAACCTGGTGTACAGCCAGCGGAACCGCTCGGCGGCCATCCGCATCCCCATGTACAGCAAGTCCGAGGCGGCCAAGCGCATCGAGTTCCGGACGCCGGACCCGACCTGCAACCCGTATCTCTCGTTCGCGGCCTGCGTGATGGCCGGGCTCGACGGCATCGCCAACAAGATCGACCCGGGCAAGCCGGTGGACAAGGACCTCTACGAGCTGCCGCCCGCCGAGGCCAAGAAGATCAAGCAGCTGCCGGGATCCCTGGACGTCGTGCTCGACCAGCTCGAGAAAGATCACGACTTCCTGCTCAAGGGCGACGTGTTCACGCCGGATCTCATCGAGACGTGGATCGAGTACAAGCGCAAGAACGAGGTGGACCCGATCCGGTTGCGCCCGCATCCGTACGAGTTCGCTCTCTACTACGACATCTGAGCGCCCGCAGTCCACGCTGAGCCCTGCTCCCGGCGGCGGTGAGGCGCCGGGAGCAGGCGCGTGAGGGGGGCGCTGCTCAGGCAATGGGCGGCCGGGCGAGAAATGACCGCGTACTGAGCAGGGGCGGCCCGGCCGCGCCGCCCAGCCCCACGTTTTCCCAGCGCTGCTCCTGGCACTCCGCTTGCTCTCCATGGTCACCGTGAGTCCCCGCTGGAGAGTCGTCATCGTGGACGATCACGCTCCCTCGAGGAACGCGCTGGCGGAGGCGATCGCGGCCGCCGGCGGGCGGGTCGTGGGGGACGGCAGTCTGGCCGGGGAGGCCGTTGCCCTGGTGACGCGGCACCGTCCCGACGTGGCGGTGCTCGCCGTGGGGCTCTCCGACGGGGACGGGATCGAGGCTGCCCGCTGCATCGCGGCCGAAGCCCCTTGCCCGGTGGTGCTCGTGACGAGCCGTACCGAGCCGCCCGTGTGGAGCCGGGCCGTTGAGGCGGGGGTGCTCGGCTTCCTGGCCAAGCCGCTCCGCCCGGTGGAGATCGGCCCGGCCCTGGACCTGGCCGTGTCCCGGTTCCGGGAGACGGACGCCGTGCGCCGGGAGAACGAGGCTCTCAGGCGGGCCCTGGGGGCGCGCAGACTCGTGGAGCGCGCCAAGGGACTCCTCATGGCGCGGCTCGGGCTCAGCGAGCCCGAGGCCTTCCGCCGCATCCAGAAAGCCGCCATGGATTCCCGCAAGCCCATGGCCGACATTGCCCGGACCCTGCTCCTCGCCGAAGACATCACCCAGGCGCACCCCACCCGGTAGCGCCCCGCTGCCGCCTTCGCCCCCTGTCTCGGATCGGGATGCTTGACAGCTGACGTAAAGAGACTGATCCTTGACATATGAAAAGCATAGTCTCGTCGAAGGGGCAGATCACCCTGCCCGCGAAGGTCCGGGAGACCCTGGGGCTCATGGCCGGCACGCCTGTCCAGTTCGAGCTCACGGAGGGCGGCGTGCTGCTCCGGAAGGGCGGCCCCGGCCCGCACCCCGTGGATCGGGTGTTCGGCCGCATCACGCTTCCGAAGCCAGTGGACGCGCTGCTGGATGACATGCGGGGACCCCGGCCCCTGTCGGGCCGGCCCGCCCGACGCCGGGTGCCCGCGAGGAAGCCCTGAGGACCGCGGTCGACTCCTCCGTGCTCCTCGACGTCCTCGGGGCGGATCCCCGCTTCGGCGGCCGCTCTCGAGAGGCGCTGCGGTCGGCCTATGATGCCGGCGCGCTGGTGGCCTGCGAGGTCGTGTGGGCCGAGGTCCGGGCGCACTTCCCGTCCGACGACGCCTTCCGGGAATCGCTCGCGCTCCTCGGGGTGCGGTTCGACCCGATCACCCCCGAGGCCGCCGCGCTGGCCGGACGGCTCTGGAGGCGAAGCCGCGGGGCCCCGCGCGCATCCCGGGGCAGGGTCATTGCCGATTTCCTGATCGGCGCGCACGCCGCCGTGCAGGCCGACGCGCTCCTCAGCCGGGATCGCGGCTTCTACCGCGAAGGCTTCGAGGAGCTGAGGGTGATCGACCCGAGCGCAAGCTGAGACCGTGCCGTGCCCCCGGCGCGGCCCGAGCCCGGGCCGGGCAGCGCCAAGCGCGAGGGCCGCGGGTCGAGATCCCCGCTGCCGCATTGCGCGGCAGCCCCCGCCGACTGCCCACGGTTCGAGCAGCCCTCCCCGGCGTGCGTCCGCGCCGGATCGCCGTAATTGCGCGAGAAGACTGATCGGGGCGGTGCGGCACAGCCCTTGCTCTCTCCTGTCGTTGCGTTCCACGGACAGCGTCGTCCGGGACCACAGGCAGTGACGCCGTGAGACCACACGAACCTGTCACGGGAAAGGAGAAGGGCATGAAGGGCTATTCACGCAGGGACTTCCTCAAGACCGCAGCGATCGTCGGTGCCGGCGCGACGGCGGGGCTCGGTTTCCCGGCCATCATCAAGGCGCAGGGGGGCGGCTCCGTCAAGGTGGGGGTGCTGCACTCGCTGTCGGGCACCATGGCCATCAGCGAGGTCTCGCTCCGCGACGTCGTCCTCATGGCCATCGAGGAGATCAACGGCAAGGGCGGCGTGCTGGGGCGGAAGATCGAGCCCATGGTCGTGGATCCGGCCTCCAACTGGGACCTCTTCGCCGAGAAGGCGAAGCAGCTCCTCCTGCAGGACAAGGTGGCCGTGACCTTCGGCTGCTGGACATCCGTGAGCCGGAAGTCGGTGCTCCCGGTCTTCGAGAACAACAACGGGCTCCTCTTCTACCCCGTGCAGTACGAGGGCGAGGAGTGCTCGAGGAACGTCTTCTACACGGGCGCGACGCCCAATCAGCAGCTGATCCCGGCGGCCGAGTACTTGATGTCGAGGGAGGGGGGCGGGTACAAGAAGTTCTACCTGCTGGGCACCGACTACGTGTTCCCGCGCACGGCCAACAAGATCCTCCGGGCCTTCCTCCTGGCCAAGGGCATCCCGGCCGATTCCATCGCCGAGGAGTACACGCCGTTCAACCATCAGGACTACCAGACCATCGTCGGCAAGATCAAGCGCTTCGCCGCCGGCGGCAACGCGGCGGTGCTCTCCACGATCAACGGGGACTCCAACGTGCCCTTCTACAAGGAGTTCGCGAACCAGGGGCTCCGCAGCGAGAACGCGCCCATCATGGCCTTCAGCGTGGCCGAGGACGAGCTGCGCGGCATGGACACCTCGGCGCTGGTCGGCCACCTCGCGGCGTGGAACTACTACCAGTCCGTGGACACGCCGCAGAACAGGAAGTTCGTCCAGACCTTCAAGGCCTACGCGAAGAAGCACAGCCTGCCGGGGGGCGACAAGCGGGTCACAGACGATCCGATGGAGGCGGCCTACTTCGGCGTCTACATCTGGAAGCAGGCCGCGGAGAAGGCGAAGAGCGTCGAGGTGGACGCCGTGCGCAAGGCGGTGTACGGCCAGGAGTTCCTCGCGCCCGGCGGCAAGATCAAGATGGACGAGGCCAACCATCACACCTACAAGCCGGTGCTGATCGGCGAGATCCTCAAGGACGGCCAGTTCAAGGTGGTGTCGCGCTCCAAGGGGCTGGTCCGAGCCGAGCCCTGGAGCCAGTACACGAGCCCGGACAAGGGCTGCGACTGGGTGAAGCAGAAGGGGACGTACCAGAAGAAGGCATAAGACCGGGATCATGCTCCGAGGTCTCCGCTCGCTGCTCCTGGCGGTGGCGCTGCTGCCGGGGCCCTTCGCGGCCCCGGCAGCCGCCGCCGCCCCGCCGCCGGCAGCGCCGGCCGCGGAGCTCGCGAAGCACCTGGCCGATGTCGCGAGCAAGGACCCGGCTGTCCAGGAGGCGGCGGCGGTGGCCCTGGGCCGGACGGGCGACCGGAAGATCCTGCCGCTCCTCGAGGCGCTGCGGGAGGGCAGCGTGCATGTCTGGGCGCGCCCCGGCCGGCGCGAAACTGTGATCGTGGGAGACAAGGTGTCCGAGGGCGAGCGCACCCTGGTGCCGCTTTTCGGCGCCTACGGCCGCGAGCCCATCACCGGGCCCGACGGCAAGCCGCTCCTGGTGGACCTCGCCGAGCTGGAGGAGGTCTCGGCAGGGCGGAGCCTCAGGCTCGCGCTGCGTCCGCTCATCGACGCCTTCTCCGGCCGGAGCCAGCTGGCCGACCCCGACCCCCAGGTCAGGCGAGCGGCCGCCACCAAGATGGGCAATGCCGGGGTCGTCGCCGCCGTCCCCGCGCTCACCGAGGCGCTGGGGCGGGAGGGCGACCGGTGGGCGCGTCACGCCATGGAAGAGGCGCTGGCCCTCATCGGGCTCAGCGTGGGGGAGGACGCCGCGCGCGCCATGGCGGCCGCCCGGCTCGGCGCGCTGCGCAGCGTCGGCGCCCTGGACCGGCTGCGCGAGGTCGCGGCTGAGGGGGCATCGGCCGCGGCGGTGCGCCAGGCGGCCGCGGAGGCGGTCAAGCGCATCGAGCGCTGGAGCCTCGTCACCACGGCCGTCGAGCTCGGCTTCCAGGGGCTCTCGCTCTCCTCCATCCTGCTGCTGATGGCCCTCGGGCTGGCCATCGTCTTCGGCCTCATGGGCGTGATCAACATGGCCCACGGCGAGCTGATGGCGCTGGGCGCCTACGCCACCTTCGTCATGCAGGGGTGGTTCCGGGCGCATCTGCCGGGATCGTTCGACTACTACTTTCTCGCCGCGCTCCCGTTCTCCTTCCTGGTGGCGGGCGCCGCCGGGTTCGCGCTCGAGCGCGGCGTGATCCGGCACCTCTACGGCCGGCCGCTGGAGACGCTGCTCCTCACCTGGGGCGTGAGCCTGATCATCCAGCAAGGGCTCAGGGGCTGGTTCGGCGCGGCCAACGTGGACGTGACCGCCCCGCGCTGGCTGTCGGGAGGCATCCCCGTGGCGGTGGGGGTCCAGCTCCCGTACAACCGCCTCTTCATCATCGTCCTGGCCGCCGTCTGCGTCGGCGGCATGTACCTGCTCCTCTTCAGGACCGCGGCGGGGCTGCGCATCCGCGCCGTGACCCAGAACCGCGGCATGGCGGCCTGCCTCGGCGTGCGCGCCCGCTGGGTGGACGCGGGCACCTTCGCGCTGGGCGCCGGGCTCGCCGGGCTCGCCGGCTGCGCGCTCACGCAGATCGGCAACGTGGGGCCCGAGCTCGGTCAGAACTACATCGTGGACTCGTTCATGGTGGTCGTCACGGGAGGCGTGGGCAAGCTCCTGGGCAGCATCCTGGCCGCCGTCGGGATCGGCGGACTCAACAAGGTCATCGAGCCGTCGCTGGGGGCCGTGTACGGCAAGGTGCTCATCCTGGTCGCCGTGATCCTCTTCATCCAGCGGCGGCCCTCGGGACTCTTCGCGGTCAAGGGGCGCCATGCCGAGGCGTGAGGGCTGGGGGCTCGTGGCCGTCGGCGCGCTCCTCCTCGTGGGGCTCCCCGCGCTGAACCTGCTGCCGGCGGAGTCGCCGTTCCGCGTCGCCGACTTCACCCTGAACCTGTTCGGGAAGTTCCTGGCCTACGCGATCCTTGCTCTCGGCATCGACCTCATCTGGGGCTACGCCGGCGTGCTGTCGCTGGGGCACGGCGTCTTCTTCGGCCTCGGCGCCTACGCCATGGGCATGCACCTGATGCTGGAGATCGGGACGCAGGGCGTGTACCGGAACGCGCTGCCGGACTTCATGGTGTGGAACCGCGTGACGGAGCTGCCGCTCTTCTGGCGCCCGTTCCACAGCGCCGCCTTCACCCTGCTGGCGGTGGTCGCCGTCCCGGCCGTCGTGGCCTTCGCCTTCGGCTACCTCACCTTCCGCAGCCGGATCCGCGGCGTGTACTTCTCGATCATCACCCAGGCGCTGGCGCTGTCGGCCTGGCTCATGTTCAACCGGAACTCGCTGAACCTGGGCGGCACCAACGGTCTCAGCGGCTTCAAGACCATCTTCGGCTTCTCCCTCGGCGACCCGGGGACCCAGCGTGGCCTGTACGTCGCCACGGTGGTCTGCCTCGGCGGCGCTTATCTCCTCTGCCGCTGGATCACGCGCTCCCCGGCGGGCAAGGTGCTGGTGGCCATCCGCGACAGCGAGACCCGCGTGCTCTTCTCGGGGTACTCGCCGGCGGCGTTCAAGCTGTTCGTCTTCGTCGTCTCCGCCGCGCTCGCCGGGGTGGCGGGGGCGCTGTACGTGCCCCAGGTGGGCATCATCACGCCGGCGAAGATCGGGGTGCTGCCCTCCATCGAGATGATCATCTGGGTGGCCGTCGGGGGGCGCGGCACCCTCGGCGGGGCGGTGCTGGGCGCCTTCGGGGTCAGCTGGCTCCAGAGCGTGCTCACCACCTCGTACCCGGACCTCTGGCTCTTCGTGCTCGGCGGGTTGTTCGTCGGCGTGGTGCTCTTCTTCCCCGACGGCCTCGCCGGCGCCCTCCGCCGCCTCGCCGGCCGCCTCGGGGGGGTGAGACGCCATGGGCTGCACCCGCACCCCGATGAGCGCCGGAGGCGCGAAGAGGCCAAACCGCGACCCGAAGTCTTCCACAGTAAGGCGAGATAAGAAAGCGCCCCGATGAGCCCAGCAAGGGCGAAGAGGCCCAACCGCGACGCGGACTCCTCCACGTTCAAGCGTGAGGGAGAGACCGCCGGAGGCGCGAAGAGGCCAAACCGCGACCCGAAGTCTTCCACAGCAAGGCGAGATAAGAAAGCGCCCCGATGAGCCCTTGGGCGAAGAGGCCCAACCGCAACGCGGACTCTTCCAGAGTAAGGCGAGACACATGACCGCCTCCCCCCGCGGCTCCATCATCTATCTCGAGGACGTCACGGTGGACTACGACGGCTTCAAGGCGCTCCGCGAGCTGAACTTCTACATGGACCACGGCGAGCTGCGCGTCGTCATCGGCCCCAACGGGGCGGGCAAGACGACGCTCCTCGACGTCATCTCCGGCAAGGTGACCCCCTCGGCCGGCCGGGTGATCTTCGGACGGCACACCGACCTCGTGGGCCGGCGGGAGAACGAGATCGCGGCGCTGGGGATCGGGCGGAAGTTCCAGACGCCGTCCGTGTTCGCCAATCTCACGGTGCAGCAGAACCTGGAGCTGTCGCTGGCCCGGAAGAGCAAGGGGGTGCTCGCCACGCTCCGCGCCCGGCTGGACGCGGGGGAGATGGAGCGGATCCGGCGCACGCTGGACAGCATCGGGCTCGCCGGGAAGGCCGACGACCGCGCCGGGGGGCTCTCCCACGGCGAGAAGCAGTGGCTGGAGATCGGGATGGTCATGGTGCAGGACGCCGAGCTGCTGCTGGTGGACGAGCCCGTGGCGGGCATGACCGACGAGGAGACGGAGCGGACCGGCCGGCTGCTGCAGGCCATCGCCGGCGAGCGCGCGGTGCTGGTGATCGAGCACGACATGGAGTTCGTCCGCAGCATCGCGCGCACCGTGACCGTGCTGCACGAGGGCGCGGTGCTCTGCGAGGGGCCCGTCGACCAGGTGCAGAAGGACGCGCGGGTGATGGAGGTCTATCTGGGGCGGAGCCGTGACGCCGGCGCTTGAGGTCCGGGAGCTGTGCGCGGCCTACGGCGAGAGCCAGGTGCTGTGGGACGTCTCGCTGGAGGTGCCCGAGGGCGGTGTGGTCTGTCTCATGGGCCGCAACGGCGTCGGCAAGACCAC
The DNA here is from genome assembly GCA_001788415.1 of Candidatus Rokubacteria bacterium GWC2_70_16. Taxonomy (GTDB): domain Bacteria; phylum Methylomirabilota; class Methylomirabilia; order Rokubacteriales; family CSP1-6; genus UBA12499. Next base: position 25,387 of record MGBV01000242.1, on the reverse strand, counting down.
GCTGCTCAAGGCCGTGATGGGGCTGCTCCCCGCACGCTCGGGGCGGGTCCGCTTCGCCGGCGAGGAGTTGACGGGCCGGCGGCCGGAGGAGCGGGCCGCCCGCGGCATCGGCTACGTGCCCCAGGGGCGCGAGATCTTCCCGGGCCTGACGGTGGCGGAAAACCTGCGCATCGGGCTCATGGGGAAGCGGCGCCGGCCCGGCGCGGCGCCCAACGGACTGGAGCACGACCTGGAGCAGGTGTTCGAGCTCTTCCCGAAGCTCAAGTCGCTGCTGCGACGCAAGGGCGGCGTGCTGTCGGGGGGCGAGCAGCAGCAGCTGGCCATCGCGCGCGTGCTCCTGGCCTCCCCCCGGCTCCTGCTCCTCGACGAGCCCACGGAGGGGATCCAGCCCTCCGTCATCCTCCAGATCGAGGATGCGATCCAGCGGATCAAGGCGCGGGGGATCGCCGTGCTGCTGGTGGAGCAGTACCTCGAGTTCGCCTGGCGACTGGCCGACTCCTACGCCATCATGCGCAAGGGGACCATCGTGTCCCGGGGCGCGACGGCCGACCTCCGGCACGAGGCCGTCAGAGAGCATCTCACCGTCTGAGGAGACCATGCACCTGACCCCACGCGAGCAGGACAAGCTCCTCGTCTTCGTCGCCGCCGAGGTGGCCCGCCGCCGCCGGCAGCGCGGACTGCGCCTGAATTACCCGGAGGCGCTGGCCCTCATCACCGCCGAGGTCCTCGAGGGGATCCGCGACGGGCGGTCGGTGTCGGACCTCATGGCCCAGGGGATATCGATCCTGTCCCGCGAGGACGTCATGGAGGGGGTTCCCGAGATGGTGGAAGAGGTCCAGGTCGAGGGGACATTCCCCGACGGCACCAAGCTCGTGACGATTCATCGGCCCATTCGATGATTCCGGGGGAGTACGTGCTGGGGGACGGGGACATCGAGGCCAATGCGGGCCGGCGCGTGGTCCGGGTCACGGTGGCGAATACCGGGGACCGGCCCATACAGGTGGGCTCGCACTTCCACTTCTTCGAGGCCAACCGGGCGCTCCGCTTCGACAGGGCGCTGGCCTTTGGCATGCGGCTCAACATCCCGGCGGGCACGGCGGTGCGGTTCGAGCCCGGCGACGACAAGCAGGTGAGCCTGGTGGAGATTGCCGGCGCGCGGGAGGTGTGGGGGCTCAATGCGCTGACCGAGGGGCCGGTGGGGGCGGAGGCGCGCGCGGCGGCCGTCGCGCGCGCGGCCCGCGAGGGATTCGCCGGCTCGGGGGACCCGCGGCCATGACCCTCAGGATCCCGCGCCGGCAGTACGCCGATCTCTACGGGCCCACCGTCGGCGACCGGGTCCGGCTGGCCGACACCGGGCTCTTCATCGAGGTAGAGCGGGACCTGACCGTCTACGGCGACGAGGTGAAGTTCGGCGGCGGCAAGGTGATCCGCGACGGCATGGGGCAGTCCGCGCGCGCCACCGCGCGGGAGGGCGCGCTCGACCTCGTCATCACCAATGCGCTCATCCTGGACCACTGGGGCATCGTCAAGGCCGACATCGGCATCCGCGGCGGGCGCATCGTCGGCGTCGGCAAGGCGGGCAACCCCGACATCATGGCCGGGGTCACGCCGGGGCTCGTCATCGGCGCGGGCACCGAGGTCATCGCCGGCGAGGGGCGGATCGTCACGGCGGGCGGCATCGACAGCCACATCCACTTCATCTGCCCGCAGCTCGTGGACGAGGCGCTGGCGGCGGGGCTCACGACGCTGCTCGGCGGCGGCACGGGGCCCGCCGCGGGCACTAGCGCCACCACCTGCTCCCCCGGGGCGTGGAACATCCAGCGCATGCTCCAGGCCGCGGAGGGGCTGCCCATCAACCTCGGCTTCCTCGGCAAGGGCAATGCCTCGCGCCCCGAGCCGCTCAGGGAGCAGATCGAGGCCGGGGCCATCGGGCTCAAGCTCCACGAGGACTGGGGCACCACCCCGGCGGCCATCGACACCTGCCTCGGGATCGCCGAGGAGACGGACACGCAGGTCTCCATCCACACCGACACGCTCAACGAGGCGGGGTTCGTGGAGCAATCCATCCGCGCCTTCAAGGGGCGGACGATCCACACCTATCACACCGAGGGCGCCGGGGGCGGGCATGCGCCCGACATCCTGCGCGTCTGCGGGGAGCCCAACTGCCTGCCATCCTCCACAAACCCGACCATGCCGTTCACGGTCAACACCATGGACGAGCACCTCGACATGCTGATGGTCTGCCACCACCTGGACCCGCGGATCCCCGAGGACCTGGCCTTCGCGGAGTCGCGCATCCGCGCCGAGACCATCGCCGCGGAGGACGTGCTGCACGATCTTGGCGCCATCAGCATGCTCTCCTCCGACTCCCAGGCCATGGGGCGCATCGGCGAGGTGATACTGCGGACCTGGCAGACGGCGGACAAGATGAAGCAGCAGCGCGGGGCCCTTCCCGGCGACGGCCGCGCGGACAACGTCCGGGCCCGGCGCTACGTGGCCAAGTACACGATCAACCCGGCCATCGCGCATGGCATCGCCCACGAGGTGGGCTCGGTGGAGGCCGGCAAGCTCGCGGACCTGGTGGTGTGGAAGCCGGCCTTCTTCGGCGTCAAGCCGGAGTGCGTGGTCAAGGGCGGCCTCATCGTGACGGCGGCCATGGGCGACCCCAACGCCTCGATCCCGACGCCCCAGCCCGTCCGCTACCGGCCGATGTTCGCCGCCTTCGGGGGCGCGCTCTCCGCCACGTCCGTGACCTTCCTCTCCCAGGCGGCGCTGGCCCGGGGCGTCGCGGAAGGGCTCGGGCTCAGGCGGCTCGTGAGCGCCGTCCGCGGCTGTCGCGGCCTCACGAAGGCCGCCATGCTCCACAACGATTACTGCCCGCGCATGGAGGTGGATCCCGAGACCTACGAGGTGCGGGCCGACGGTCGGCTCCTCACCTGCGAGCCGGCGAGCGTGCTCCCCATGGCCCAGCGCTACTTCCTCTTCTGACCATGCTCGTCATCACCGAGCCTCACCTGCACGTCGGCGCCGGGGCGCTCGCGGGGAAGGAGCGCGACACGCTCCATCTCTCCTGGGAGGAGCGGCGCTGGACCCGCAAGCGTGCGCGCACCACGCGGGGCCGCGAGGTGGCGCTGGCCCTGCCCACCGGGAGCGTGCTCCGTCCGGGGGATGTCCTTGCCGTGGAGGCGGACTGGTACCTCGCCGTCGAGGGGCGGCCCGAGCCCGTGCTCGCGGTCCTGCCGCGCGAGCGGGACGAGGCCATCCGCATCGCCTTCGACGTGGGGAACCGTCACTTCCCGCTGGCGCTCGAGGGCGACGCGCTCCTGGTTCCCGACGACACGGCCATGGAGCAGCTCCTGACGCGGCTCGGGGTGCCGTGGGAGCGGCGCGAGGCGGTGTTCGATCCCGTCGGTCGCGGCGGCCACCGCCGCGAGGCCGGGCAGAGGCCGCTGGACGGCCACGCCCACGAGCGCATTCCGCACACGCATGAGTAGTGCCCGTCTCGTGTCGCTGCTCCACTTCGCCGACAGCGCCTTCCCCACCGGGGGCTACGCCCACTCCTTCGGGCTCGAGGCGCTCTGCCAGTCCGGCGCCGTGGCCGACGCGGCCGGGGTGGAGCAGTTCCTCGGGTGCCAGCTCGAGGGATCGGCCGGGCCATGCGATGCGACGGCCGCCGCGGCGGCCCGGCGCGCCTTCGCCGGCGGCGACCTCTCCGCCTGCCGCGGGCTCGACGACACGCTCGAGGCCATGAAGAGCGTGCGCGAGTTCCGGGAGGGGAGCCGCCAGATGGGTCGCCAGACGCTCCGCGTGGCCGCCGCGCTCACCGCGGCGCCCCTGCTCCAGGGGTATCTCGCGGCGGTGGACGCGGGAGGCGCTCCGGGCCATCACGCGGTCGCCTTCGGCATGGCTGCCGGCGCGCTGGGCTGGGAGCCGGAGGAGACGGCCGCCGCCTTCCTCTACTCGACGACCGCCCTGCTGGTCGGCGCCGCGCTCCGGCTCCTGCCCATGGGCCAGCTCGAAGGCCAGCGCCTGCTGTGGCGGCTCCATCCCGTGATCGAGCGACTGGCGCGCGAGGCCGCGGCGCGCGATCCGTCCGGGATGTGGAGCTTCGCCCCCGGGATCGAGCTGGCGGGCATCCGCCACGAGGGGCTCGAGATGCGGCTGTTCCGGTCATGAGCGGCACCCCCGCCGTCCCGCGCCCCCTCAAGATCGGCATCGGCGGCCCCGTGGGCTCGGGCAAGACCGCGCTGGTCGAGGCGCTGGCGCGCCGCCTCCAGGACCGCTACGACCTGGCCGTCATCACCAACGACATCTACACCCAGGAGGACGCGCAGTTCCTCATCCGCCGCGGTGCGCTGCCGGCGGAGCGGGTGGTGGGGGTGGAGACGGGCGGGTGCCCGCACACGGCGATCCGCGAGGACGCCTCGGTGAACCTGGAGGCGGTGCACCGGCTGCTGACGCGCTTCCCCGCCCTCGAGCTGCTCTTCGTGGAGAGCGGTGGCGACAACCTCGCGGCCACGTTCAGTCCGGAGCTGGTGGACGCCACGATCTACGTCATCGACGTGGCCGAGGGCGACAAGATCCCGCGCAAGGGGGGACCGGGCATCACCCGCTCGGACCTGCTCGTCATCAACAAGATCGACCTCGCCCCGTACGTGGGCGCCGACCTCGCCGTGATGGAGCGCGACGCCCGGCGCATGAGAGGAGACCGCCCCTTTGTCTTCACCAATCTCCGTGACGGCACCGGCGCCGGCACCGTGGTGGACTGGATCCGCCGCGACCTGCTCTTCGAGCCCTGACCGAGCCGCGGCGGGCGCCCGCCTCCCGCGGCGCGTGGGTCGGGACGGCAGCCTCCGTCTGGGCTTCGAGCGGCGCGGCCCGACGACGGTGCTGACGGAGCGCCGGTTCACGCTGCCGCTCCAGGCGCTGGAGCCGATGGACCTCGACGGCACCGGTGTCGCCACGCTGATGCTGCTCAACCCCACGGGCGGGCTCCTCGGCGGCGACCGGCTCGACACGGAGGTGTCCGTCGGGGCGGGCGCCCGCGTCTGCCTCACGACTCCGGCGGCGACGCGCGTGTACCGGACGGCCGCGGCGCCGGCGATGCAGCGCCTCAGGGCCACGGTCGGCGCCGGCGCCGCGCTCGAGTACCTGCCGGACCACCTGATCCCGTCCCCCGGGGCGCGGCTGGAGCAGAGCACCGAGATCGTCCTGGCCGACGATGCGACAGCCATCCTGCTGGACGCCTGGGCCGTGGGCCGCGCGGCTCGCGGAGAGGCGTGGCGCTTCGGCGCGCTCGACATCGCCACGGTGGTGAGCGATCCGCGCGGGCCGCTCCTCGTCGAGCGGGTCCGCCTCGACGCCGGGGACGCGCGACGCGGCTGGCCCCGGGGCTCGGGCGGGGCCGAGGGGATGGCCTACATGGCGACGCTCGCGGCGCTGTCACCCTCGGCCCGGGACTGGGGGGCTCTGGTGGACGACCTGCGCGCCGCGCTGGCGGCGACTGGGGGAGAGCTGCGTCACGGCGTGACGGCGCTGGCCCGCGGCGGTGTGCTGGCGAGGTTGCTGGCGCCGACGGCGCCGGCGCTCCAGGGCTCTGTCGAGCGCCTCTGGGCGCTCTGCCGTGGACGCCTGCTCGGGCTCCCCCCCCTGGATCTGCGCAAGCTGTAGGAGGGTTTCCGGCATGGGCGGACAGCATCTGGCGGATGAGTTCGATCGCCTCGTCTCGAGCGCGCTGCGAGGTCTCGTCGACGGGGAGGGGGCCGAGGGGCGGGGACGGCTCTACCGCGCCGTGATGGCGCGCGCGGAGCTGCCGCTCCTCCGCCACGCGCTGGCGCTGTCGGGCGGCAACCAGCTCAGGGCCGCCCGCCTGCTCGGCATCAACCGCAACACGCTGCGCAAGCGACTGCGGCTCCTCGGGCTCCTGCCCGAGCCCCACGGCGCGGCCCCGCGGGCCCCCGACGGGACGGCTGGTGCGCCTCCAACCAGCGTCGCCGACACGCCACGGGCGCCCCCAGGGCGCCGGGCCAAATGACGAACCAGACGAGGCCCCGTACGGCGAGCCGCTGCCGCAGGCGAGGCGAGCGGACATGGATATCCCGGCGAGCGGAGCGAGCCAGCGCGGACCGGAGGCGTACGTGGGTGTACGTCGAGGATCCGCGGCGACCGAGAACGTGGTCTGGCGAGCCGCAGCCGCAGGCGAGGCGAGCAGACATGGGACTCGGGCGAGCGTGAGCGAGTCATGGCGAAGTCAGTTGGCCCGGCGCTAGGCGGGAGGGGACGCGCGGGGTACACTCGGACCTCGTGAATCGCGCCGCGATCGCCTTCCTGGCTCTGGGCGTTTTCGGTCTCGTCTCGGCATGCGCCGGGGTGGGCAGGGAGCCCCTCCCTGGCCGCCCCGCTCACCACGTCGAGGGGGGCTTCCGGAACCCCGATCCCGCCTTCAGGCGGCCCGATGGGTGGACCCGCTGGAGCTTCTTCGTGCGCCGCCTCTGGGGCACCACCGTCGCGGCGCGGAGCTACGAGGCGCCGCGCATGCCCAATAACGGGCGCGCGCTGCGCGAGGGCGCGGTCAATCCGAGCGTGACCTGGATCGGCCACTCGACGCTCCTGGTCCAGCTGGACGGCCTCAACGTGCTCACCGACCCGCACTGGGGCGCGCGCGCCAGTCCCGTCTCCTGGGCGGGACCCCGGCGCCTCAGCCCACCGGGGCTCGCCTTCGAGGACCTGCCCCGGATCCACGTCGTCGTGATCTCGCACGACCACTACGACCACCTCGACCTGTCCACCGTGAAGCGGCTGGCGGCGGCGCACGATCCGCTCTTTCTGGTGCCGCTCGGGCTCGGGCCCTGGCTCGAGGAGCGGGGAATCACGCGGGTGGAGCAGCTCGACTGGTGGCAGTCCCGGACGCACCGGGGCGTGACCTTTCACAGCGTTCCCGCCCAGCATTTCGGCGGCCGCACCCCGGCCGACACCAACCAGCGGCTCTGGGCCTCGTGGGTCGTCGCCGGCCGCGACCGGCGCCTCTACTTCGGCGGCGACAGCGGGTACTTCGACGGCTTCCGGGCCGCCGGCGAGCGGCTCGGGCCGTTCGACCTCGCCGCCGTGGCCATCGGCGCGTACGTCCCCCGGGAGATCATGGAGCGGGTGCACACGACCCCCGAGCAGGCGGTGCAGGCGTTCCTCGACCTGCGCGCCACCACCCTGCTCGGCATCCACTGGGGCACGTTCGATCTCGCCGAGGAGCCGCTGGACGAGCCGCCCGGCCGCATGCTCGCCGAGGCCCGACGCCGCGGGATCGACCCGGCCCGGGCCTGGATCCTCACGCTGGGCGAGTCGCGCCGCTGGTAGCCTCCGGGACCGGTCCCCGCGCAAGCCCCTTGACAGCGATTCGATAGTTGTATAGATTTCAAAATATGAAATCGACGGCCCCGCTGCCGCTCTCCAAGCTGGAGGCCAATCCCGCGCACGTGGAAGCCTTCAAGGCCCTGGCCCACCTGACGCGGCTCCAGGTGTTCTTCTTCCTGGTCCGCGCGGGGCGCGAGGTGCCGGCGGGAGAGATCCAGGAGGCGGTGGAGGTGCCCGGCCCCACGCTCTCCCACCACCTGGACGTGCTGCGGCGCGCAGGGCTGGTGCAGAGCCGCCGGCACGAGCGCTACGTCTACTATGCCGTGAGGCGGGACACCGCCACCGCGCTGGTGCGACTGCTCACGGCCTGCTGCTGACCGGAACGGGAACAACCGCCGGCCCCATGCGGGCCGGCCACACAGGGGAGGACAACCGATGGCTGAGCGGGAGATCAAGGAGCTGGTGAAGGAGAAGTACGGCAAGGCCGCGCTGCGCGTGACCTCGAGCGGGAGCTCGTGCTGCGGTGGGGCCTCCTCGCGCGGGGAGTGCGATCCCATCACCTCGAACCTGTACGCGTCCGGCGAGACCGCGGCCCTGCCCGCCGAGGCCGTGGCCGCCTCGCTCGGCTGCGGGAACCCGACGGCGCTGGCCGAGCTCAAGCCTGGCGAGACGGTCCTCGACCTGGGCTCGGGCGGCGGCATCGACGTGCTCCTCTCGGCCCGCCGCGTGGGGCCCACGGGCCGCGCCTACGGGCTCGACATGACGGACGAGATGCTGGCGCTGGCGCGGGAGAACCAGCGGAAGGCCGGCGTCGAGAACGTGGAGTTCCTGAAGGGCGAGATCGAGCAGATCCCCCTGCCGGACGCCACCGTGGACGTCATCATCTCCAACTGCGTCATCAACCTGTCGGCCGACAAGGACCGCGTGCTCGCGGAGGCCTTCCGCGTGCTCAAGCCGGGCGGGCGCCTGGCGGTCTCGGATATCGTCGTGCGCGGCGAGGTCCCGGTCGAGATCCGGCGGAGCGTGGAGCTGTGGATGGGGTGCGTGGCGGGCGCGCTGGAGGACGCGGAATACCGCGCCAAGCTCGCCAAGGCGGGCTTCGAGGCCATCGAGGTGGAGCCCACGCGCGTCTACCGCGTGGAGGACGCGCGGGAGCTCCTCGCGGGCTCCGGGATCGACGCCGACGCCATCGCGTCCCAGGTGGAGGGGAAGTTCATGAGCGCCTTCGTGCGGGCCCGCAAGCCCGCGGCGTGAGCGGGGGAGGGGAGCGCAAGCGGCTCGGCTGGTTCGAGCGGTACCTGTCGCTCTGGGTTGCGCTCTGCATCGCCGCCGGCGTGACCCTCGGCACCGCCAGCCCCGGCCTCGTCGGGCTCCTGAGCCGCTGGGAGGTGAGCCGCGTCAACCTCCCCATCGCGGCGCTGATCTGGCTGATGATCTACCCGATGATGCTCCGGGTGGACCTGGCCGCCATCCGGGACGTGGGGCGCGAGCCCCGGGGGCTCGGGATCGTCCTGTTCGTGAACTGGCTCGTCAAGCCCTTCAGCATGGCGGCGCTCGGCTGGGTATTCTTCAAGGGCCTCTTCGCCGGTATCCTCGGGCCGGAGCTGGCGGATCAGTACGTGGCCGGGACCATCATCCTCGCCGCGGCGCCGTGCACGGCCATGGTGTTCGTCTGGAGCTACCTCACCGACGGCGATCCGGCCTACACGCTCGTCCAGGTCGCGCTGAACGACCTGATCATGCTGGTCGCCTTCGCGCCGATCGTCATCTTCCTGCTGGGGGTGTCCAGCATCACGGTGCCGTACGACGTGCTCCTGTACTCGGTGGGGCTCTACATCGTGGTCCCGCTCGCCGCGGGAACTGCCTCCCGGGCGCTCGTGCTCCGGCGGCGCGGCCCCGTCTGGTTCAGCGAGGTGTTCCTCGCACGCCTGCGCCCCGTGTCCGTCGCCGCGCTGCTGGCGACGCTCGTGCTCATCTTCGCCTTCCAGGGACAGGTGATCCTGGGCAAGCTCCTGCACATCGTGCTGATCGCCGTCCCCCTGCTGATCCAGGTCTACTTCAACTCGGGGCTCGCCTACGGGCTGGCCCGCTGGTTCCGGGTCCGCCATGCCGTGGCGGCGCCCGGGGCGCTCATCGGCGCCAGCAACTTCTTCGAGCTGGCCGTCGCCACGGCCGTGTCGCTCTTCGGCCTGACTTCTGGCGCGACCCTTGCGACGGTGGTCGGGGTGCTCGTGGAGGTCCCGGTTATGCTGTCGGTGTGCTCGTTCTGCAACCGGACCCGGGACTGGTTCAGCGCGCCGGCGGTCCAGCCCCCCCGCGCGGCGGGCGCGGCGTGACGCCCTGGCGCGTCCTGTTCCGCTGCACCCACAGCTCGGCCCGGAGCCAGATGGCGGCGGGGCTCCTCCGCCATCTGGCCGGTGACCGGGTCGCGGTCGCCAGCGCCGGCACCGAGGCCACGCGGGTGCATCCGCTCGCGGTCCGCGCGCTGGCCGACCTGGGGATCGATATCGGCCGGCACGCCGCGGCGTCGCGCACCCACTGGAGCCTCGACGACCCGTCGGCCGCGTCGGGACCGGACGAGGAGCGGCTCGGCGTCTTCCGCCGCGTGCGGGACGAGATCGCGCGGCGGCTGCGGGGCTGGCTCGCCGAGCAGATCTGACGCTCGGGCGCCGAACGCGCGGGCGGGGCCGCGCGCCCCGTGTATACTCTGGCCATGACCGCCGAGCGCCGCTACCACCTGCAGTCCGAGGAAGCCAATCGCCAGCTGGACGTCCTCCTGGAGCAGCTCCGCGTGCCCGAGGCCAGCTGGCGCCTCTACGCCGAGATGCTCACCAGCGTCCTGAAGCTGTTCGAGGACGGGGCGGAGGTGATGGACCTCAAGATCACGAACTCCGCGCTCAAGGAGCTGCGGTACGGCTTCAAGGTGTTCGGGCCCTACCGGGACGCGCCCAAGGTCACCGTGTTCGGCTCCGCGCGGACGTCCGCCGACCACCCGGTCTCCCGGCAGGCTTACGACTTCGGCAAGCGGATGACCGGGGCGGGCTGGATGGTGATCACCGGGGCGGGGAGCGGCGTCATGGGGGCCGCCCAGGAAGGGGCGGGGCGCGAGCGCTCCTTCGGGCTCAACATCCGGCTGCCGTTCGAGCAGGAAGCCAATGCCTGGATCGCCGACGATCCCAAGCTCATCACGTTCAAGTACTTCTTCACCCGCAAGCTCTTCCTGGTCCGGGAGGCGCAGGCCATGGCCTACTTCCCGGGCGGCTTCGGCACCTGTGACGAGGCCTTCGAGACACTAACGCTGGTGCAGACCGGCAAGGCGGCCATGGTGCCCATCGTGCTCGTGGACGCGCCGGGGGGGACGTACTGGCGGAGCGTCAGGGACCTCGTCGAGCGCGAGATGGCGGCGGCGGGGATGATCTCCCCGGACGACACGGCGATCTTCCGGATGACCGACGACGTGGAAACGGCCGCCGCCGAGATCGAACGCTTCTACCGGGTCTTCCACTCCCAGCGCTACGTGGGGGACCACCTCGTCTTCCGCCTGCGCCAGCCCCTGTCGCCGGACGCCGTCGCGGATCTGAGCGCGCGCTTCGCCGACATCCTCGTGGGACCCGCCACCCTGGCGCCCGGCCCGCTCCCGGCCGAGGGGGACGAGCTTCCCGAGCTCCCCCGGCTCGTGTTGCCCTTCAAGCGGGCGAACTTCGGCCGCCTGCGCCGGCTGATCGACCAGGTCAACGAGATGTAGGGAGGGGGCAGGGGGGGGCACGCTGAACCCCGTGCCCCCTCCCGCCTCGCCGTCACTCGCGCTCTTCGCGTTCCTCCGTGGTCTGGCAGGCCGTGCACACCCACCTACGGAGCAGGGTTACACGCTTCGGGTCGCGTCGCAGCGTCCACGGGAACAGCGTGCTGGCGCCGCAGCGCGGGCAGATCTCGGTTTTCTGACCGGACTGAACCTCGGAGGGCAGCCAGGGGATTTTCGGTTTCACACCGCGGAGTATAGCGTATCCTCGCCTCCGTGCTTCTTGCCGAGTTCGTCCTCCTCCTCGCCAACCTGATCTACGCGACCTCGTACGTCACCACGCGCATCGTGCTCGTCGACGTGGGGCCGGCCGCGCTGGCGCTTGCCCGGCTCGTCATCGGCTCGGCCATCCTGATCCCCGTGGCGCTGGCGGCGCGCCGGCGGGATCCGCGGCGGCTGTCGTCCGCCGAGCATCGGCGCGTCTTCTGGATGGGGCTCCTGGGGTTCGCGGGCGCTTTCGCCTTCGCGCACTGGGGCCTCCTGCGCTCCACCGCGACGAACGCGGCGCTGCTCATCACGGTGGAGCCGATCTCGCTGATGCTGCTCTCCCCCCTCCTCCTGGGCGAGCGCCTCCGGCGCCGGGAGGCCCTGGCCGCGACCATGACTCTGGCGGGCGCGGCGCTGGTGGTGGTCAACGGCGTCCCGGGGCTCACCCACGCGCTGGCACCCCACTGGCGGGGCGACCTGCTCCTCGTGTGCTCCGGGCTCGCCTACGCCTCCTACTCGCTCTTCGGGCGGAGCGTCCTCCTGCGCCACTCGGCCATCGCCGTCACGGCGTGGTCCATCGCCTGGGGCGCGGCGGCCATGGTGCCGCTCGCGCTCCTCGAGTGGCACGGCGGCCAGCGTCCCGTGTGGAGCGGGCAAGCCCTCGCCGGCGTCCTCTACCTCTCCGTGGTGATCACGGCCCTCGGTTATCTCGCCTGGAACTACGCGCTCGAGCGCGTCCCGGCGCCCCGGGCGGCCATCTTCCTCAACGTGCAGCCGCTGGCCGGCGCCGTCCTGGGGATCGTCTGGCTCGGCGAGCCGCTGACAGCCTTCACGGTGGTGGGCGGGGCGCTCATCCTGGCCGGCCTGACTCTGACGGTGAAGGCGGGGCCGATGGGCTAGAGCGCCTCCAACGAGGTTCGCCTACACGCCGCGGGCGCCCGCAGGGTGCCGGGCCAAGGAACGAGCCAGACGAGGCCCGAAGGAGGCGCGGGCGCGAGGCGTACGTGGGTGTACGTTGAGCGCCCGCGCCGACCGAGAACGAAGTATGGCGAAGTTAGTTGGCCCGGCACTAGAATAGCCCCATGAGGCGGGTCCGGATCGGGCTGGCCCAGGTGAACCCCACCGTCGGCGCCCTCGAGGCGAACGCGCGCATGGTGGTGGACTGGATGGGGCGCGCGCGGGCACTGGGCTGCGACGTGGTGGCGTTCCCCGAGCTGGTCCTCACCGGCTATCCGCCGGAGGATCTCCTCTTCAAGCCCGCGTTCATCGAGGCGAACCTCCGGGCGCTGGCGGATGTCGCCTCGCGGAGCCAGGGCATCACCGCCGTGCTGGGCTTCGTGGACAAGCGCGACGACATCTTCAACGCCGCGGCGCTGCTCCACGACGGCGCGCATGCCGGCACCTACCACAAGCAGTACCTGCCCAACTACGGCGTCTTCGACGAGAACCGCTACTTCCAGTGCGGGACCGAGTGCCCGATCTTCGCCGTGGGCGACACGGTGCTCGCCGCCAACATCTGCGAGGACGTCTGGTACCCGACGGGTCCCACCACCGCCCAGGCCCTGGCCGGCGCCGAGCTGGTGGTCACCATCAATGCCTCGCCCTACCACGCGGGCAAGGCCCGCTTCCGCGAGCAGATGCTCGCCACTCGCGCGGCCGACGACCTCGTCTGCCTCGCCTTCGTCAATGCCGTCGGCGGCCAGGACGAGCTGGTCTTCGACGGTCAGTCCTTCATCTTCAACGAAAGGGGCGAGGCCGTGGCCCGGGGCGCGGCCTTCGAGGAGGAGCTCGTGGTCGCGGACCTGGACCTCGACGAGGTCTTCCGCGCCCGGCTCCACGACTCACGCCGGCGGAAGGAGAAGCTGCGGAGCCCGGACGCGGCGCGGCGCATCGCGCTCCCGGCGCTCCCGGCGCGGGAGCGGCTTCCGCTGCCCCCGCGGGAGACGGCCCCCGTGGAGCGGCTGGAGGAGATCTACCGGGCGCTCGTCGTCGGGACGCGCGACTACGTGAGGAAGAACGGCTTCAGCCACGTGGTGATCGGGCTCTCCGGCGGCATCGACTCGGCGCTGGTGGCCGCCATCGCCGTGGACGCGCTGGGCGCCGCGAACGTGACGGGGGTGACCATGCCGTCGCCGTATTCCTCGGCGGGCACGCGCCGGGATGCGGCGCGGCTGGCGAGGAACCTCGGCGTCGACTTCCTGCGGCTGCCCATCACCGCCGTGTTCCAGGCCTACCGCCGCGCGCTCGCCCGGCCCTTCAAGGGGCTCAAGGAAGACCTCACCGAGGAGAACGTCCAGGCCCGGATCCGCGGCAACTACCTCATGGCGCTGTCGAACAAGTTCGGCTGGCTCGTGCTCACCACCGGGAACAAGAGCGAGATCGGCGTGGGCTACGCGACGCTCTACGGCGACATGGCCGGCGGCTTCGCCGTGATCAAGGACGTGCCCAAGACCGTGGTGTACCGGCTCGCGGAGCACGCCAACGCGCGGGCGGGGCGCGCGCTGATCCCGCGCTCGATCTTCGAGCGCCCGCCCTCGGCCGAGCTGCGCCCCGACCAGAAGGACCAGGACACGCTGCCGCCCTACCCGGAGCTGGACGCCATCCTCGAGGGCTACGTGGAGAGCGATCAGGGGCTGGCCGACCTCGTGGCCGCGGGCTTCGACGAGTCGACGGTGAGGCGCGTCATCCGCCTCGTGGACCGCAACGAGTACAAGCGCCGGCAGGGGCCCATCGGGATCAAGATCACCCCGCGCGCCTTCGGCAAGGACTGGCGCCTGCCCATCGTCAACAAGTTCCAGGAATAGCCCAGGCCCGGCGTCACCCCCCGGGTCCGCGACTGCCGCTCCTGCATGATCCGCGTTACCCGGGGACGGGCGCGTCGAGCATCTGCAGCACGGCGAGGCGGCGGTAGATGCCGTCCTCGCGGGCCATCAGCTCGTCGTGGCGGCCCACCTCCGCGATGCGCCCGCCGTGGACCACCACGACCCGGTCGGCGTTGCGCACGGTGGCGAGCCGGTGGGCGATGACGAGCACGGTGCGGCGCTTCATCAGCTCGGCCAGCGCCTGCTGCACCAGGAACTCGCTCTCGGAGTCCAGGTCGGACGTCGCCTCGTCGAGGATCAGGATGGGCGGGTCCTTGAGAAAGGCGCGGGCGATGGCGATGCGCTGGCGCTGCCCCCCGGAGAGTTTGACCCCGCGCTCGCCGACCCGGGTGGCGTAGCCCTGCGGAAGGACCGCGACGAAGTCGTGGGCCTGGGCGAGCCGGGCCGCGTGCTCCACCTCCTCGCGCGTGGCCCCCGGCCGGCCGTAGCCGATGTTGTACTCGAGGGAGTCGTGGAAGAGGAAGGTCTCCTGGGTCACGATGCCCATCAGGGCCCGGAGCGAGGCGACGGTCACCTGTCGCAGGTCGTGCCCGTCGACGGTGATGCGCCCCGACGAGACGTCGTGGAAGCGCGGGAGGAGATCCATGAGGGTCGTCTTGCCCGCTCCCGACATCCCCACGAAGGCCACCATCTCGCCCCTCCGCACGGTGAGGGAGATGTCGTGGAGCGCCTCCGTCTCCGCGTCGGGGTACCGGAAGGAGACGGCCTCGAAGACGATGCGGTCCCGGAACTCCTCGAGCGCATGCGCGCCGGGCGCGTCCGCGATGGCGTGCTCGGTGTCCAGGATCTCGAAGACGCGCTCCACCGAGCCCAGGGACTGCTGCACCGTGTTGGCCATGCGGGAGAGCTGGCGCACCGGCCCGTAGAGGAGGATCACGGCCGCGGTGAAGGAGAAGAACTCGCCGGGGGTGAGCGCGCCGGCGATGACCCGGTAGCCGCCGTACCACAGCGCCCCCATGATCCCCAGGGCCCCCAGGACCTCCATGAGCGGCTCCGAGAGCTGATCGATGCGGTGGTCCTTGAGGGCCAGGCGGAGCAGGCGGTCGTTCACGCCGTCGAAGCGGTCCTGCTCGAGCCGCTCCCGCCCGAAGGCCTTGACGATCTTGGTGCCGGTGAAGGACTCCTGCAGCACCACGTTGAGCTCGGCGATCTTCTCCTGCGAGCGCTTGTTGATCCGGTAGAGCCGGCGGCCGAGGGCCCGGATGGTGAGGGCCACCGCGGGGAATACCGCCACCGCGATGAGCGTCAAGACCCACTCGCGCACGAACATCACCACGAGGAGCGCGACGATGGTGCCCACCTGGCGCACGGCCATGACGAGCACGGTGGAGGACAGCCGGGCCAGGCGGTTGACGTCCGTGACGACGCGCGCCATCAGCTCCGCCGAGTGGAGCGACTTGAAGAAGGCCAGCGGCATGCCCTGGATGTGACCGTACAGCTCGCGCCGGATCCGCGCGATGACGCGCTCGCCCACCGAGGCCATGAGGTAGGACTGGCCGAAGCGGCCCGCGCCCTTGAGCAGGTAGGCGCCCAGCAGGGCCAGCGGGAGCAGCTTGAGCATCACGAGGTCGCGCTTGAGGAAGATGTCGTCCATGGCCGGCTTGACCAGCCAGGCGATCAGCCCCTCCGCGGCGGAGACGAGGAGGGCCAGCACGGTGCCCACCACCAGGATCGGCCAGTACGGCTTGAGGTATGGCGCCAGGCGCCAGAGGAGCGCGTAGCGGGGCGGCGTCACGGGTGGCGCCCCGGAGCGGCGAGCAGGCGCTGGTAGAGCGCCTCCGTGCGCTCGATCTTGGTCGCCAGCGAGAAGAGCGCCTCGACGCGCTTGCGCCCGGCGCGGGCCATGGCCTTGGCCCGGGCGGGGTTCTCGAGGACGCGGAGCAGCGCCTGGGCCAGCGCCTCGGGGTTCCGCGGCGGGACCAGCAGGCCCGTCTCGCCGTCGAGGATCAGCTCCGGCATCCCCTCGAGGTCGGTGCCGACGACCGGCGTCTCCACGGCGAGGGCTTCGCGCAGCGAGCCCGTGAGGCCGAGCCCCGCGTAGGAGGCGTCCACCACCACGTCGCTCCCGGCCAGGATCTCGGGGATGTCCTCCCGGTGGCCGAGGACGGACACCACGCCCGCGAGGCCGCGCCGCCGCGCCTTCTCCAGCAGGATGGGGATGCGGGGGGGCGGCGAGCCCACGAAGAGGAGCCTCGCCTGCGGCGCCTCGCGATGCACGCGCGCCATGGCGTCGAGCACGTCGTCGTTGCCGCGCCAGGAGCGGATGCCCACCTGGGTGACCAGGGCGTGCCCGGGCCCGAGGCCGAGCGCGCGGCGGATGCCGCTGCCGTCCACCTGGGGATGGAAGCGCCCGAGATCGGTGCCGGAGTAGATCACCTCGATCTTCCCGGCAGGGACGCCCGCCGCCACGAGCCCGCGCTTGATGGACTCGCAGACGGCCACCACCGCCGTCACCCGGCGCGTCGCGTAGCCGAGGCGGTTCCAGCGGTCCAGCGGGAAGCTGACGCCGCGGTTGAGGACGAGCACGGGGATCTTCACCACGAGCCCGGCCAGGAGCGTCAGCGTGCGCGCCCTGCCCTTGTGGCAGTGGACGATCTGGATGCGCTCCTCGCGGAGCAGGCGCGCCAGCGCCACGACGCTTCGCAGGTCGAGGGCGTGACGCATCGGCAGGGGCGCGTGCGCGAGGCCCTCCGCCCGGCACTGCTCGGCCCAGATGGGGCTCGGGCGTGTCGCCACCACCACGCGATGGCCGCGCGCGTGGAGGCCCCAGGCCAGGGCGCGCAGCTGGATGGCGGCGCCCGTGAAGAAGTCCGCCTTGGGGTAGAGCTGCAGGACGCGCAGCGGCCTCAGCCTCCGAAGAACTGACGCACCGCTGCGATCACCTCGTCCACCTCCGCGTCGGTGTGGCCGGCCGAGATGGGAAGCGTGAGGATCTCCGTGACGATCCGCTCGGTCCGCTCGAGGGTCGGCGGGCTCAGGTGCTCCACCGCGGGCTGCTTGTGGCAGGGCACCGGGTAGTGGATGCCCGTGGCGATGCCCCTGTCCTTGAGGAACCGGGCGAGCTCGTCACGGCGGGGCGTCCGCACCACGAACAGGTGGTAGACGTGCCGGGCGCCGGGCTTCTCGCCGGGCAGCGCGAGCGGGAGCCCGGCGAGCCCCGCGACGTAGCGCGCGGCGAGCGCGCGCCGGCGGTCGTTCATGGCATCGAGCCGCCGCAGCAGCACCCGCCCCACGGCGGCCTGGATGTCGTTGAAGCGCAGGTTGAAGCCCACCTCGGCGTGGACGTCCTTGTTGAGCCGGCCGTGGTCTCGGATCCTGCGGCAGCGCGCGGCCACGTCGTCGTCGTCGGTGACGAGGAGCCCGCCGTCGCCCATGACCGTGAGGTTCTTCGACGGGTAGAACGAGAAGGCGCCGGCGCGGCCGAAGCCGCCGACCTTCCGGCCCTCCCAGGCTGCGCCGTGGGCCTGGGCGCAGTCCTCGAGGAGCCAGAGGCTGCGCTCGGCGCAGAGCGTCCGGACGGCAGGGAGGTCGGCCGGATGGCCGTAGAGGTGCACCGGGACGAAGCCCACGGTGCGGGGCGTGACCCTGGCCGCCGCGT
>MGBV01000242.1:0-7541 GCA_001788415.1 Candidatus Rokubacteria bacterium GWC2_70_16 | reverse complement strand
CGTGTAGGAGTCGTCCACGTCCACGAAGACGGGGACGGCGCCCGCGAAGCAGATGGCCTCCACGGTGGGGAAGGCGGTGTGCGAGGGCACCAGCACCTCGTCGCCGCTCTTGACGCCGAAGGCCCGGAGCGTCATCCAGAGTGCGGAGGTCGCGCTGCTGGTGAGGACGGCGTGCCGGGCGCCGTTGTACCGGGCAAACTCTTCCTCGAAGGCGCGGCACTGTGGGCCCAGGATGTACTGGCGCGAGTCGATGGCGGCGAGGACCGCCCCCTTGATCTCGTCGTCGATCGGGGGGCGGGAGAGCGGGATCGACATCAGCGGACTCCTCCTGGCGGGTGAAGTCGGCCGTACTGGCCGCGAAAGTAGAGCAGGGGCTCGGCGCCGGGGCCGGGCTGGCACCGGGCGGCCTCGACCTGGCCCACGAAGATGGTGTGATCGCCCCCCGGGTAGGCGTGCACGGTCGAGCACTCGAGATGCGCCAGCGCGCCTTCGAGCATCGGGAGCCCGAGCGCGCCAGGCGTGTGCTTGATTCCCTGGAACTTGTCTCCGCCGTCGCCCGTGGCCGGCGCCGCGAAGCGCTGGGAGAGCGCCTCCTGGTGGGAGCCCAGGATGTTGACGGCGAAGCGCTCGCTCGCACGGAGAGCGGGGTAGCTCTGGGCGGTGTGAGCCACGCAGACCAGCACGAGCGGCGGGCTCAGCGACACGGAGGTGAAGGCGCTGGCGGTCAGCCCCGTGGGATGCCCGTCGGCGTCCCACGCGGTGACCACGGTCACGCCGCTGGCGAAGCAGCCGAGGATGCGTTTGAACTCGTCTGGTCCAAGCATCTACCTTTTCTAGCAGGTTCGACCGGATCTTTCAAGTTCCGCGGGGGCTTGCTTGACGGTTCGGGGGCTTGCCCATATACTCCAGTTGACTCGCTCGGAACCACTACCTTCGTCGCCCCAGAGGACCCATGACGACATCTCCCGGCGCCGGTATCACCGAATCGGCCGTGCTCCAGGCGCTCCGCTCGGTCGAGGATCCTGATCAGCACAAGGACATCGTGAGTCTTGGCCTCGTGCGGGATCTCCAGATCCAGGGCGCCGAGATCTCCTTCACCCTGGCCTTCACGACCCAGCCCCCCGCCACGAAGGCGGCGTTGCACAGCGGCGCCCAGAAGGCCGTGTCCCAGCTCCCCGGCGTCAGCAAGGCACGGGTGAAGATGGGCAGCGCCGCCCAGCCCGCGGGGGCCGCGCACGCGGCCCATCAGACGGCGCCGGCCGAGGCCGCGGAGTTCATTCCCGAGGTGAAGCACACCATCGCGGTGTCGTCGGGCAAGGGGGGCGTCGGCAAGTCCACGGTGGCCGTGAACCTCGCGCTGGCGCTCAAGCAGCGCGGCCTCCCCACCGGGCTCGTGGACGTGGACGTCTACGGCCCGGACGTGCCCCTCATGATGGGGGCCAGGGGCCGGCCCGGGATGTTCGACAACAAGATCCTCCCGGTGGAGGCGCACGGTGTCAAGATCATGTCCATCGGGCTTCTCGTCGCCGAGCGCGAAGCGCTGGTGTGGCGCGGGCCCATGATCCACTCGGCCGTGCAGCAGTTCCTGCGCGACGTCGCCTGGGGGCCGCTCGAGTACCTGATCTTCGACATGCCGCCGGGGACGGGCGACGCGCAGCTCTCGCTCTCCCAGATCATCCCGCTCTCCGGCGTCGTGATGGTCACGACCCCGCAGGACGTGGCGCTGCTCGACGTGCGCAAGGGGCTCAGCATGTTCCGCAAGCTCAACGTGCCGGTGATCGGCATCGTGGAGAACATGAGCTACTTCGTCGCCCCGGACACCGGGAAGAGGTACGCGATCTTCGGGGAAGGCGGCGGCGCGAAGGTAGCCGAGGAGTTCGGCGTGCCGCTCCTCGGGCAGATCCCGCTCGAGATCGAGACGCGGAAAGGCGGCGACACGGGCCTGCCCGTCGTCGTGGGCCAGCCGGACTCGGCCCAGGCGCAAGCCTTCCGCCAGCTGGCGGAAGCGGTGACGGCCCGGGTCGCGGCGCTGTCCGGCGTGCAGCTCCCGAGCATCGGATAACCCTCCTGGCCCGTCTCCGCGGAGGCCGCTGAGCCATGCGGGCGGCGCGCGCGCGCGCTGGACTCGCGCTGGGCGTTCTCCTGGTGACGGCGTGGACCGGGTTCGCCCCGGCGGCTGGCGGGTGGGGCTGGCTCGGGGTGCGCATCCGCGATCTGTCCGAGCAGGAGATGGAGGAGATCTCGCGCGCGCACGGGATCCGGGAAGGCTTCGGCGCCATGATCGTGGAGGTGATCCCGGACACGCCGGCCGAGGGCGCGGGGCTCCAGCGCGGGGATCTGGTGGTTGCCGTCGCCGACCGCCCCGTCGTGGACACGCGCGCGCTGCAGCGGTTCGTGGCCTCCGCGGGAGTGGGCGAGACGGTGCGGCTCACCGTGCTCCGGCGCGAGGAGGGGCGCCGCCTGGTCCCGGTGCGGCTCGCGCCCATGCCGGAGGCGGTGGCCGCCGAGCGCATCGCTGCCGAGTTCGGCTTCCTCGTCCGCGAGCCCGAGGCTCAGGGCGAGCCGGGCGGCGCGCGGCCGTCGGCTCCGCCGTCGGTGACCGGAGTGCTCCCGGGCAGCCGCGCCTCGGCCGCGGGGATGAGGGCGGGTGACGTGCTGGTGGAGGTCAACGGGCATCCGGTGCTCACGGTCCAGGCGGTGAGGGAGGCGCTGCTGGCCCTCTCCCCGGAGGCCCCGCTGCCCCTCGTGCTGAGGCGCGGAGGGGAGCGTCTCTCGGTGATCGTGGGGCGGCCCGGCGCCCCTTGACCCGCGCCCCGGGCGCTCTACACGTCGGCGGGACCGCGGGGTATACTTTACGCGCGTCGGTGGCGCCGTTGCCTCAGCAAGTGACCGGACGGCTACGAAGGAGGACCTGCCATGCCGCTCTACGAGTTCTACTGCGAGAAGTGCAAGAAGGAAGTCTCCATGACCCTCACCATCGGCGAGCGGGAGCGGGGGGAGTACAAGTGTCCAGGCTGCGGGAGCAAGAAGCTCCAGCCGCTGATGGGGACCTTCTTCTCCAAGACCTCCCGGAAATCCTGAACCGCAAGGAGAGAACATGAGCCTCAAGGGGAAGCGGATCGCGGTCCTGGCCGAGAACCTGTACCAGGAAATGGAGCTGTGGGTGCCCTACTACCGTCTCAAGGAGGAAGGGGCCGAGGTGCTGGTGGTGGGCGCGGGCGGCGCCAAGTCGTACGCCTCCAAGCACGGGTACCCCGTGAACGTGGACGCGCAGGCCGAGGCCGTGAGCGCCGCGGAGTTCGACGCCGTGATCGTGCCGGGGGGGTATGCCCCGGACATCATGCGGCGCCACGAGGCCATGGTGCGGCTCGTGCGCGAGGCGGCGCAGCATGGCAAGGTGGTGGCGGCGATCTGCCACGCCGGGTGGATGCTCGTCAGCGCCGATGTGGTCCGGGGGAAGGAGGCGACCTCGTTCTTCTCCATCAAGGACGACCTGGTGAATGCGGGGGCCCGCTGGGTGGATCGCGAGGTCGTCGTGGACGGGACCCTCATCACCTCGCGCAAGCCGGATGACCTGCCCGCCTTCTGCCGCGAGATCGTCCGGGCGCTCTCGAAGAGCGCGTGATCGTCCTCGGCATCAACGAGACTCACTGCGCCACCGCGGCCGTCCTCGTGGACGGCCGCGTCGTCGGGTGCGCCTCCGAGGAGCGCTTCTCGCGCCTCAAGAACGACGCCGGCTATCCGCGCCGCGCGATCGACGCCCTGCTGGCCGAGCTTCGCATCGCCCCCTCCCGGATCGACGTCGTGGCCCTGGCCGGCGCGCGCGCGGCCTCGCGCGAGTGGCTCAACCGGGTCCTCCACGACGACGCGTACGCCAGGGAGTACTACGGCCTCGCGTGGCCCTCGCCGCGGCGCGCGCTCGGGAAGCGTGTGCGGAAGCTGGGGGCGCGCTTCGGCCTCATGGACGCCTCGCGCGGAAAGTTCGGCATCCCGCAGGGCGAGCGGCTGGCCCTGGTCGCCGACCATCTGGGCGTGTCCACCGACCGGATCGCGTGCCTGGATCACCACACCTGCCACGCCGCCGCCGCCTACTACGGCTCGGGCTGGGCCGGGCCCGCCGCGCGGGAGGCGGGCGCGCTGGTCCTCACCAACGACAACTCCGGCGACGGCCTCTGCGCCACGGCCTCCAGCGGGCGCGGGTGGGATCTCGTCCGTCACGAGGCGGCCTCGAGCGCGCCGGGCTCGCTCGGCGCCTTCTACTCGTTCGTGACCCTCGCGCTGGGCATGAAGTTCGGCGAGCACGAGTACAAGATGATGGGGCTCGCGCCCTATGCCCCCGAGGCGCGGGCGCAGCAGGCCGAGCAGGCGCTGCGCGAGGTCTTCGATCTCGAGGAGGGGACGCCGGCACGCTTCCGGTGGCTCAAGCCCGGCGAGCGTTACGCGCTCCTGCTCCGGGCGACGCTCGGGCTGCGCTTCGACTGGGTGGCGGGAGGCGCCCAGCGCCTGCTGGAGGACACCCTGCTCCGCTGGGCGCGCCTCATGCGGCAGCGCCACGGCGGATCGCGCCTGGCACTCGGCGGCGGCGTCTTCATGAACGTCAAGGCCAACATGCTCCTCGCCCGCGAGGAGTGGGTCGAGGACCTCTTCGCCTTCCCCTCCTGCGGGGACGAGTCCAATGCCGTCGGCGCGGCCTATCTCGGCTATCTCCAGGAGTGCGGGCGGCGCGGGCTGCCGGCCGGCGTCCAGCCCTTCGGCTCCGCCTACCTCGGGCCATCTGTCACCGACGAGCAGGCCGAGGCGGTGATCCGCGACCGCAACCTCCAGGGCCGCTACAAGGTGGCCTTCCACGATCGCATCGAGGAGCGCATCGCCGAGCTGCTCGTCGGGGACGGCGTGGTGGCGCGCTGCGCCGGGCGCATGGAGTTCGGCGCCCGCGCCCTCGGCAATCGCTCGATCCTGGCCAATCCCACCGACCACCGGGTGGTGGGGGTCATCAACCGGATGATCAAGAACCGGGACTTCTGGATGCCCTTCGCCCCCACCATCCTGGCCGAGCGCGCCGACGACTACCTGGTGAACCCGAAGCGCCTCCGCTCGCCGTACATGATGCTTGCCATGCCGACCCGGCCCGAGGCGCGCGAGGCGCTGGCCGCCGCCATCCATCCCCAGGATGCGACGGCGCGCCCGCAGATCCTCGAGGAGGCGTGGAACCCCGAGTACCACGCTGTGATCCGGGAGTTCGAGCGGCGCACGGGGGTGGGCGCGGTGCTCAACACCTCCTTCAATCTCCACGGCGAGCCTGTCGTGTGCTCGGCCGGGGACGCCGTGGACACCTTCGAGCGCTCCGGCCTGCCCCATCTCGCCGTCGGCCACTTCCTCCTGTCCAAGCGGTGAGAGGAGAAGGCCCGGCTGATCGCCATGGCGCGGGCACCCGGGCTTGCGCCCGCCCGCGCCTGACGCCCGGCGCACCCTAGTGGCCGCGCCAGTCCCCCTGCCGACGGTGGATGCGCCCTGCTTCCTCTGCGGCGAGGCCGCGGCCGATCCCGTGTGGGCCACGCCGGATCGCGCCTTCTCGGCGCCGGGGCTTTACTCGGTGATGCGCTGCCGCGGCTGCGGCTTCCTCTACCAGCGCCCGCGCGTGGCCGACGACCACCTGGCCGACTGCTACCCCGACCACTACCCCCGCCACCAGGAGCCCTCGCCGCGCCTCCCCTTCAAGGGGTCGCCCGCGCGCGTCCGGGCCGTGCGGTGGGCGCTGGCCACGGCTCTCGGCTACGAGGCGCTCCGCGACCGGCGGGCGAGCGCGCTCACGCGGCTCCGGGCTCGGCTTCTGCTCCGCCGCCTCAGCTGGGACTGCCCGCCATGGCGCGGGCAGGGGCGCTATCTTGACGTGGGCTGCGGCTCGGGCGGAGCCCTCGGCGTGGCGCGGGCGCTGGGCTGGCGCACCGCCGGCGTCGAGGTGGACGCCGCGGCGGCCGACAAGGCGCGGCGCTTCGCGGACGAGCTTCACGTGGGTGAGGTGCAGACGGCCCCCTTCGCCCCGGCGCGCTTCGACCTCGTCACGGCCTTCCACGTGCTCGAGCACGTGCCGGACCCGGTGGGCATGACGCGCCGGATGCTCGAGTGGCTGGCCCCCGGCGGGCTCCTCATCGTGGAGGTCCCCAATGCCGGTGGGCTCGGCGCGCGCCTCTTCGGCTGCGCCTGGTCCGGGCTCGAGCTGCCGCGCCACCTTTCCCACTTCACGCCGCAGAGCCTCGGAGACGTGGTGCGGCGCGCGGGCGGGCGCATCGCTTGGTGCCGCCACCGGGCCCAGCCCCGCTGGTACTTCTGGAGCTTGCGCCACTGGCTCCGCGACCGCGGCCGGAACGGGCTCGCCCGGTTGGCCGAGCGCCGCCCCGTCCATGGCGTGTTGAAGTTCGGGCTGGAGATCGCCCTGCCGCTGGTGGCGCGGGCCGGCCGCGGCGAGGTCATCCGCGCCGGCGTTGTGCGAGCCGCAGCCGAAGGCGAGGCGAGCGGATATGGAGATCCCCCGAGTGGAGCGAGGCGGCGAGCCGCAGCCGGAGGCGAGGCGAGCGAAGATGGAGAACCCCCCGAGCGGAGCGAGGCGGCGAGCCGCAGCCGGAGGCGAGGCGAGCGAAGATGGAGAACCCCCCGAGCGGAGCGAGGCGGCGAGCCGGGAGACGGTGGCGATGGCCTGGCGGCCATCCACAAACCTCTTGACAACTGGATGAGGGCCACCCTACCGTACGGGCGAAATCGGTTCCCCCGACCTGACGCGAAGCGCCTAGAAGCTGCCCCATGAGGGGTGGCGGACCTGCCCGGCGTACTCCTGGCCCGCCGGCTCCCGCGCGGGTAGCCGTGTCACGCGGAGCGATCGATCAACGACGACACCTTGAGGAGGACGGCCACCATGACCAGAGCAGGGAATGGAAAGACCACGAACCGGCGCAAGTTCCTCGCCGGCGCCGCCCTGGCGGGGGCGGGCACGATCGCCTTCCCGCAGGTATCGCGCGCCCAGACGGCCACGCTGAAGATGCAGGGGTCCTGGGGCGCCAAGGACGTGTTCAACGAAATGGCCGAGGACTACGTCAAGCGCGTCAACGAGATGGCCGGCGGACGGCTGAGGATCGACTATCTGGTCGGCGGCGCCGTCGTTCACCCCTTCCAGGTCTTCGACGGCGTGCACGGCGGCCAGATCGACGGCGCCCACACGGTGACCGTGTACTGGTACGGCAAGCACAAGGCCGCCTCCCTGTTCGGCACCGGCCCGGTGTTCGGCTTCAACGCCAACGAGGGTCTCGGCTGGATCCACAATGGCGGCGGCCGTGAGCTCTTCCACGAGCTCCAGACCCAGATCATGAAGGTCAACATCATCAGCTTCTTCGCCATGCCGATGCCGACCCAGCCGCTCGGCTGGTTCAAGAAGCCGATCAGAAGCATGGCCGACCTGAAGGGGCTGAAGTACCGCACGGTGGGCCTGGCGGCCGATCTGATGCAGGCCATGGGCCTGGCGGTGGCGCAGCTTCCGGGCGGCGAGATCG